>CAZPPO010000001.1:0-2504 GCA_964588475.1 uncultured Eubacteriales bacterium
CGACAAGAAAGTCGTTTTTAACAAAAAATCTTGCCCATTTTTCGTCAATAGCATAGCCGTTTGTTTGAAGGCAATTGTAAACATTAAGCCCGGGCTTTTTGTATTTATTTTGTAGATTTATTAATGACTTATAAAAGCTTAATCCGGCAAGAGTGGGCTCGCCACCCTGGAAAATGAAGGTGCAGCTATGCTGTGCGTAAGCTGTTGCGCGAGATATTATTACCTCAAGCAAATCCTCGGATATCATACCCTTAAATCCGACTTTTCTGTTTTTTGCAACATCATTATAAAAGCAATAGGAGCACTGCATATTGCAAGCTGAGGAAGCGGGCTTGAGCATAATAGTTAAGGGAGGCATAGGGTTCCTTTCTCAGTCCTTTTTTTGAAGACCTACCGGTGTTTTTTCTCCGAAGCGGTTGGCTGCGCTTCCCGTTACTCTGACTTGCACCAAATTATCGCCTCGGTAAACAAAATCGGTTATATCTGTTTCCCAGGGTGGCATAAGCAGGGTGTCAACATGTATGTTGTTTATATATATTTTAGCCTTATCACGAACCTCAGGCAAAGTGAGAATGATGCGCACATCTCTGTCGGAAAAGTGAAGATTTGCGCTGTAAAGCTTTTCCGGGAACCCGTTTTTGTCAATAGAAGACTCGGACTCATCATAGTCCGTAAATTTGATACGGAATGCTTCGGGCTCTTCATAATCCTCATCAAACGCTTCTTCGTTTACACTTTCAACAAGTATTACGAGACGGCAAGGGGGAATGCTCAAATTGATTTTTGAGCCACCCTCGAAGGGCTTTGAAAAAACAGGAATAAATTGACCTGAAAAGGCGTCTGCTCGATATATTTTTCTGCTTGAGCCGACAGTAAGCTCGCCCGTAATTATGTTGCCGCTGCCCTGTGCGCTTTCATTGCACAAAAGATAAACTGCGCACTCCTCTTTTATAAGCCTTTCAATTCTTAAAAACGATTTATCTCCCTTTTGCGCCAGAAAATAGAAGTCTTTTTTTGTGTTTTTATCGAGAAAAGAAAAAACTTCCTCGCAATTGTCGCTGTTTAGGAACAGAATTCTACCCTTGTTTGAACTGAATAGATCGAGTTTAGCTCTTAATGAATCGCTAATTTCCATTTCATTATCAATCAGAAGCGTGTCGTATTTATATCCGTTTGCCTCTATTTTCCCGTCAATAATCATTTCCTCGGTGATGTAGTTAAACGGGAACTGATTTTCATAGAGTGGCCGTACTATTTTATACGGCATATGAGAAAAGCCGCAAAGAACCGCGCATAAAGGGCTGTTACGGCAATCAGTGTTAAGATAAGACAAACGTGATATGTATGAAGAGACAGCAAAATACTCTTCCCACCATATATTGTTCGGTCCGACATCCGGCGGTCTCTCGCAATACTGAAGAGGAGTCCTGACTGAGTAATAGAAGGCGTGAGGGAATATTAGATTTACACCGCGAACGAAAAGATAATTCAAATACCAAAGCATATCCGAAAAAGTAAAGTCCCACGGATTACCTTTTTGCCCGCATACTCCGAAAACCTCGTTTGAGTTTCTGCGGCGTGCAAGATGCCTGGCACTGTCTGACGAGCATTTTGCGGCTACGCTGTCGGGAGAAGTCAAATTATCGGACGCTTCAACACAACGCCATACTATATCCTGACCGGGAACGCTGAAGTATTTTTGAAGTCCGATATCCGCACTGGCACTTGGGTGACCGTACAAATTCAGATTGTGCAGGCTGCACCATTTTGCAAGCTTTCCGTAATAATTTTCGGCAAGCCTTTTATTTATGGCTTTTTTATGTGCGGCGCGGGCTGTTTTTGTTCTTTCGCACTCAAAAAGTAATGGGGGCAAAAGATCCTCACCACCGCACTGCACCAAAAAATCTTCAAAAAAATCCTCAGTCCAGGCGGCATAATCGGGCAGCTGGCTTCTTCTGCCGGTAACATTTGGCTCATCGGTAAAAAAGCCTATTATCGTACTGCCGAAAAACTCTTCAAGCTCACCAAAATACCTCTCATGGGTAAGCTCAATAAACGAATCAACCGCACCCGGTGAGAGCAAGTCGCCCGAAAAGGGGGCATTCGCTTCAAAATCGTCTGTAGTAGGATGAACACCCCTTATTTTACCGTTTGTAAAACCGCATATAAAGGCGTACGGAGTGTAGCCGTCTTTTTGTACGGATGCTTCTGAGCGAATAAAGTCCGAAAGACGATTGTTTTCGAATTTAAGCAGATATTTACCCACAAGCCTCTCGTTCTCGGGAATAAAAGGCTCGGGAGCAGTCATTCTTAAGGCATAAATACCGCGCGAGCGGTAGCGGGGATTTAGCTTTGCGACAAGTCCTCCGGCACTGCCAGACAAGGGCGTTATATATCGGCAGCCCCGTGCCCTTATCCCACAGGACTGTCGTTTCACGCTGATTTGTGATGCCGATTGCCGCTATTTCCTCCGCCCTTACTCCGCTTTTGGCTATAACCTCCAT
>CAZPPO010000001.1:2514-2864 GCA_964588475.1 uncultured Eubacteriales bacterium
GCTCGCACGCTTGATTTACACAAATTCTGATGAAGTTCATATATTTGTCTTTAAGGTATAAAGTATCAATGGGTATCCCCATACGGGGATGCAAAACTACGCCTCTGATACCCTTGGCATAAAAGACGTTAAGCTGTGATAGGAGCATTCCCTCGTCGAGCGTATCATTCAAGAACCAAAACGGAAACGGGGAAAACTCGCTGTCAGGTGCAAGAAAACCGCTGGTGAACCTTTGAAAATTATCCATATAATCACGAGCCTTTCCGAAAACATGGTTGCTGTTTCGGTTGCGCTTTAAAATGATTAAGTAACATTTATTTTATCATATTAAAATATAAAAAACAATTACT
>CAZPPO010000001.1:2874-6203 GCA_964588475.1 uncultured Eubacteriales bacterium
TGCAATTTCTCGTGTAAATATTGACAATCAGGTTATCTGTGCTAACCTTATACAGAGGTGAATTGCATGGATGTAATGAAAAAGCATATGAAGAAAAAAGAGATTGCCGCATACTCGCTTGGGCTTTTCGGGTTTCAGGCGATTGTTGGCTTTCTTAATTCATATCAAGCAGAGTTTTATTCTGCAATAATGGCTGCAGATCTTGCCTTGATTGGTATTTTGCTCTTGTCCGTAAGAGTTGTTTCCGCCGCTTTTGACCCTATAGTGGGAAATCTTATCGAACGGAAAAATTCAAAGAGGGGAAAGCTCAAGCCGTTTATAATGTTTTCCCTTGGGCCACTTGTTTTAATGACGGTTTTGATTTTTACCGAAATACCGCTAAAGGGTTTCTGGATGTATGCTTACATATTTATCACTTACCTTATGTGGAGTCTTGCCATGACACTGGGCGATGTTCCGTCTCAGGCAATAGCATCAGTTTTAACTCCTAATCCGACTGAGCGTACAAATGTGGTTTCAATTGCAAACACCTTAAAATCTGTGGGCTTTGCTGCGGCGTATGTTATAGTTCCTATTGCTTGTATTTTAGTTCCCAACGGTTCAAGGGTTTTCGGTTACGAGGGGGGGAAGGACACACCCATAAGCAGCGCGGAATACTTTGTTTCATCTGTGATAATAGGCGTCTTGGGCTGCCTTTTGTTTTCGCTCATTGTTTTTTACAGCAAGGAGCGGGTAGGCTATAAGACCCAGAGAATGTCATATTCGGATATGTGGAGAACCTTAAGGGACAATAAGCCTTTGATGATGGTCATAGTTTCTTATTTTTTCGGCTTCGGCAGACAAATGGCTATGGGCATCCAAATACAAGCGGCAAACGTTTTGCTCGGAGGGCAAAATCTTATTGTCGTGCTGGGTATTACAACTGCTATAGGCTCGATGATAAGTATGATTATCACGCCTCTTTTAATTAAGAAGATAGGGGAAAAAAATACATTTTTGCTTTTATCGATATACGGCTTTGTAATTTCAACCATCACATTTTTTATTGGCACCGAAAACAAGATTTTAATGTTTTCTTTCTTATTTCTTATCGGATTACAGTTCGGCGCGGTAACCCTCATGCCGATGATAATGACTGCAGATTGTGTAGATTATTACGAGCTGAAAACAAGCAAGCGTACCGAAGGCACCGCATACGCCGTGTTGAGCCTTACCATTAAGATTTGTCTTGCAATGGGAACGGCGCTGGGTCTGCTTATATTAAAAGCATCAAAATACAACGCGCAAGACATTGTCTTTGCCGAGGAAACAAAAAAACTTGTATATTTCGGCTATACCGCTTTACCCGGAATATTCAGCTTGCTTGCCGCAATCCCTATGCTTAAATACGATATTGTGGGTAAGAAAAAGCTTGAAATATCAAAAATGCTGCAGGAAAAGCGTGAGGTAACGACTAAATCCCTATAATGACACACTTAAAGCATATTAAAAACGAGCACGGCTTTTAGCCGTGCTCGACGAATTTACATATCTTTTCAAACGATTCATCGCTGATATCATGTTCAATTTTGCACGCATCCGCACAAGCGGTTTGATTGCTCACCCCAAGCAGCTCAAAAAATTCGGTGAGAGTCTTGTGTCTTTCATAGATACGGCTTGCAAGCTCTTTGCCGTCCTGAGTCAAAACGATGTTTCCGAGTGAATCAACCATTAAAAAGCCGCCTTTTTTTAAGAGTCCGAGAGCACGGCTGGCGCTCGGCTTCGAATATCCTAATTTTTCACAGATATCAACTGCCCGAACTCGCTCAAGCTCTTGAGACAGTACAAGAATTGTCTCAAGGTACATTTCTCCGGATTCATGAATACCCATAAAATCACCTTCTCATAACACTATACAGCAAATAGCGCTGCAAATCAAGCGCACATTAGAACAATGATATAAGCCAGATGAATTATACAGAATAATTTGATAAAAGTATTGACATCTTTGCAATATGTGCATATTATATATATGTGGTTAGCAATGGCTAACTATAGTGAGGGGAGCTATCTTATGCGAACTTTGAGCGATGCCAAAATCGGTGAAAAAGTAAATGTAACCCGTGTAAAAGGTGAGGGTGCTGTGCGTCGAAGGATTATGGATATGGGGATTACCAAAGACGTAGAGATTTTTATACGTCGTATGGCGCCTTTGGGAGACCCGATAGAAATAAGAGTCAGAGGATATGATATGACCTTAAGGAAAGCAGATGCCACTATGGTAGAAATAGAATAATAAAGGCAACGGACGAATAAATTATGGGTGAAGAATAAAACAGGGAAAGGAAGAAATATGGCAATTAAAATTGCGCTTGCAGGTAATCCCAACAGCGGGAAAACAACCCTTTTCAACGCCCTGACAGGTTCAAACAGATATGTCGGCAACTGGCCCGGGGTAACTGTAGAAAAAAAAGAGGGAGGGCTAAAGGGTGAAAAGGACATTATATTAACGGATTTGCCAGGGATATATTCACTTTCTCCGTATTCACCCGAGGAGATTATAGCAAGGAACTACCTGTTAAAAGAGCGTCCCGATGCAATTATTAATATAATTGACGGAACTAATATTGAGAGAAATCTTTATTTAACCACACAGCTTACGGAGCTTTCAATCCCAATGGTAATAGCCGTAAACTTTATCGACATAGTAAGAAAGAAAAAAGACTCAATAGATTTGAAAAAGCTCGCACTGGTTATCGGATGCCCCGTTTTTGAGATATCCGCCTTAAAGGGACTGGGGCTCAAGGAGGTAACAGACGCTGCAATTAAAGCGGCAGAGAGCGGGTATCAAAGGCCCTCGATAAAACGCTTTTCCGGTGCCGTTGAGCACGCCCTGGCGCATATAGAGGAGGCTGTTTTACACTCAAAACCGGGAAGGGAGCAAAGATGGTTTTCAATTAAGCTTTTCGAGCGTGATTTGGCAGCGTATGAAGAACTCAAGGCGTCAAAGGACGTTCTGCGGCATATCGAGGACGACATTCGGGCAGTTGAAACAGAGCTTTGTGAGGACTCTGACAGTATAGTTATAAATGAGAGGTACAAGTTTGTAACAGACGCCGTAAAGCTATGCTGTCAGAAAAACAGCTTGGCAAGAGAGGAAATTTCCGAAAAAATTGATAAGTATTTGATGAACAGGTTTGCGGCCCTTCCGATATTTGCACTGCTGATGTTTGGCGTATACTATATAGCGGTTAATGTTGCCGGCAATGTTTTTTCGGACCTTACCTGTGCAATTTTCAGTGACTGGATAGGCGCCGGGGCGCGTGCGTTTCTCGAAAGCGTCGGTTCAC
>CAZPPO010000001.1:6213-35861 GCA_964588475.1 uncultured Eubacteriales bacterium
TTGGCTGAAGGGTCTTATCGCAGAAGCAATAATAGGGGGGGTCGGTTCTGTTTTAAGCTTTGTACCGCAGATAATAGTATTGTTTCTTTTGCTTTCGCTTCTTGAAGAATGCGGATATATGTCAAGAATAGCATTCTTAATTGATAAGCTTTTCAGGAAGTTCGGGCTTTCCGGTAAATCGTTTATTCCGATGCTCGTAAGTACCGGCTGCGGGGTGTCGGGTATTTTGGCTACGCGTACTATTGAGAATGAAAAAGAACGTAAAATCACCATAATGACCACAACCTTTATGCCGTGCGGCGCAAAGCTGCCGATAGTCGCGCTTATTTCAGGCTCTTTGTTCGGCAACGCAGGCTGGGTATCCGCAAGCGTATACTTAATCGGAATTGCCTCCGTAGCTGTTTCGGGGATTATACTTAAAAAGACAAAGGGCTTTAATTCAAAGCCGTCACCCTTCGTCATGGAGCTTCCCTCGTATCATTTGCCGGACATAAAATCTGTAGTAGGAAGTACTTGGAGCAGATCAGCCTCTTTTATAAAAAAGGCAGGAAGCATAATACTTTTGTCCAGTGTTATCATATGGGCGGCGTCGAACTTCGGATTTGTCGGAGGGAAACCCGTATTGGTTGAAAATGCCGAGGAAAGCCTGCTTGCAATGCTCGGGCGGGCAATTGCTGTTTTGTTTGCACCTCTCGGATTCGGAAATTGGAAGGCAGCGGTAGCGGTTATAGCAGGACTTGCGGCAAAGGAAAACATAGTAGCTACGCTCGGGGTCCTGTACGGCTTTTCGTCCGACGGGACCGAAGGAACCGAGATACTTAAAACGGTTTTTTCACAGCTTTCGGCTTACTCGTTTTTACTTTTCAATTTACTGTGTGCCCCGTGCGTAGCGGCTATGGCGTCTATGCTGCGCGAACTGAAAAAATTTAAGGACGCTATTTTTGCTATTGGGTATCAAACCTTATACGCCTATGGCGTGTCATTGATGGTTTATCAGTTCGGAAGGCTCATTCAGGGTACAGCAAGCTTTGCAGGTATAGCTGTTGCCTTCGCCCTATTTGCGTCATTAGTCTGGTGGATATTTATAAAAGACGAAAAACCAAATAAAACAACCTGCTGCACAAGCTGCGATGAATGCCCGCATAGAAAAAATTGCGATTGATTGATAAAAAGCCTATAAGAGTCATTTGCTCTTACAGGCTCAATTTTTATTCTATTTTCCTATAATACGGGAGAACCTCGAAACGGCTTCCTTTAAGGCTTGTGTATGGTTGGGATAATAAGTTTTCAGCGTTTCGCCCGAGGCGATTATGCTTCTTGCCTTAGTTATACTGTCAATATCACCTAAGGAAATCAGCTGTACGGCAATATTGCCCAGTACAGTAGCCTCAACGGGTCCGCCCAGTACTGTGACGTCACATGCGTCGGCAGTCATTTGGCAAAGAAGAGAATCTTTTGCGCCGCCGCCCATAAGATGTATTGTGTCATAGCTTTTTCCCGTACAACCTTTAAGACCGTCAAAAACATTCTGATACTTTAGCGCAAGACTCTCATAAATACAGCGCATAATTTCTCCGACGCTTTCGGGAATCTCTTGCTTGGTTCTCCTGCAGTAGGAGACAACTTTTTCAGGGATATTTCCCATCGACGCAAATTCAGGTGAGTCAGGGTCGATAAAGCATTTGAAGGGCTTGCTTTCAAGTGCCAGACATTCCAAATCGGCATAAGAATATTTTTGGCCCGTTCTGTCCCATTGTCGTCGGCTCTCTTGAATAAGCCATAGACCGCAGATGTTTTTAAGAAAAGCCACCCCGTAGTCATATCCGCCCTCATTAGTAAAATTCAGGTTTTTTGACCTCTCATTGATTATGGGATGTTCAACCTCTGTTCCGAAAAGCGACCAGGTACCGCAGCTTATAAAGGCGAAATCACTTTTCGTCGAGGGAACCGCCGTTACCGCGCTTTGAGTGTCATGTGAAGCGACGAGAATAACCTTTGCAGTGTTTATTTTAAGCTCTTCACATATTTCGGGGCTAATCTCACCGAGTATTTCACCTGTTTTTGCAATTCGAGGCAGAAGTGTTTTGTTAAAACCGAACGCTTCCGATATTTCGTCAGACCAGCTGTGCGTTTTTATATCGATCATCTGAGAGGTGGTAGCAATTGAATATTCTGCGGCTGTTTTATCCGTGAGCATATAGTTAAATAAATCAGGCATAAAGAGCATACTTTGAGCGCTTTCGAGTATATGAGGACGCTTATGCATTAAGGACAAAAGCTGAAAAACAGTATTAAACTGCATAAACTGAATTCCCGTCAGTTCATATATCCTGTCAAGACTAATATTTTCCGAGGCTTTATCAATCATGCCACAGGTACGAAGGTCACGGTAATGGACGGGGTTTTCAAGCAGCCTTCCGTCTTTACCTATAAGAGCAAAATCTACTCCCCAGGTGTCTATACCCACACAGTCAAATCCGCCCTCGCTTTGTGCGGCAACCAAGCCTTTCTTGATTTCATGAAAAAGCCTTAAAACATCCCAATAAACTGTATCCCCAACTTTAACAGGCTCATTCGGGAAGCGGTGAACCTCCTTGAGTGTAATTTTTTCTCCGTCAAAAATACCTAAAACAGCTCTTCCGCTTGACGCTCCGAAATCAAACGCAAGCACTCTTCTTTCCATATTATCACTTCCCTTTTTATTTGAGAAAGCAGCTTATGATTATTTGCTCCGACTCATTTTCGGAAAGTCCGAGTGTCTGAAGCTTAAGCAGCTGGTCATTATTAATTCTTCCGATTGCTGCCTCGTGTATTATTTCGGCATCCCTGTGATTTGCGGAAATTTCAGGTATAGAGCGGATTTTCGCCTGATCCATAATAATCGAATCGCACTGAATATGAGCCTTACAGCGACTGTTCCCTACAGCCTTAGGATAGAAAACCTGCTCTGAGGAATCCTTTGCGACTGAGCGTGAAACAATTTGTGCAGAGCAGTCCTCTTCATTAAGATTGATAATCATATTTGACAGGGCACTTTGGTTACCGTGCGTCATAAGTCTTTCAAGGATTACAAGGGAGGCCCCCGCCTTCAGGTGGGCGGTCGTTTCCCTCATTGTAGAATCAATACCCTTTATCTGTACCATTTCCATTTCACAGTAGGAGTTCTTGTCCATATATACCTCGGTTGTCGGGTTGAGAACCTTTTCACCCGTTCCCTGCCCCTCGCCATAATGCTTTTCGACATATTTTACCCTTGCATTTTTACCGATATGAAAAACATGAATACCGTCATGCTCGCTTTTAATCCCTCCGGAATTATGAATTCCGCAACCTGCCACTATGAGCACATCAGAGTTATCACCAATATAAAAATCGTTGTAAACAAGATCGTTTACTCCCGTTTCAGTTATAATCACGGGAATATGAACACTTTCGTTTTTTGTGTTTTCCTTTATAATAATATCTATTCCGGGCTTTTGCTGCTTTGACTGTATTATGATATTTTCGGTGGAGCGACTGCTTACGCCGGCTGCGTTTTTACGAATATTGTAAGCTCCTTTTGGGGTTTCGTGCAGCTGCGCTACAGCATCGAGTATATTGAAATCAAGTCTGCTTAATTCTGACATATTATTAATCCCTTTCACTTTTTCCCTCGGGTTTCTCCGCGGAAATCACAGGCATTGTCAAGCTGGTCTATAAGCTTTGGGAAAATCTCATTAACAGGACCGTCATCGGACAGTCTGCCTGCCGATACTACGGCTATCCTGTCGGCTATCTTCATTATACGCTCTTGATGGGATATAATAATTACTGTCTCCTTTTTTCTTTTCCGTATGTCCTTAAAGCCTTCCACAAGCATGGAAAAGCTCCAAAGATCTATGCCTGCCTCGGGCTCGTCATAAATGGCAAGCTTAAGCTCGCGCGCCATTAGGGTGGCAATTTCAATACGCTTTATCTCCCCTCCGGAAAGAGAAGAGTCAATTTCCCGGTGCAAATAATCTTTAGAGCATAAGCCCACTCTCGTAAGATACGCACAGCACTCATCCTCCGGCAAGTCCCCGCCGTGCGCTATGGAGAGGAGCTTATGCACGGTAAGCCCCTTAAACCGCGCCGGGTGCTGGAAGGCGTAGCCGATACCGAGATGCGCCCTGTCGGTAACAGACAGGCTTGTAATATTTTGACCGTTAAAAAGGATTGTCCCCGAAGTAGGGCGGATAAGCCCCATAATGAGCTTTACGAGGGTTGATTTTCCCCCGCCGTTTGGTCCTGTTATAACAAGAAATTCTCCGTCGGGAACCTCTAAATCGATACTGTTTACTATATCAATATTTTTTCCCTCGTCAAAAATCTCATAAGATACGCTCTTTAATTCTAACATAATTCTCACCAACAACAATTATATATTAAATTTAGTATTTATCAATAGCTTAAGCAAAAATTCTTGTCAATCGCGCTATTAAGTGTTATAATATACAAAAAATAAACTGTTTTGCTATTAGATTAAGCACGGAAGGCAGGAATTGATAAGGTATGATGAAAACAGGCGGTTACCACGAAAGCGAGCTGTCAAGAAGATATTTGGAAATGATATTGCAAAACACGATAACCGGAATGGCCTTAGTTGCCCCCTTACCAAACACGGTAAAGCTTATTTACACCAATGACGGTTTTTTTGAAATGTTCGGTTATACACGCGAGGAATACGAAACTCTTGATGACGCAACGCTTTTTAATCTTGTTTATTACGAGGACTTTGTCCAAATAATTAATCTTGTAAAAAGTGGTCAAGATTCGCTAAACGAGGTACATCGTTTTGAGTGTCGTATTCTGAAAAAGAGCGGTGAAGAAGCATATGCTCTTATCTCGGCACGATGCGTACCGTCAGAGGAATACGGGATATTCTTCGTTTGTAACCTTATTGATATTACGGAGCTTAAGAAAACACAGAACAATCTGCAAAAGGCAACTGAAAAATATGAAATATTGGAAGAAATCTCTAATGATATTTTGTTTGAGTATGATGTCGCTTCAGATATTTTGGAATGCTCATACAAGATGAAAAAGCTTTTGCGCATATCGCCGACGATTGAGAACGCTATAGAGACCATAACCTACAGCGAAAAGGTTGACCATAGAGATGTTCCGATTATTTTAGAGAACATAAGCAATGCGCTTGCCGGGAAAAGGACGAATATTTTCGATTTTAGGTTAAAAAACGAACGAGGGGACGATGTTTGGTACACGGTTACGTTTACAACGATTTATAACCATTCCGGCGAGGCTATGCGCTTTATCGGCAAGCTTACAAATGTAGACAGAATTAAGCGTGAAAAAACAAAGCTGATGGCACAGGCTCAGACCGACCCTCTTACCGGGTTTTACAACAAAATATCCACAGGTCTTAAGATTAACGATATTATACAAAATAAGGAGGGAATAAACCGAGCGGCCTTGTTTCTTATTGATATTGACAATTTCAAGTATGTTAACGATACATTCGGTCATGTTGAGGGAGACCATTTTCTAATCAACGTTTCAAGCAAAATGAAAGCGCTGTTTAGGTCTATGGACATATTAGGCAGAGTTGGCGGAGACGAAATGGTCCTGTTTCTTGACGATATATCACCTGAAGTAGCAGCCGAAAAGGCTAAGGAAATTTGCAGGCTGTTTACTGAAATCAGGCTTGAGGTTGATGCAGACTACAAGGTGTCATGCAGTGTGGGTATTGCCCTGTGGCCTGACCACGGAAGCTCTTATACGGAGCTTTTCACAAAGGCTGACGAGGCAATGTATAAGGCTAAATCAGGCGGCAAAAACAATTATGAGTTTTACAGTTAACGATTTACGGGATAAATACCCTGTATTTATATTCAGAAATTATTCCGTCACAAAAGATAAAGATGAAATAACCTTGGCCTTCGATTTTACTATTGAAGGCCTGACTGATTTTTCACCTTATATTAAGATAGACACGAGAAATCTAAATTTAATTAACGGGTATGATTCTCCCGTTGCCAAGCGAATTGTTTTTGCTTTAGGACTTGTTGAGGCTGTGAGTTATTTAAAAGCGGTTTGCCCTAAAACCGTCAGGGTTCCCTGCGGATTTTTAAGTCCTAATGAAAAGCTTTGGTTTAAAAAGCTTTGGTATAACGGATTGGGAGAGTTTTTTTATAACAATAATATCGAATTTGATTTGGAAGAATTCGTCAATATAGAGGCGAACGAGGATGGTATAAGTCCGAAACAGAATTTCGTCAAAGGCGGTCTTAACCTTATACCCATAGGCGGCGGGAAGGACAGCTGTGTAACGGCTTCTCTTTTGGAGGAACAAAAAAAATTGTTTATAACCGTAAACGACCAGCGGGCGCGCACACAGTGTGTGAGGGCTGCGGGATACATTGAGAAGGCTATAATAAAAACACACAGAGCAATAGACAAGCGACTTATTGAGCTTAACGGTCAGGGTTTTTTGAACGGTCACACACCCTTTTCCGCTATTGTTGCGTTTTTGTCGCTTTATTGCGCATATATATCAGGGTGCGAAAGCATTGTCTTATCAAACGAATCAAGCGCTAACGAGGGAAACTTAAAAGACGCAAATATAAATCACCAGTATTCCAAATCCTTCACATTTGAAAAGGATTTCAGTGATTATGTTAATAAATATATAACAAAAGACATAAAATATTTTAGTCTGTTAAGGCCGTTCAACGAGCTTCAGATAGCAAAATATTTTGCGGCGAAAAAACAATATCATATGGTTTTCAGAAGCTGCAACAAAGGCAGTAAGGATAACATATGGTGCTGCAGCTGTCCTAAATGTCTATTTGTCTTTGGGATTTTATCGCCGTTTTTAAGCGAGGGGGAGCTTTTAGAAATTTTTCAAAAAAATCTTTTTAAGGACGAAAAGCTGCTTAGCACATTTAAGGGTCTAATCGGGCAATTACCGGTAAAGCCTTTTGAATGCGTAGGCACAACACGGGAATATCTTTTTGCCGTATCAAAAAAGACTGAGCAGCTCAAAAGCTCAGGCGAAAAACTGCCGTTTTTACTCGAATATCTTGACCGTACAGAAAAAACCGAAGAGGTAATGAAGCTCGGGATAAAAATGCTTGAAGAATTTAACACACAGCATCTTGTGCCGGATAAATTTCTATATGCTGTAGAGAGGATGAAGACAATTGTCTCTACCTGTGATTGACTATCTTGCCGAAAAAAGAATAATGATACTGGGCTATGGCAGAGAGGGCAAATCGACTCTTGCCTTTATAAGGCGTTTTCTGCCCGACAAGGAGATTACAGTAGCCGATTATGCCCAAATTGAAATAATGGATCCGTTCGTTAAGACGGTATGCAATGAGTCGTACCTTTCCGAGGTATGTAATTATGACATTGTGATAAAGAGTCCCGGGATACCGTTTATCGGCGTAAAGATTGGGGAAAAAACAGAAATTACATGCCAGCTTGATTTATTTTTACGCTTCTTCGGAAAGACTGTTATCGGAGTGACAGGGACAAAGGGTAAAACCACAACTTCAACGCTTATATATGAAATGCTCAAAAACAAGGGTATGAATTGTGCGCTTATCGGAAATATCGGCGTTCCTGTTTTTGATATCCCCGAAAACACAAAAATAGCCGTTGTTGAAATGTCCTCTCATCAGCTTGAGTTTACAAGGGCGTCTGCACATATTGCCGTTATAGTTAATATATACGAGGAGCATCTCGACCATTATGAGGACGGATTTTCCGGATATGTGAATGCAAAGCTCAATATAGCAAGATTTCAGACACAGGAGGATTATTTTATATATAACCCTGAGCAAAGGGACGAAAGAATAACCGATTTGAGAAAAATCACAAAGGGCACAATTATAGAGGTGCCCTTTTCAAAGGCTGTAAGTGACAAATTTATTTTACACCTGCAATCTCTTACGCAGCACCTTTTAGGTGAGCACAGCAGGCAAAACTTAGGTTATGCCGTAGCTGTAGCAAGAATTTTCGGAATTAGCGACGACTGCATGGAAAAAGCAATACAGAGCTTTAAGGGCATCCCTCACAGGCTTGAATTTGCAGGTAAGTTTAAGGGAATCGAATTTTATAATGACAGTATTGCAACCATCCCCACCGCTGTAATTAATGCCGTAAAGTCATTACAACGTGTAGATACGCTGATTTTCGGAGGACTTGACAGGGGCATTGACTATTCACCGCTTTTGGAATTTCTGTCTGACGGCAAGGTACCAAACCTTGCGGGGCTTCCTGAAACAGGGCATAAAATTATAGACATTCTCCATAAAAACGGATGTAAAATTCATATGCTCAAGGCAAATGATATGCAGCAGGCTGTAAGCTTTGCATATGAAAACACAAGGCTCGGGAAAATTTGCCTGTTTTCTCCCGCCGCCGCAAGCTACAATAAATATAAAAATTTTGAAGAAAAAGGAAATCATTTTAAGCAGTGCGTTAAATTTCAAAGTGAGCATTAAATCAAAAAAACAGCGCCGCCGGTTAAAAAGCCGACGGCGTTTTGCTTCTATAGTTTACGAGTCATCCTGCTGAGCCTTTTTTAATATGTCCTCAGGAATAGACTCTCCGTGCTTTACAAGCATAATGCTCAAAAATGAAATGATAAAGCAAACAGGACAATAGACAAACAGTGACATATATGTCCCCGAAAGCATACGCACAGCACCGTAAATAATGGGTGTTGCAATTTGTGCGGAGAAGGTTGCTGTGTAGTAATAGCCTGTAAAGGTTCCGATTTTTTCAATTCCGCCAATCTCGAGCACAAGCGGAAGCGTGTTGACGGTAATAAGCATATTTGCGGCGCCCCCGACAATAAGAGCAACCCACACAAGAGCCATGCCTTGGCCCGTTATCAGTTGTACGGCAAGATATAATACAAAAGCGGTGAGAAAAGCAGTAAGTCCGATGAGTATAGTCTTTTTTCTGCCGAGTTTTTTCCCGAGATAGCCTGCGGGTACCGCAGAAATTGCTGAAGCTACTACGAACATGAGCATCATAGTAGTTGCCTCTCCGACGCTTTTACCGAGTATTTCTGCGGCAAAGAGTGCAAAGAAGGTTTGTACCGCGTTCGCGCCGCAGAAAAGGAAGAAAAGACCCACAAGCATAAATATAAGACTTTTGCGCTCGCCTTTTGATAGCTTGATAGCCTTAAGACGCTCTCTTTCAGCCTTTGCGGCCTGCTTTGCAGCCTTCAGCTTTGCTTTTTCATCATCTGCCTGCCTTTCCTCTGAAAGGATCTTCAAACGACTGTCAGGCTCTTTAACAAAGAAGAAAAGAATAACGGTTGCACAAAGCATAATAACCGCTCCGAAAACAAATACATAGGGTATATAGCTTTCTGCATCCGTAGCCTTGTTGAAGCCGCCGATCAAGCAGACTATTGAAGCGGCAAGAGTTGCAAGAAGCCCGCCTATGCCGCCCATAAGATTTATAACGGCGTTGCCCTCACTTCTTAAGGAGGGAGCGGTAAGATCAGGCATTAGAGCTACTACGGGAGCTCGCCAAAGAGACATAATAAATACGTACATAATTATACAAAACATAAGGGCAGGGATTGTTGACATCTTTGGAATAAGTATAAAAAACAATGCTGAAAGCGGTGCTCCGAAAAACACAAAGGGTCTGCGTTTGCCGAACCGCGAATGACAACGGTCAGATAGCTTTCCGAAGGTGGGCTGAAATATGACGCCGAAAATATTGTCAAAGGTCATAATAAGCCCTATGAAAAGCGGAACAAGAGTAAAGCCGCCTGATACGGTTCCGACGTCCTCACCGGTAGCTGAAAGAAAGTCAAGGATTTTCGGAAATCTCTCAACTATCGCTTCGCCCCAGGCGGCTATGGTAGCGGATTTACCCAGCAGATTATTAAGAATTGTTGTAACATAAGGGTCATAAATACCCCATGCCACCGATGATGCCATGAATCCAAAGCCGATTAGAATGGTTTTACCGTAATTAAGTTTTAGCTTTTCTGCCAA
This sequence comes from uncultured Eubacteriales bacterium, assembly GCA_964588475.1. Lineage (GTDB taxonomy): Bacteria > Bacillota > Clostridia > Oscillospirales > Acutalibacteraceae > DTU089. The sequence continues at coordinate 16,221 of CAZPPO010000001.1, forward strand.
AATAATGCCTCCCCTTCAGGAATTTTATTAATATGATTATAGCATATAAATCCCAAAAAACAAGCGTTTAGTTAGCGCTTTATATATCTTCTGTTCCTAAACAACATATAGCGCCTTTAAAAAAGTAAAAGGCTGTAGCCTCAGCTTCAATAAAAGCTTGAGGCTACAGCCTTTTTATTTTCAAGACATAAATACCCGAAGATCCTCGTCAACAGAGCTAATACCCGAAACGCCGAATTTATCAACCAGTACATTCAACACATTAGGCGACAGAAAGCCCGGAAGAGTAGGACCTAAATGAATATTTTTAAATCCTAAATAGAGTAAAGCTAAAAGGACAATAACGGCTTTTTGTTCGTACCAGGCTATATTAAAAGCAATAGGCAGGTTATTAACATCGTCAAGCCCGAATACCTCTTTAAGCTTCAGTGCAATTAAAGCAAGCGAATAAGAGTCATTGCACTGTCCAGCGTCAAGAACCCTCGGGATACCGCCTATATCTCCCAAATTAAGCTTATTATAGCGGTACTTTGCACAACCTGCTGTTAAAATAATCGTATCTTCAGGCAGCTTTTGGGCAAATTCCGTATAGTAATCTCTTGACCTCATTCTGCCGTCACAGCCCGCCATGACAAAAAATTTCTTAATGGCACCCGAGTTTATGCCTTCTACAATCTTATCAACGAGTGCGATGACCTGTGAGTGGGCAAATCCGCCTATTATAGCTCCCGTTTCAATTTCCTCTGGGGACGCAAGCGTTTTTGCAAGACTGATAAGCTCAGAAAAATCCTTTTTTCCTTCCCGGTCGGCAGTTATATGGCTACATCCCGGAAAACCGCTTGCCCCGGTGGTAAAAATTCTTCCCTTAACCTCCTCACTCCTGGGCGGAACGATGCAGTTTGTTGTGAATAGAATAGGTCCGTTGAAGGACTCGAACTCACTAAGCTGCTTCCACCAGGCATTACCGTAATTTCCGACTAAATTATCATACTTTTTAAATAACGGATAATAATGTGCAGGGAGCATTTCTCCATGAGTATAAACATCGACACCTGTGCCTTTTGTCTGCTCAAGAAGCTGCTCAAGGTCGGTCAAATCATGTCCTGAAATAAGAATTGCAGGATTACTTCTTACTCCGACGTTTACTGTTGTAATTTCGGGGTTGCCAAATCTTGACGTGTTGGCATTATCAAGAAGTGCCATTGCCTTAACGCCGTATTCACCGGTTTTAAGGGTGAGAGCCACAAGCTCGTTTGCTGTCAGGGAATCGTCAAGGGTAGCAGACAATGCCTCATAAATAAAAGCGTTGATTTCAGGATTTGATTTTCCTATATTATTTGCGTGCTCGGTATATGCAGCCATCCCCTTAAGCCCATAAATAATCATCTCACGCAAAGAGCGAAGGTCCTCGTTTTCAGTTGATAGCACTCCAATTGAATTGGCTGTTTGAAGCATTGACTCACCATTCTCAAAGCTAAACGTGGCACATTCGTGAAGGTCTGATAAAGCAAGTGATTTTAGAAGGCTGTTTCTGATTTTTATCATCTCTTTAATTTTTTCGGTGATTGCATGCGAATCAAAATTTGCATTCGTTATTGTCATAAAGAGGCACCTTAACACCTCATTATTGATATCGCTTATGGTGTCTGGCTTAATATTCCCTTTAACCACAACCTCTGAAATTCCCTTCAGTGTATATATAAGAAGGTCCTGAAGCTTTGCAACCTCTTCAGTTTTTCCGCAAACGCCGCGAACTGTACAGCCCTTACCTGCAGCAGTTTCTTGACATTGAAAACAAAACATACTCAATCTATTCATCCCCTTTCACAAAATTAAGCCGGCTCAAAGTCTTCCTTGCCTACAAAGCAAACAGGGCACTGCCAGTCATCAGGTAAATCCTCGAACGCGGTGCCGGGTGCTATGCCACTATCAGGATCCCCAAGAGAGGGGTCATAGATATAACCGCATGGAATACAAACAAACTTTTTCATAAAAAATCCTCGCTTTCATAAATTAATCGCTTAAACAACCGCAAGCAGATTGCAGAATGCAAAACAGAGTATACCAGATGTCTTCATTGATTTTTGTAACCTGGTCACTCTAAGGTGACATTTATTAGATTTTATTTGATAAACCTTGATATTTGAATACAATTATAGTAATATACTGAATTGATTCATGTTAAAGGGGTGTTGTGATGAGCATAAGAATCGGTCTTTTCGGATACGGAAATATAGCCAAGGCGGTTGAAAAGAATATAAATCAGTTTCCCGATACACAGCTTGTCGCAGTTTTTACGCGCAGAGACCCGTCTAAAATTCAAAAGGAGACGAAAACTTCGGTTTTTTCTCAGGAAAAAGCACCTTTTATGAAGGAAAAAATTGACGTTATGCTTATGTGCGGCTCAAGCGTTTCGGATTTACCCGTTAAATCACCCGAAATGGCAAAATATTTTAATATTGTGGACTGTTTTGACACCCACGCAAAAATTCCGGAGCATTTTGACAAAGTAAACAAAGCCGCGCTCGAGTCGGGAAAGACTGCGATTATATCGGTAGGCTGGGACCCGGGGACATTCTCGCTGAACAGGCTTCTTGCCCAAGCTATTTTGCCTCGGGGGAATAACTATACATTTTGGGGCAAGGGCGTAAGTCAGGGTCATTCGGATGCTGTACGCCGTGTTAAAGGCGTTAAGGATGCAAAGCAGTACACAATTCCGAAAGACTGTGCACTTTTGGCAGTGAGAAACGGTGAAAACCCCGATTTAAGTCCTCGTGATATGCATTTTCGAGAATGCTTTATAGTACCCGAAAAGGGCGCAGACAAAATTGAAATAGAAAAAACCGTCAAAGGTATGCCGAACTACTTCAAGGATTATGATACGGCGGTACATTTTATTTCAATGGAGAATTTTTTAAAAAATCACAGCACAATTCCCCATGGAGGCTTTGTGTTGCGAAGCTCAACGACGGGTGAAGACAATAAGCAAATAATAGAATACAGCTTAAAGCTTGACTCAAATCCCGAATTTACCGCAAATGTTATGCTTTGCTATGCAAGAGCGGCGTTTAGGCTTAATAAAGACGGTGATACAGGCTGCAAAACCGTATTTGATATAGCGCCCTATCTGCTCCTTAACAAAACACAGGAGGAAATTAGGCGTACGCTTCTTTAATTTTGCTCATAGCGGCACTCAATTAAATCCTCCTTGAAAAAATCGAAAGAGTGATTACCGCTATCTGTCTTGTATCTGCCTATGGAATCAGTACGCATTTCGATTTTAGCTATCGGAATATTTAAAAATTCCTGAAGCCTCGCAATTGTCTGTTCCTGCTTAAGTACCATATCCTCAAAGCGAAGAGAAAGAAGTTTTTCGGGCGTTGGTGTTGCCTTCATTAGCTCTCTTTGGTACTTCCAGCTTATAGCCCTTCTCTCCCTGACGTCATCTGTAGCGGGAAAGTCAATGTTAAAATCGCGAAGATTATCGGTAACATGGCTGCCCAAAATACAATCTCTCGGGTCACGCACCCAGTGAATATAGTATATATCAGGGAACATTTTAAGAATCCACGGGTAACAAAGCGTAGTTTCGGGAATCTTCCAGCCCTTGTGCGCGGCGCCCGAGGACAAAACACTGTTAAGATACTCCTCTATCAGCGTTACAAACTCAATAGTCGGTTCGCTTTCAATCACTCTTGAAAAATCCCAGCTCAGCTTTCCCGTGTATTTAACGAAGCCGCCGAATATTCTGCAAGCCTCGTACATTTTTTCCGCGGGAACGAGGTCCCACGAAGAATTCAAAGGCTCTCCCATAAAAATACCGCTGCGAGATAGCGTCTCGGATATTGCGCGGGTTCCGGAGTGACCTCTGCCTATAATAGTTACGAGCATAAAAGATAGCGCCTTTCATTTTTTTCTTGATTGATTTTAGCATTCATTTCGACACTTTGCAACAGAAAAAGCTTTTTTGGAGGATTATGGATAATATTTTTAGTTTTGAGTCAATAGATGCCGATACACGACCCCTTCTTCGTTCAAAGGGGGCGGTGCTTTGGTTTACCGGACTATCAGGTTCCGGTAAAACGACTATTGCTTGTATTGCCCAACGAATGCTTCTTGAAAGCTCGATTCGTGCCTATTTGCTTGACGGGGATAATTTAAGGAGCTCACTTAACAGCGATTTGGGTTTTACAGACAAGGACAGAGAAGAAAATATACGCAGAATAGGCTGTGTAGCAGCCCTTTTTGCCCACAGCGGCACCGTATGTATTGTCAGTGCGATTTCACCGTTTGCAAGGGACAGACAGCAGGCTAAAAGAGAATGCGAACGATTTGGTTGTCCGTTTCTGGAGATATATACGGATACAGAGCTTGGAGAATGTATAAAGCGTGACCCGAAGGGTCTTTACCGTAAAGCTTTACAGGGCGAAATAAAGGACTTTACAGGTATTTCCTCCCCTTACGAGGTTCCCGAAAATCCGGATATTGTCATCAAAACTGTAAACACATCCCCCGAAGCCGCCGCACGGTCTGTTGTTGACTATGCAAAGACGCTTTTATCCCTTAAAAGCATTACCGAATTTCTTTGTCAAACCGTAAAAAAAGCAGGAGACGAGATCCTAAAGGTGTACAAAGAGGATTTTGCGGTAATGCATAAGGAGGATGACACACCTCTAACGCATGCGGATTTGGCGGCAAACGAGGTTATCAGAAAAGAACTAAAAGCGAGATATCCGGATATTGCGATTTTATCTGAGGAGAGCACAGACGACCCTAAAAGACTTAATAACCCTTGCTGCTTTATTGTGGATCCCCTTGACGGAACAAAGGAATTTGTAAAAAGAAACGGGGAGTTTACAGTTAACATAGGCTTTACCTATTTCGGGAAAAGCATTGCGGGAGTCATTTTAGCCCCCGCCTTAGGGAAGCTTTATTATGCGGCAAAGGGAGAGGGAGCGTATGAGCAAGGTCATTTTAATGATTTCTTCAGGCAGGAAAACGCTATCAAGGTATCGGATAAAAGAGATAATTTAAGGGTGGTAACATCGCGCTCGCATCTTGACGAGCAGACCTTAGCATTATTAGAGCGAAATAAGGCTAAAATCGGAAGTACGATAGGAAAGGGGTCCTCCCTAAAGGGTTGTCTTATAGCTTCATCGCAGGCCGATGTCTATTATCGTATCGGCTGTACTATGGAATGGGACACATGTGCTATGCAGTGCATAGTCGAGCAGGCGGGAGGAGTGTTTTTTCAGGGTGATGATACGCCTATGAAATATAATCGGAAGAATACGGTTAACGAAAAAGGTTTTTATATGATAAACAGCATTGAAAACAAATTCTGCTGAGATTTGGAGATTGAAATGACTCATCTTGAAAGTCTTGAAAACAAAAGCATACATTTACTCAGAGAGGCATATAATCGTTTTCCTAACCTTTGCATGCTTTGGTCAATAGGAAAGGACTCTACCGTTTTGTTAAGTCTTGCACGCAAGGCTTTTTTCGGTCATGTTCCCTTTCCGCTTGTGCATATAGACACGCATTATAAAATCCCCGAGATGATTGAATATCGCGACGCTCTTGCAAAAAAGTGGCGTCTTGACATGGTTTACGGCGAGAACACACAGGCTCTTGAGAAGAAACTGACGTTTCCGGACGGTAATGCAACTCGTATAGAATGCTGCAAGAATTTGAAAACGGAGGCGTTGAGAAACACCTTGTCAGGACAGTGGCAAAGATTCAGAATGAATCATGAAACAAAAGCTTACGAACCCGATATGAATAAAGAGCCTTATTTAGGCGTGATAGTCGGAATAAGAGCCGATGAGGAAGGCAGCCGTTCAAAGGAGAGATATTTTTCTCCGAGAGATAAGAACAATGACTGGGATATCGGCGACCAGCCGCCGGAGTTCTGGGGGCAGTACAAAACGGACTTCAGACCCGGAACACATATCAGAATTCATCCGCTTCTCGATTGGACGGAGCTTGACGTCTGGGAATACATCAATAAGGAGAACGTGCCCGTTGTTTCGCTTTACTTCAATCAGGGAGACGGCACGCGCTATCGTTCGCTCGGCTGCTGGCCGTGCACAAAGCCCGTCGAATCCGAGGCGAGCAACATTGATGAAATTATCGAGGAATTAAAGAACGGAAAATTTGCCAACGTCGCCGAGCGCTCGGGAAGAGAGCAGGACAAGGAGGACGGCGGAGGTCTCGAGGAGCTGCGCAAGGACGGCTATATGTAACCGAAGTCTACTTTATAAATGAAAGGTCGTTTTTATTTATATGCAGGACAGGGAAATGAACATCGTCGTAGTGGGGCACGTCGACCACGGAAAGAGCACCGTTATAGGCAGATTGCTTGCTGATACCGCTTCTTTGCCTGAGGGAAAGCTCGACGCCATACGCGAGCTTTGCCGCCGCACAGACAAGCCTTTTGAGTACGCCTTCCTTCTGGACGCGCTGAAGGATGAGCGCTCTCAGGGAATAACCATTGATACGGCGCGCTGTTTCTTTAAGACGGAAAAAAGAAAATATATAATCATAGACGCTCCCGGGCATATCGAATTTCTTAAAAATATGATAACGGGAGCTTCACGCGCGGACGCGGCGCTTCTTGTTATAGACGCGAAGGAGGGAATTTGCGAAAACTCCCGCCGTCACGGCTATATGCTTTCCATGCTGGGTATAAAGCAGATAGTCATTCTTGTAAACAAGCTTGACCTTTTTGATGAGAAAGAGCGCAAGGAGGCTTACGAATCCGTTGTAGAGGGTTATTCACGGTTTCTGAAAGAAATCAATATGCCCAAGTCCCTTTTCATACCGGTAAGCGCGAAGCTCGGAGATAATATCGCACGGCACAACGAAAGCATGCCCTGGTACAAGGGCGAAACCGTGCTTGAAGCGCTTGACGGCTTTAAGGAACCCGCACAGCACGATGACCTGCCCTTGAGAATGTGGGTACAGGATGTGTATAAATTCACGTCGGATAACGACAACAGGCGCATTGTGGCGGGAACGGTTTCATCGGGAGCTTTGAAAACGGGCGATGAAATAATGTTTATGCCGTCGGGCAAAAAAACCTTTGTGAAATCCATAGAGGTTTTCAACGGAAAGCCGCGCACGAGCGTCGGCGCGGGATATGCCGCAGGCTTTTGCATGAGCGAACAGATATATGTAAAAAGAGGCGAGCTCGTTACAGTCATCGGGCAGGAGCCTCCGAAAACGGGTACGGAAATAAGGGCGTCGGTCTTCTGGCTGGGAAAAGAGCCCATCGTTACGGACAAGAGCTATAAGCTTAAAATCGGCACCGCGCAAAGGGAATGCAGGATTGAGAAAATCGTTAAGGTGCTTGACGCGGCGACTTTGGAAAGCTCGAAAAAAAACAGTGTTAAACGCCACGAGGTAGCAGAGTGCATGATCCGTTTTGACAGACCAGTAGCTTTTGATATAGGAGCTTCAATTCCCGATACGGAGCGCTTCGTCATCGTAGATGATTATGAGATTTCGGGAGGCGGGATAATAACAGAGCTAATAAATGACCCGAAACTCAGCGGCATAGTCAATGTAAGAAACATCAAATGGCATAAAAGCAGCATAACCCCCGATGAAAGAGAAAAATACTACCGGCAGAAGGCGCAGATGATTCTGATTACGGGAGCAAAAGAGGTTGACAAAAAAAGCATAGCGCGCCGTCTTGAAAAAATGCTGCTTGAAAAAGGTAAAATAGCATATTATATGGGAATAGGAAATATGCTTTACGGCGTGAACGCGGATATAAAAAGCGAAAGTTCTATGCTTATAAAAGAGGAACGGGCGGAGCACATACGCCGCCTGGGAGAGCTTTCGAACATTATTCTCGACGCCGGCAACATCCTCGTGGTAACGGCAAGCGATTTGCTTGTGCAGGAGCTTGACACCCTGCGTACGATAATTCAAACCGATGAAATCCTTACAGTGTGGATAGGAAAGAGTGAAACGGCCGTGAAGGACTATGATATGTATTTCGACGAGGGTGAGGACATAGCTGAAAGCCTTTTAAAGATTGTGACAAAAACAAATACAATTGAGCAAGAATGATAAAGAATACGAAGCTGTTGAACGCTCCTTAAGGACCGGTTGTCAGATTTTTACCCTTATGCCGCTTTCGGCCGACATATAGCACGAAAGGACGGCTTTAAGAGCGTTTCTGCCGTCTTCTGCCGTCGCTATCGGCTCTCTCTCTCCTCGCAGAAAAGCGGCTAACGGCTTTGCCTGCGCACATATTCTTTCCCATTGGCTGGCGGGAATCGGAATATCGCTTACACGCCAATCCTTATCCCCTTCAACAAACCATTTAAGTGACGGCATTTTTTCATTTGGAAGTCTTGTTGAAACGGCGTCTCCTCCGTAGTGCTGCAGCGCGCCTCGCTCGAAATAGCATTCCGTTGTTATTTCCGCGGCAGAGCATGAGGCTAAGAAGGATATTTCAGCGATAAAACCGTTTTTGTACCTGAATAATGCTATCCCTAAATCGTTCCTGACCTCGGGCGTATGCATTGTGGACATTTCGCACATAACGCTTTCGGGCATACCGAAAAGAGAAATCATCCAATCTACGGCGTGAGAGCTGTCGTCGGCGAAAATATCCCTGTTCAACGTCTCGTCGCAGTGCCAGCTGTGCTTAAAATCCGCATTATTGTGCATACCCAAACAGTGGCGGCGGCGAAAATAATAGGGTCTGCCCGAAGCTCCCGAATCAATAAGCTCCTTGATTCTAAGGTTAATAGGGTCTGTTCTCATCTGCCAGGCGAGTGTAAAATCGGTGCTGTTGGCATTTACAGCGTCAATTATACTGTCTGCCTGCTCTAAGGTTAAAGCCAGAGGCTTGTAGAGTATAATCTTCTTTTTAGCGTTAGCCGACATAACGGCATAACGTGCGTGAAAAAGAGTTTCACACGCTATGAAAACCGCTTGAATGCTGTCATTACCGAGGATATCACCCAGCTGTTTAGCCTCGGGTATACCGAGTCTTTTACATGCTGAGGCACAGCGGATTTTATCCGAGTCCCAGCCTAAGGCTACACTGATTTTAAGCTCGGGATTTTTAAGCCATTCTTCACAAATGCCTAAAACATGGGAGTGGGCAAAGCCAATAATTCCTATTTTAATCATTAGCCGCTCCTTTTCCGTATTCAATAAGCGTATACCGTTCGTTTTTCAGCTCCGCAACGAGCTCCTTATTTGTACTGACGCGATTGAAAAAATCAACTCCTCCTCTTGCCAGGTGTTCGGGCACATGGTAATCGGAGCCGCTGATTTTTCGCAAATTGTGCATATCTGCCCACATTTTTGCGAAATCGTTTCTGTCCTTTCGCGTTCCGCCGTTATAGACCTCTATACCGAAAAGCTTTTCGGGTTTTGTGATGGTCATATTGTTTCTGAAGGGGTGGGCCTGGTAGATAAGAGAGTCTTCCGGCATTATTTTTAAGAATTTATCGAGCGTCAGAGTATTAAGCAGCGGCGAATTATAAAGAAAATCCTCATCTATGCCGAAAACGAGATAATCATTGATAGTATTGTCAAAACGAAGCTCTATTCCGAGAAGTATTACCATTCCCAGAGTGTCACCCGTCTTTTTTGCATTTTTATAGCCTAAAAGGTAGTGGTCTATTATTTTTTCGTGAGAGGCGCCCTCGAGTACATCCTTGTACCACTCAAGCGAAAGACTGAAAAAGTGGTTTGTAATGACTAATCCCTCGTACCCCTTTTCGTGGTACATTTTTACTATATCTGGCGCATTCTTTGTTACAACGACATCGTTTTCTGCCGTATGGATATGAAGGTCAAATCTCATCTTGTCACCCCTTTAGGATATAATAATTCAAATAGTTAAAATTTTCAAGTTTTATCAATTTTGCCTTGAATTATTATTTTTTATGCATTAATATAAACATATTAGCTTTTGAAAGGCGGTCCTTATGATTAAACTTGGAGTAAACAGCGTTTTGTTTAAGCGTTTTTCTTTTCGTGAGGCGGCACAGATAATAAGCCGCTGCGGATATGACGGTGTGGAAATTTCAGCTATCGAGGGTATGTGTGAGCATCTTATGCCTGCGAAATACAAGCTTCAAAAAACCGAGCTTCTGACAATTTCACAGGAGTATAATCTGCCTTTTCTTTCTGCGGAGGTTGCCTCACGTGACAGGGAGAGAATGCTTATTGCTTTTGAGGCGTGCGCACAGCTTGGAATACCGGTTGCGAATATAGGCTCCGGCGGAAAAGCCGGTGATGAGGACTCCTTTAAGGAGGCTATGCAGATTATATCAGTTCTTGCAAGCGATGCAGAAAGCTTCGGAGTGACTCTTTGTGTAAAGGCGCATGTCGGAGCGGCGGTGCATGATACCGAAACAACACTTAAGATGGTAAACCAAATCAAATCAAGGTATCTCGGCGTTGATATGGACCCCAGTCACATCCACAGAGCGGGAGAGAATCCGGCAGTCGAGCTGCCTAAGGTTATGTCGGCTGTTAAGCATATACATATAAGAGACTGCCTCGGAAACGGTCCTTCGCCGGGGGAGCCAGCTATGCAGGCGTGCGGCAGAGGAGACATTGACCTTTTAGGCTATTTTAGGGCTATGGCAAACGGGGGCTATGAGGGTCCGGTGTGCCTTGAGATAATAGGACCCGAGCAAACGCTCACAGACGCTGCTGTTATAGCTGCCGAGAGCTTCGGATATATGAATGCTTGTCTGAAGCAGACAACAAAGGAATAAACAAGATTCACACGAAGGGAACGATTATATATGGGGAAAAAACCCAATATTCTGTTTTTCGGAATTGACAGCTTAAGGAGCGACCACATGAGCCTTTACGGATACGAAAGGCTTACAACACCGCATATAGACAAGTATATTGACAATGGCGGCATTGTATTTGAAAATATGTTCAGCCCCTCTATTCCCACAACGCCGGGTTACGCCTCGATGCTTACGGGTCTTGATTGCTTCGGTACCGATTGTGTTGCGCTTCGCCATAAGGGGCAGTTGCTTGAGAGTATTAAGACGCTTCCGGAGCTGCTTCGCGAGTATGGTTATACATCTACCTGCGTGGGGTTCAAGGGAAACGCGGGCTCAAGAGGTTTTGATAATTACATTACTTACGGAGACTGGGAGCCGCATAAGGCGGAAAATATGAATGGCGCTGCCATACCGGAGCTTGAAAGACTTGTATCACAGGATAAGCCCTGGCTGATGTTTATGCGGCATATGGACCCGCACAGTCCGTATTATGCTCCTAAGCCCTTTGACAAATTGTTTTATGCGGGAGATGAATTTGATCCCCGCAATAAATCCTTAAAGCCTGTATATGAGTTCAAACCCTTCCGCGATTATTTTCTGACCTGGTTCCCGGAGGGTTGTACAGACGCCGAATATATTATAGCGCAGTACGACGGCTCTGTAGCTTATATGGACGCTTGTATAAACCAGATTTTGGAAAAGCTTTGCGTTTTGGGAGCCGAGGATGAAACGATAGTTGTTTTTACCTCCGACCACGGTGAAACGCTTTATGACCATGACTGTTATTTTGACCACCATTCTATTTATGACAATGTACTTGTCGTCCCGTTTGCCTTCCGTTATAAAAAGTTCGGATACACGGGAAGGGTATCGGATTATTGCCAGGTTAAGGATATCATGCCGACAATTCTTAAGCTATGTGAAATTGACTGCGATATTGCGTTTGACGGCAGGGATATGACAAGGGCGATAACGGGAGAGGGCGTAAGGCAGGAAAGCGAGTTTTATATTACAGAGGCTACCTGGATGAGAAAGCACGGCTGGCGCACTCCCGAATGGAAGCTGATGATAGCTCTTGAACCGGACTTTCATTTTAAGCCGGCTATCGAGCTTTATAACCTCATTAACGATCCTATGGAGCTTAACAATATTGCCGACAGGGAGCCAAAGGTAGTGAAGTTTTTAACCGAAAGAATGCAGGCTCATATCAAGAAAAGGGAGAAGGAGACAAAAAGAACAAATCCCATGTATACGAATCTTGATTGGAACGGCTTCGGAAGACCCTTCAAGACTTCCGAGGAAGCATATAGCTCTTTGCATATCGGTGATCCCGAGGCGGCAAAAAAGCTTCAGGCTAAGCTTGCCGAAATCGGAGTTGAAAGCTAACAAATAAGGAAGGATGCGAAAAAAATGCAGCGATGCTGTGTTATCGGAATGGGGCATATAGGTCACAATCACGCAAGGGCATATTCCGAGTGTGAGAGGGCCGTTCTTGTAGGAGTGTGCGATAGAATACCTGAGCGGGCAAAGAGCGCGGGGGAGAAATTCGGTGTGCCGTATTTCTTAAGCGCAAGAAAAATGCTTGAAAGCTTAAAGCCCGACATTTGCAGTGTTTCAACAGGTGGCTTTGAGTATTCGAGCGACCACTTTGAGCCGACCTTAGAGGCATTGGAGGCAGGCTGTCATGTACTTGGGGAGAAACCGATAAGCAACAATTTGCGAGAGGCAGAGCAAATGGTTGAAACGGCAAAAAGGCTTAATTTGTGTTACGGCATTGATCTTAATCACCGCTTTACACCCGCCGCAAGACAGGCAAAAAAATGGCAGGAGGAAAATGAGATAGGCGAGCTGCTTTTCTGCAATATGGCGCTTTGGATCGGCAGGAGCGACCCGCTTGACACCCCTTATTATCATCTCAAGGCGCTAAATCCGCACAGTGTCAACATTATGCAGTACTTCTGCGGACCGATTAAGGAGGTATCCTGCTTTGCGCTTAAGGCCTCGGGCAGAGAAATATATTCTACCGCCTCAATTAATATGAGATTCGAGTGTAACGCTGTAGGGCATCTGACAAGCTCTTATGACATAAAGCGAGGGCATCCTATGGAAAGGTGCGAGGTTGCGGGTATAGGCGGCAGACTTGTTTTTGAGGATATGTGGCGCGAGGCTGTGCTGTATTCCACAAGCTCTTGGGTAAAGCGGGTTTATACAAATCCCGTATTCGGCGGATTTGAAGGTTTTTATGATACCTTCAGGGACAGAATTCACTTCTTTGTTCAGCAGGTTGACATGGGAGTCGACCCCGAGAGCATAGACGGAAGCGGCAAGGAGGGACTTGAAGCATCAAGAGTAATTCACGCCGCGATAAAATCAATAAAGGAAAACTCGTCTGTCATAAGAGTATCTGATGTAATCGAATAAAAAGTAATGTGCAAAGGCACAGCGAAAGGAATGAAGCTTATGTCTAAATCACCCTTAAAGGTTGCGCTTGTCGGTATGGGCGGCATAGGAAATACTCATGCAAAATGCTATAAGGAGGACGAGCTTTCGCAGCTTCTGTGTGTGTGCGACCTGAGAAAAGACAGGGCAGATGAGGCTGCCGAAAAATACGGCGTTGAAGCTTTTTACAGCTTAAAAGATATGCTAAAGGCACATCCTGAGCTTGACATTATCGATGTGACCACGAGCGGACTTGAAAACGGAAGCTGGCACTATGAGCCCGTAATGCAGGCGCTCGACGCCGGCAAGCACGTTTTAACCGAAAAGCCAATTTCAAACAACATCCTTGAAGCGAGGGAAATGGTTGCTTTCGCCGCTAAGAAGAATTTATATTTAGGCTGTAATCTCAACCACTTTTTTTCGGGTCCAGCCGATAAGGCGAGGGAGTACGTAGCAAACGGGAAAATCGGGGAGCAGATTTATTGTATTAACAAGGTGGGCTTTAACGGAAGCACAGTTACCCCCCGTGAAACAGACAAATATTCACGCTGGCAGATGCCTTATTCTCATGCAAAGGCTTTTTTGACACATCCTTTTTCCGTTATGCACCATTTCTGCGGAGAGGTCTCTCATATTCAGGCATTTATGGACAGACCCGGTGCGCGCAAGCAATCAGGGGACTTGATGCTTTCGGTTCAGAGCATACATATGAAATTTCAAAACGGCTGTGTGGGTTATCTGCTTTCACAGCGCGGTGACGCCTGCTTCGGGTTAGGCGGCTGGTGGAGCTTTGAGCTTGCGGGAACAAAGGGAACGTTTTGTATTGAAAACTGCGTTGAAAAAATCACTTTCTGGGAGCATGAAGAGCAGCCCAAGACAACTAATACCGGTGTTACCGATTTTGGTGCTACTTTTCCAATAAGAATTCACGCATTTCTCGAGGACATTACAAACAATGTGCCCAGAGAGCATATAAGGGCAAGCGGGAGAGACGCTCTTGCGACTATGGAATACATATTTGCGGCGATTGATTCCTTTGAATCGGGCGGGGAAATTGTCCGTCCATATGCACTTCCGGCTTACCACGGAGATTTTTCCGTTATTAAGTAGATAAACAGGATATTAAAGATATGAAGCATTCGCCTTATTTTGACGATGAAAGCAGAAAATTTACCGGTGAGGGTGTTCGTTATATCGCGGACACCTTCAAAGGTTTTTACAAAAAAAACGTCCACGAAAGCGATACTGCGGAATATTTGAGAAATGTACTTTGCAAATTTTCCGACAGCGTTTCATTACAGGATGTTTCATACCGCGTCGGCGCACAAGCCGCCGCATATACGGGACCTGCTGCATTAATGATTTTTTCCACGGTCGTGTTTTTCATATCTCATTTTTCGAAATCTCCCGCATTTCCCATAGCCGCTTTGTTTTTTGGTATTTTTGCCTTGTGCTGGTTTGTGTATGGTTTTTTATTCGGCAGGCCCGTCGGAAATTTCCTTTTAAGAAAGGGGACAGGAAAAAATGTGTACGCTGTCAGAAACTCCTCATCGGGCACTACAAAGAGAATAATAATCTGCGCAAATATTGATAGTGCCGACGAGTATCGCTATTCGACGGGTTTTACTCCTAATTGTCTTTTGTTTTTTACTTTGCTTTTTGCGTTAGGGATGATTATCTCGGTACTGTTTTTTCTTATTTATATGGCAAAGGGACTTCCGTGTACAGACGCAGCGTGGGTAAAAATAAGTACCTTTCAGCTTTGTTTGAATATAATATATATTCCCGCGCTGTTTTTCTTTTCCCATAAAAGAAGGGTCAGAGGAGCCGCACATAATTTATCGGGAGCTTACGCAGCCGTCGGGATTATGAGAGAGCTCTCAAACAGTGCATACAGATATAAGGACACAAGGGTAGAGTGTCTTTTAACCTGTGCCAAAAACTCAGGGCAAAGAGGTGCCGGTGTGTTTATAAAAAACAACCTTAAGCAGCTTAAGGGAGCACAGACTCTTGTTGTCGTTTTAGAGTCACTTTGCAAAACAGATGAAATAGCGGTAGTCGTTCGCGATGAATCGGGATTGCAAAAAACGACGGACGAGCTGTTTTCTTTTGTTTCAACGGCTTCGGGCAATGTCGGAATAAAAATAAAAAGAGCGCCGATAAGGCTCGGCAGTACGGATGCCGTAAAATTCAATGACGCGCGTATTTCTGCTGTAGCTATAAGGGCTGTAGGAAAAAATTCGAGACAGTATTACCCCAACCGTTTTGATTCGGCAAAAGCGGTTAACGCAGAGTGTATTGAAGGGGTAATGAGGTTAGTTATCGAAATAATTAATCTTTTATCGGAAAATAATGAATTATTGTAATAAAAAATCCGCTTTAAGGCAAGAATAAAAACAACCAATGCAAGACAAAGGGATGTTTTTATGAGCTTCGGGATAAAGTCGGCGGCAAAAAAGGCTATGACGGGAACAACGGGAAAGCTGTTCCTCGTTTCCCTTTTTGCGTTATTTTTAAGAATTCTGTTAATTTCCGTATGTGTTTTTACGGTTTTCACACTCTCGACAAAAACGGCTCAGAGCTATATAAACTCCTTCAGTCCCAATCTTTTGGCGACATATTTTATTTATCTCGTGTTTGCGGTGCTGCTTCTTTTATCCCTTCAGACAGCCGCCGGAATAAGGATGGGAGAAACGGAGTATTACGGCATTTGCGCGGGCAAAGGGAAAGCAAGGCTTTCGGTTTTGTTTTCTCACTGCCGGACCGTTCAAGCCTTAAAAGCCTTGACACTGTATACCACTATATGGTTATTTAAGCTTTTCTGGCTTTGCTTAATGCTTCTGCCGGCTTTAGGGGTCGCAGCGGTAACATTTTTGCTATATACAGATACAGGAGTATCCGTAAGGGTGTTTTCAGTTCTTTGTATTACAATAATATTTTTGCTTGCGGTGGGTCTTTTTTGCTGGTACCTGTCGATGCAAAAATATATATATGCGCCGCTTATTTCGGCTAAGAGCACGAGCTTTTCGCCAAGAAATGCAATAAGGCGAAGCATTGCGGTTTTTGACTGCTCGGCAATAAATCCTGCAAGTGTTAAAATAAGTCTTATTATTCCGCTTCTTCTATGTGTTTTGATTTTACCTGCCATATATGTCTTACCCTATATAAGGATGTGTATGGCATCGCTCTACAAGGAAAGCAAAAAGAATGCTAAGCTAATAACTTATCCGTCAGAAAACAAGCCCGTCGTTATGTACACAAAAAAATCATATAATTGGTGACAAGACGAGGGCAATTTGCTATAATAAAAAAGCACCGCTTTTATGCTCAAACCGGAAGTCAAGCGGTGTCTTAATAAAATATGTTTTTCTGTATAATTAGGGGTGTTTCAATGTATGATATAGTTTTATGGGACTGGAACGGTACACTCCTGGATGACTGTGAGACGGCTCTTAGCTGTGTAAACGAAATGCTTGATGATATGGGAAAAGGTCATATAGATATACAAAAATACTACTCGCTCGTAGATACTCCTATTATCAATTTTTACATAGGTCTTTTCGGTACGGACAAGCTCAATTTTGATAAAATATCCCACGATTATCATACGGCGTACAACAAAAAAATACAAAATATCGGGCTTATGCAGGGAGCAAGGGAAATTCTTGAGCATAACAGAAGTTTGGGAATAACGCAGGTTATAATAACATCTGCGCAAAGAAGCGACGTTCAAAGGCTCGTGCGGCATTACGGAATAGAGGAATACTTTAAGGATATAATCGGGGCGAGCGATAAGTATGCCGCCCAAAAAATAACGCGGGCAGTTGAATACTTTGAAGAAAACAAGCTTGACAGAAAGACGGCCATTATGGTGGGCGATACGCTTCACGATTTAGATACCGCTAATGCTCTCCATGTAGAATGCGTCCTCATTACAAAGGGTCATCAGGGAGAGGAAATTCTCAAAAACAGCGGATGCAAGGTAATTAACAGTCTTGCTGAACTAAGTAAATTGCTCAAAAAGCAAGAACCGAAAATAACAGTTTATTAGAAAGGAGGTTAAACAATGCCTTACATTGAGGTAAGAACCAATATTAAGGTAAGTCCCGAAAAGGAGACAAGCGTTAAGGAGAAGCTCGGGCAAGCGGTAGCGCTTATAGGTAAAAGCGAATCCTGGCTTATGGTTGAGATTGCGGATTCGTGTCGTCTATGGTTTAAGGGAAAAAACGACGACCCGATGGCATTTGTAGAGGTGAAGCTGTTAGGAAAAGCATCGCCTGCGGCCTATGAAAAGCTTACAAATCAAATTTGTGACATTCTTTTAAAGGAGCTTTTTGTGAAATCCTCGAGTGTTTATGTCAAGTATGAAGAAATAGAGCATTGGGGCTATAACGGCGGGATGTTTTGATTATTCGCCCAGTGATAATATTTTGGAAACTGTTTCTTTGCGTATTTTTTCAACCTTATCAAAGTCTACCGCGCTTATATAATAGCTTTCCATTTCATCGTGAATCAGCTTTGCCGTTTTGAGCTTTTTGACAGCTTCGTCTATAAGCTCTGACTTTGCTTTTCTATTAAAATCAATATACTCCTTTTTCAGGGAAAGATTTTTATTGTCAAGAAATCGTATGTCGTGAATTTGTCTGCCGAATTCCTTCGGTGCCGGATGGTAATGGTTTGAAGAAAAAATGCAAAGCGAAAGCTTGGGAATAAAAATATGTTCGATTTTTTCTTCGGGGAAAAGCGGGCAATAGCAGGAAATAACATCCAAACCGTTTTTCAGGGCGTATAATTCGACGCTTTCGACAATCAGTTGTGCGACACAAGAAAAATCATCAACTATTACTATTATTCTATCGGCGAGCGATACAACGGTATCATAATGCACCTTTATTCCCTCGGGCGTAACAGCGCTTAAAAAGCGCTTGTTGAGCTTGCCCCTCTCTCTATTTTCAGTTTTGCCGATTTCTCGCGTACATAGTCTTGTTATATACCTATTAAGCTTTTCTCCGTCCAAAGCGCGAGCTGCGGCGTTAAGATTTTCCTTGTCAAAGCGTGACGCTACATACAGATAATCGGCCGCCTTTTTATGAAGCTGGCTGTTATATAACGACAAACGCGCCAGAGAGTCCTTGTTTTTTCTTAATACACAGCTGTCCCAGCATGTGCCGAGGTTGATTATTTCCTCACATATTCCGGGCAAAACGGGGTCCATAACATGCGGTGAGGTACCGTCGAAAATGCCGGCGTTTAATTCCGGAAATAAAACTGCGTCAAGTGAAGACGGGTCAGAGGAGCAAAATACTCTATGTACCGTAAAGCCCTCTTTTTCTATTTCAGCGGCTGTTTTTTTCATAAATGTTGATTTTCCCGTTCCGGGTCCTCCTTTTAGAATAAAATATTTACCGAATTCTGTCGGAACATAGGAATCGGGGAAATACGAAACATATTTCCGAGCATTAGAAGCGCCGAGAAAAAAATTTATTTCATTCATTATATCACCCCAATTAATTACTTTACTATAGTATGCCCTCCCAAACACACAGGTGACACATTAAAATTCAATAAATAAGCTAAGGGAGCAAATTATGTACTTAAGACAGCCGTGTTTTGATTTAGATGAGCTTATAAAGGAAAATCTTCATGTTCACACAACCTTTTCGGGCTGCGCAAAGCCGGAAATGAGGGTAAAGGCGATAGTCGCAAGAGCCGAGGAGCTCAAGCTGCAAAGAGTTGCGCTTGTAGACCATTTCAATCATGCCGACACGCCTATGATTGAAAAGAATACGGCTGACAGATTTGTGGTAAAGCTCACCGAGACGGAAATTCCTTTTTTGTTCGGGGCGGAGCTTTCGGCGTACGGTGTCGGCAAATGGCTTGACAGCGATGAGGTCAACAGGGCGCTTGACTACCGTTTGTATTCGGCAAATCACTATCACCTCGATTTCTGGGAACAGCCCGAGGAAAAGACGCCGCGCGGCTATGCCGAGCATACCGTAAGGGTATTGACTGCGCTCATAGAAGCTGACAGGGCCGACTGTATCGCTCATCCGATATACGCAGGCTATGTACGCGTTCTTGAGGACAAAAAAGCTCTCGCCGCCGCAATGACAAACGAGGAGCTTTATAACCTTATGCTGCTTGCCAAAAAACATCGGGTTGCGTGGGAAATCAACGTGGGCGAGGCGCTTGCCGACCCTCTGCTGACGAAAAGAATGTGGCGCTTCGGCAAGGAAATCAACTCTCTCTTCCGCCGCCAAAAAGCCGACGGTCCGCTCCTCAGGCCGCAACGCGTCCCCATCGGCCGGGTCGACCTCCACTTTACCGGTGCTGCGGTACCGCTGCAGGGATGCATCGATTACGCCTCAGGGGAAGTAACCATCCGCCTGAGCAACCATACCGGCATCGCCCTGAATTTGGA
>CAZPPO010000001.1:35871-44634 GCA_964588475.1 uncultured Eubacteriales bacterium
CAACTCGGTATTTCATTTTGGTACCGACGCGCACCTGCTGCAGAATATGGATACACAAATTCACTACGATGAGCTTAAAAAGCTACTTTCATAGCAAAAAGCAATATGAATTCAGAACAGTTTCAGTCACGCTCAAGCAAATTACAATTTGCGTAATCATTTACCGAACTCCGTATGCCTTATTAACATCCTGAACATAAATTATTCCGTTTCCCGGCTCATCCATACTCAGGCTTGAGCTTATGGAGGCTGTGATTTTTTCTACTATGTCACATTCCGATAATATTAAGACCATTTCCTTTTCAGGCTCAATTTCCATTGAAAAGAGCTTACTCGTTTCATGGATTCCCGAGCCTCTTGCGTTTATTATCGTGGCGCCTCTCGAGCCGCCTTTTTCTGCCGCAGCGACGACATCCTCGCCTTTTCCCTTGTCTACGATTACTGTAATGAGATTATACATTACGCTTTCACCGCCTCCTTCGGCTTTTTTGTTACATATTGTTTTACTTCCTGAGACTTTGCGGATAGATGTTGCGAACGTTATACCGTGATTCGGCTTTTCAAAATGAAACTCCTCTTTCAGGTCTTCCATCGTATGGAAGGCCGTTTCCTTGTCTGCCAGTAAAAAAACTATTTCCTTTCTGGTATCGTATAGTCCGAGAAAATCTAAAATGCTTTTGTGGGCAGTGCCTCTTGCAAAGGTAATTGTTGAACCCTTAATTCCATTGTGTTTGGCAGCTTTGACAATTTTACTGCCTAATCCGTGGTTTACGATTACATATACTAATTCAATATTTATTTCTTCAGCAATATTGTTCATTTAGCTTATCCTCTTTTCTTAGATTTTATCTTAAATACAAAACCTAATATTTGCAAAGCAATCAAAGGGGTCATTGCAATCATGGCAATAATTCCGAATCCGTCTATTAAAACATTTGCGCTTTCTGTAGCGTGGGCAGCACCTTGAGCAAATGCCAAAACAAACGTTGCCGCCATTGGACCGGAGGCAACTCCTCCCGAGTCAAAAGCAATTCCAACGAAAAGCTTTGGGGTGAAAAAGGACATAAAAATCGATATTATATAGCCCGGCAGCAGGAAGTGCCATAATTGTATTTCGGGGACAACAATTCTTACGAGGGATAACGCCACTGCTAAAGCAACACCCAAAGCCAAGAAAACCATAACAACTTTTCTTTTTACATAGCCGCTCGTTACATCCTCTATTTGGTGGGTCAATACAGAAACGGCGGGCTCGGCAATAATAGTGACCATTCCCAGGAAAAAGCCTACTAAGATAACATAAAGACCACTATCCATTGAGGCAAACTTAAAGCCTATTATACTTCCGACTTTCATAAAGCCTGCGTTTACGCCCAACAAAAAAATAACTAATCCCACAAATGTCAAAATCAGTCCGAACAAAACCTTTATAAAAGGTTTTATTGATATTCTTAAAGAGAACTTACGGGATACTAAGAAAATAACGGCAATAGGAATTAACGCCAGAGCAATTTCTTGCGATATTGCCGGGAGTTTTTGTATAAAGGGAGAAAGAATTGAATCTGCCGCAGCTTCATTTGACACAAACACTGAGGCTATGCCCTCCGGCTTTGATATGATACTCATTACCATAACTGCGATTATTGCACCCGAGGAAGCTAAACCGACTAAGCCGAAGCTATCATTTTCTGAGGCTTTACTGTCCTTTTTCAGTCTGGAAACGCCTAAGGCGAGAGCAAGCATAAAAGGGGTAGTTAAAGCTCCTGTTGTAGCTGCGGAGGCATCGAAGGATATAGCGAGAAATTCGGGGGTCGTGAAAAAGGCTAAAATAAGGATTATACCGTACAAAACGGAAAACATTATATTCAGGGGGATATTTTTAACTATTCTTAAAAGACCCGATGACAGCAGTACGGCTATTCCGATAGAAACGACTATAAGGATAAGCTGTTTTGAGATAAGACCTGATGTTACGGACTGCACCTGATCTGCCAGAACGTGAAGGTCGGGCTCTGCTACATTTATGAAAAAGCCGAGAAGTATTCCGGCTAATGCAACCACCCAGATCTTACCGGGCTTTATGATAGAGCGGCCCAAATCGACTCCTATCGGAGTAATTCCCAGGTCAACGCCAAGCAAAAAAATGGTAAGGCCTATAATTATCAGCACCACCGCGATTAGAAACCTGATAAAATCGGTTGTTTCCAAAGGAGTCAGAGTGAAATTTAATAAAACGACGATCAGTGTTATCGGGAGAACCGACAGGACTACTTCCTTAAGCTTTTCCAGGATTACATTCAAATAGATTTCATCCTCTCTTCACCTTAATATCTTTAACTTCCTTTTACGGTTACAGGGTATGCCCTGATTTACTTATAATTGTATATTAAATCAGACAGCCCGTCAACTTAGAAAGGTCTGCCTGAACAATTATTCTTTCGCTATTGAGTTTTATTGTGAATCAGACTATAATCATAGAAAAAAACTATGGAGGAAGACTAATGACACTCCAGCAGCTAAGGTACATAATTAAAATAGTAGAATGCGGTTCGATAACCGAAGCCTCAAAACAGATGTTTGTTTCACAGCCGAGTCTTTCCGCAGCGGTGAAGGAGGTTGAAAAAGAGCTGGGTATAGAGGTATTTTACCGCACAGCTAAGGGAATAACCCTATCGGTTGACGGCGAAGAGTTTTTATCTTATGCACGGCAGGTCATTGAACAGACTCAGCTTTTAGAGCAGCGTTACATGGGTAAAAATCCACCGAAGCGGCTTTGCTCGATTTCCACGCAGCATTATGCTTTTGCCGTAAACGCGTTCGTAGAGCTGCTTTCGGAATTGGATGTGGATGAGTATGAGTTTACCCTTCGTGAAACAAGAACAAATGAGATTATTGAGGATGTAACAAACTTGCGAAGCGAAATCGGAGTCATTTATTTGAGCGATTTTAATGAGAAGGTAATAAATAAGCTGTTAAAGGAAAACCACTTGAAATTCAATTTTCTTTTCGAGGCAAAGGCTCATGTCTTTGTCAGCTCAAGGCATCCGCTTTCAAAAAGAGAAGTTGTATCCCTTGAGGATTTGGAGGATTATCCGTTTTTGGCGTTTGAGCAGGGGGAATACAATTCCTTTTACTTTTCCGAGGAGATACTAAGCACGGTTTCCCGCAGGAAAACAATTCATGTCAGCGACCGCGCAACACTTTTTAATCTTTTGATAGGGTTAAACGGGTATACTATATGCTCGGGAGTTTTAAGCAGCGACCTTAACGGCGACAACATCGTGTCAGTACCCCTTTTGACACAGGAGAGAATGCGTATAGGCTGGATAGTCAGTGAAAAATCACATTTAAGCCCGATTGCCATAAGCTATATTCAAAAGCTCGAGAAGCTGATAGCCGAATATGGATTCAAAGCATAATAAAGAGTTACTTTGACGAATTAATCAATGAGCTGACAGCCTCATAGATGCGACGCGCGATGTAAGGATTATTCATAGTATAAAGATGAATTCCGTCAACGCCCTGAGCGAGTAAATCGACTATCTGGTCAATCGCGTAGGCAATTCCCGCATCACGCATAGCAAGTGGATTATTCTCATATCTTTTCATCATTGACAGGAATTTTTTCGGTAGGTCCACCCTGCAAAGCGAAACCATGCGCTCTATCTGCTTTTTGTTGACGACAGGCATAATTCCCGCCTGTATGGGGACGTCTATCCCCGCGATTGAGGCGCGTTCCAGGAAGGAATAGAAATAGCCGTTGTCAAAAAATAACTGTGTTATAAGGTGATCGGCGCCCGCGTCAACCTTTGTTTTAAGGTTGCGTATGTCCTCAATTAAGGACGCGGCTTCGAAGTGACTTTCGGGATAGCACGCTCCTATTATATTGAAATCACCGTTTTCTTTTATGAAGGAGATTAGATCAGACGCGTATTTGAAATCATTCTTCGGCTGTAAATCGGGGTTTATGTCTCCGCGCAGCGCGAGTATATTCTCAATGTTGGATTTTTTCAGTTCATACAGCATCATCAGAATGTCGCTTTTTTTCAGGTTGACGCAGGGCAGATGCGCAACGCTTTCAGTGCCGTAATCGTTTTTTACGGCAGATGCTATTTTCAGCGTATCAGCTGTGTTATCGCTTCCTGACGCACCGTATGTTACGCTTATAAAGTCGGGCTTGAGGTCCTTGAGACTATCAACCGTATCAAAAACAGTTTCAACGGGGTATGTTCTTTTCGGCGGGAATATCTCAAAGGACAATACAGTCTTTTCCTTAAATAATTGTGCGGTTCTCATTTAACCTACGTTCTTTCCTGTAAATTTGTGTCTAAAGGATAGCATAAATACATAGTCATAGTGTAATACATATTTAATATAAAGAGGTATAGCTTAAAACTATATATAAGTAAAAAAGAAAGGCGTCTGTGCAAAACAGCGCCTTTATATTTTTTCTTGTATGTCAGGATCCGCTCTTTTTTGAAGAGGCTGTATTGATAGAATTTCTGTAAACAACAAAACGGCAAAAGAGGAACTCCGTAACGAGGTTGCTTACCATTGTGACTGCGAGAACAATATACTCGTTTACCCCGAGACCTTCCTTAAAGTAGTTGCCTAAAACAGTTGAAACGGGTGTAAACACACAGTAATATCCGAACACCTGTAACATGGCTTTTGGAATGTTTGCAGCGGATTTAAAAGTAAATTTCCTGTTAACGGTGAAATTGTAAAGCACTGAAAGAGTTAAGGCTATAAGATATGAGGGCCAGTACCTCCATTTCATAGTTTCATTGAGAATGGCGAAGCTGACAGCCTGAATAATCCCGGCAAAGCAGGAAAAGAACACAAACTTTACTGCCTGTACGGCGTTTTGCTTTGCCGTCAAAGAGGGCTTGTCGGTATTTTTCATAATGTTCTCCTATTTACAAGCTTAAGTCGTCCAAAGCATCCTCGAAGGATGGAAGATATTCTTCAAGGAAAATTTCAGCCTCTCTGATAGTAAGATACGGTGAGTTTTTTCTTAATGCTTTTTCCGCAGATAAAAACTCCGTGTTGCCTGCTTTTCTTTCCTCAATACACTTGATAAGCGCTGCTATCTTATCGGCTGCTTTTATAAGAGGCATAAGCTCCGGATCGTTTTCCCCCGTGAGCAGGGGAAGATAAACATTTTTAAGCTCCTTGGGGAGAGTAGAAGTAATTTTTTCATTAGCCGCGCGTTCAACACCCTTAAATGCCGATAAAATGCCGGGATTTTGGTATTTGACGGGAGTAGGCAAATCGCCCGTAAAAATTTCGTGGGCATCATGATACAGCGCAAGCACCGCTGCACGCTCGCAGTTATAGCATTTCCCTAAACACGTGTTTCCTATTACCGCAAGGGCATGGGCTATCACCGCGACCTCCTTTGTATGGGAGTCGAGACTCTCCGTCAGTGTATTACGCATCAAAGCCCAACGGTTTATATATTTCATTCTTGATATAATTGAAAAAAAGTCGTATTTTCCCATACAAGGCTCCAAGGCTATTTTTTTATTTTAATCTTAAATGTTTTTATTTCATAGGGCTTAAAGGTAGCGAGAATTTGATTACCCTCGCGTACGGCGGGAATATCATTTTCTTCCATAAGATCACATTCAGATACCGAAACGACTTGAGCACCTATTGTAAGTGAGCAGGGAGTCTTTTTATTCCAGGTTTCAAAGGCTCGGATTATGATACTGTCGGATTCCTCTGCAACCTTAACAGTTTCAATTACAATATTAGACGCGCTTGCGCTAA
Source organism: uncultured Eubacteriales bacterium (assembly GCA_964588475.1). Taxonomy (GTDB): domain Bacteria; phylum Bacillota; class Clostridia; order Oscillospirales; family Acutalibacteraceae; genus DTU089. The sequence goes on from CAZPPO010000001.1 coordinate 41,647, forward strand.
TGAACGAATATCTGTCTTCAAGCTCGTTGCCGCCCTTATCGGCTCTTTTTACATAAAGCGGGAAGTTCACATTATAGCCCTCATCGGAAAGGTTGCTGTCACAGGGAGCGCCCTCGTGCGGATAAAGCGAGAATGTGAATTCGTGAACATGCTTATCCTGCAAAGGATTATGACCGACGGGTGAGCGAAGAAGAGTCGGTCTTATATGACCGTCCTTAACATCGACACCGTACTTACAGTCATTGATAACAGCAAGACCGAAGCTTCTGTCAGAAAGGTCTGCCCATTTATGCATGGAAACCTCAAATTGTGCGAAATCCCAGCTTGTATTGCGTGTAGTAGAGCGTTCGAGATTACCGAACTGTATATCGAACGTTGCCCTCGTTGCATTTACATCAACGGGATAATCTGCCTTCAGCGCAATGTGACTGTCCTTCCAATCGACAACATATTTTATATCAATGCGCGGTAAATCTTTATATATATAAATATATTGCGTAATCTTAGATTTGCGGAAGCTTCTGACAACCTTATATACAGCCATAACGGGACCGCTTGTGACAAGCTCTTTTTCGTCTGCCTGTGTTATATCCCATCTCTTTTCCTCGAAGTAGCATTTAATGTCCCAAGCGTCGTGGTTATGGGGGCGGTCCTCAAAGGCAACAAGCTTTCCGAGAAGACCTTTTTCACCCGATACACTTCTGCCGCTACTGCTGTGGACAAGCTTTTCGATATTTAAATTATCATCAAAATCAACAAGGAAAGCGTCGGTCCTTGCGCTCTCAATATCAGCCTCCACCTTTGCAAAAGGAGAGGCGCTGCCTTGCGCTATCGTATATACGCTCCAGCCCTTTGCGGGAACCGAGGCTATGAAGAATATTTTGCCGTCATAGATTTGGTAGGGAACCTCTTCTCCCGTTTTGTTTAGAAGCCTGAAGGTTTTGTTTTTGGGCGCGTCAGCGCAGGCTATATCTTTTCTTTTAAAGCCTAAGGTATTGAATACTACAAAGGAATCCTGTGAAAGCTTAATTGCGCAAACGATTGCATTTATAGCCGCAAAGAGCATTTGATTTCCGTTTTTAAGAACCTCCTCGTATTGAAGGGCGCTGTCCTTATATACCTCCGGGATAGAAGAGCCCGGCAGAATATCATGAAATTGGTTAAGCAGTATAAGCTTCCAATTTTCTAAAAGTCTCTCGTGCGGATAGTCAAATTTGCCTACAGCTCCGGCTATAGCGGATAGCGTTTCGACATCGTGATACAGGTATTCTGATTTTCTGTTGTACTTTTTGTTCCTTGCTTCTGAGGTTAGGGTGCCCCTGTGGAATTCAAGATACAGCTCACCGACCCATGTTGGGAGAAAACGGTTACCGGAAACATCTTTCTGCAGCTGCTCAAAGAAGCCTCGAGCAGTGCTTTGAACCGTTACGGGACAACCCTCAATACCTTTTGCCATGCGCTTGTCGTGTTCAAGCATTTCTCTTGTGGGCCCGCCGCCCCCGTCACCGTGACCGTAGGAAACAAGATAATTTTTACCTAAGTCCTTTTGACCATACCTGTCATAACCGCCGATAATCTGACGCGGTGAGAGGTATGAGTTATAAGTTGTTTGAAAGCTCTCACGGTAATCCTCGCTTTTACCGCCGCCGGGGGAAAAATGCGATAAAACCTTTGTGCCGTCTATTCCCTGCCAATCGAAGGTATCGTAGGGAAGGCGATTAAATTCGTTCCAGCTTATTTTTGTGGTCATAAAGTAATCAATGCCCGATTTTCTCATAATTTGAGGAAGGGCGGCGCTGTATCCGAAGACATCGGGAAGCCACATAATTTTATTGTCAACCCCGAATTCATCTCTGAAAAAGCGTTTTCCTACAAGGAACTGACGAACCAAAGCTTCGCCCGACGCGACATTGGTGTCTGCCTCGACCCACATACTTCCCTCGACTTCCCAGCGGCCTTCTTTGATTCTTTGCTTAATTGCTTCGTAAAGCTCAGGGTAATCATGCTTTACAAAGTCATAAAGCTGCGCCTGAGGGGACATGAATATATAGTTAGGATATTCCTCCATATATTTAAGTACTGTAGCAAATGAACGCCCCGTCTTGTCACGAGTCTGGCGAAGCCTCCAAAGCCAGGCAACATCTATATGGGTATGCCCTACACAGTAAGCTTTTGCCTCTCCCTTTTTGCCGTAAACCTCTTTTTCGAGATAATCGCACGCGTCCTTGGCAGACCTCCTGAAATCCTCGACATCGATCGCGCTCAAATCAACCATGTTGACAGCAGTATTCAGGGCCTTTATCAGATTAACTCTTTCATTACCGTCGCAAAGATAGAGATTCGCAACCTCCAACGGCGTTATCAAGTCAAAATACAGCTTGACTGCTATTGGGTCCATAGTAAAAATCTGAGCCTTCATTTTAAGCTCCGACTTAAATTCCCTCGCATCGGCATGCGCATTTATGTATATTTGAAACTCTTCGCCCGCCTTAGCGTTATTTGTTATAATAACATCCTGATGATTTGAGTCCATACCCTGAACCATTTTGCCGTTTATGTATATTATCAGCTGCGGATTTGTTGTTCTCCATTCTGACAAATAAGGAATAATTTTATAGTAAACCGCTTGACCGGCGAAATGAGAGGGTACCTTTACGGTTTGCTTAAACCAGCAATAGCATTCCCTATAGCCCCAATAATCCTTCTCACAATCAAAGCAAGTCCATTCACCCTCGTTATGCTGAGCAAAGGTGTATTGACCGTCCCTGTAAAGAAAATCTCCGGTTCCCTCGCACTGTGTTACAAATCTTTCGCTTTTAATGTCCGAGCAAAACTGCATAATTCGCTTTGACAGCATATAGCGCTCAGAGTTTTTGTCAAGAAATTTGACGTCAAAGTGTGACATAATATAGCTCCCTTTGTTTTTTATTTATTTTCATAGTCATTAAGATTTGCAAAGCGCTTTATTTTATTGGTAGTTGTTTTTAT
>CAZPPO010000002.1:0-3762 GCA_964588475.1 uncultured Eubacteriales bacterium
CCGCTATACGCGCAGCAGTTGACGCCGGCAGGATAGGAAATCCTCACATCATTAAAATAACCTCGCGCGATCCTGCCCCGCCAAATCCCAAATATATTAAGGCCTCCGGAGGAATGTTCCTTGATATGACCATACATGATTTTGATATGGCGTGCTTCCTCTCAAACGGCTCGGTTAGCGAGGTTTATGTAGAATCAGCAGTCCTCGTTGACCCGGCTATAGGCGAGCAGGGCGATGTCGATACGGCTGTCATAACTCTCACAATGACTAACGGCGCCCTTTGCGTTATTGATAATTCGCGCAAGGCTGCGTATGGATATGATCAAAGAGCGGAGGTCTTCGGCTCTCTTGGAATGGTTGCAACCACCAACGATACGCTGTCCACAGCCGTTATTTCGAACGAAAACGGTGTCACAGGCGAAAAACCGCTGTATTTTTTCCTTGAAAGGTATATGCAGTCCTTCTCACAGGAAATGCTTGACTTTGTAAACGCCATTGAAAATGACACTCCCGTTCCCGTTGGAATTGAGGCAGGACTTGAATCCGTAAAAATCGCTCTTGCCGCTAAAAAAAGTGTTCTTTTGCACAGACCTGTAAAACTCATTGAAATTGAAGGTTAAGGCTATGAATAACTGGGATATAATCGTTGTCGGCAGTGGCTGCGGAGGTCTTACCGCTGCTGCTACGGCAGCCTTAAAGGGTAAAAAGGTTCTTTTGCTTGAAAGGCACAACGCTCCCGGCGGGTTTGCGACGAGCTTTATAAGAGGACGCTTTGAGTTTGAGGCGTCACTGCACGAGCTTTGCGGCTTCGGAATGGATGAGGGCACGGGCTCTGTAAGAAAAATTTTTGACGAACTAAAACTTAGCTCGGCAATAAAATGGGCTGTTGTCCCGCACGCTTACAGAGTTATCACGAAAGCACGCGACGGCTCCCCCATTGATGCCGTTATGCCCTTCGGCGTAGAAAGCTACATTGAAAAAATGGAGCAGTATGTTCCCGGTTCTCTGCCTTCTATGAAACGCCTTTTTGCCCTTGCGGACGATATCGATAAATCCTTGGATTATCTCGCCACCATAGGCAGGTACGATTTTAAAACGGTTTATACCATAATAAAGGAGCATCTTAATTTCATCAGGACGGCTCCTTACAGTGTGAATGAGGTTTTAAACGCTCTTGCGGTGCCCCCTAAGGCTCAGGACATCTTTAATGCATATTGGTCATACTTAGGCACACCAACCGATGTACTTGGCTTTGTCCACTATATTATGATGGTGCGCTCATATTTGACCTATGGTGCGGTTATTCCGAAACACCGAAGCTATGATCTTAGTGCGACTATTGCGAATTCTATAGAACGCAACGGCGGACAGATATGGTATAACTGTCAGGTTACAAGAATTCTTATTGAAAACGGCAAGGCATACGGCGTTAAGCTATTAGATAAAAGAGAGCTTTATGCAAAGGAAGTCATCTGTAACATCTCTCCCTCAAGCGTCTTTTCTAAGATGCTAAGGCACGAGGACGTGCCCTTAAGGGACTTAAAGCTTGCCAATGCCAGAAAATTCGGGGCTCGCGGTCTTTGTCTTTATGTAGGGCTTAATCGTTCCGCTCAAACGCTGGGTATATCTGATTACTCTGTTTTCTTATATGATACCGCGAACACAACGCAGCAGTATAATTTGATGGGCAACATCAGTACAAACAACGCTCTGGCAACGGTTTGTCTTAATCTTGCAGACCCCTCCTGTTCCCCGAAGGGAACTTGCATTTTGTGTTTTACCTCTCTTTATACGAGCGATTGTTTCAGCGAGGTGACGCCTGATGAGTATTTCAAATTAAAAGATAAAATAGCGGAAAAAATGATCTCCAACTACGAGCGCAAATTGAACGTTAACATCCGTGATTACATTGAGGAAATCGAGGTTGCGACTCCTGTCACGTTCGCGCGCTATACGGACTCTCCGCAAGGCGCCATTTACGGATATCTTGCCGAAGACTGGGACGGAATAATCCCCAGAACAATGATGCAGGGGGCAGACTTAAGTCCCTTAGGAGTACATTTCTGCGGCGGCTGGGGCTCTTCACTTTCAGGATACAGCGCAGCTATGGGTTCGGGTTATAAAACCGTATGTAATATAATTAAAGCCGAAAAAGAGGAAAAGGCAAAGGAGGAGGCGGCGGCAAATGAGCAGAAATAAAGTCGTTGTAAACTCTACTCTCAGTGACCTTAAAAAATTTACTTTTATTGTAAAAAACAGAAAGGAAATAATTGAGGGTGCGTCACAAGCCCCGCTATTACGCACTTACGGAGTGAATGAGACCGCAAAGGCCCTTCATCCCTCTCGTTTACATCTGCTTGTTAAAAAGGTAGTGCCTATGGGCGGCGGTGTGAAAAGCTTTGTGCTCACAAATAACTTAAATAAAGGCACTCAGGCTCTGCCGTATTTCAAAGCGGGTCAGTTTATCGCACTTTCATTTAAGGTCGGAAGCTCTTATGTAACGCGTCCTTACTCCATAGTCTCCTCTCCCGCTCTCGCGCTTACAAACAACGAGTATATTATTTCGGTAAAGCCTGCTCAAAACGGTTTTGCATCTTCATACATTTTAAATAACTGGCGAGCAGGTACGGCAATAGAGGCAGTGGGACCTTACGGAAATTTCTGCTATAATCCCGTCAGAGATGAAAAGAAGATAGTGGGAATTGCGGGCGGCAGTGGTGTTTCGCCCTTTATTTCACTTGCTCAGGCTATTGCGGACGGGACTGAGGATGCACAGCTTACTTTGCTTTACGGCTGCCGCAAGCTGTCGGACGCCACCTTCAAGCCTCTTCTTGATGAGCTTATGCAAAGGTGCAATAGAGTTAAGGCTGTCTATGTTTTCAGTGATGAAAAGGTAGATAAGTGTGAAAGAGGTTTTATCTCAAGGGCGATAATTGAAAAATACGCTCCCGAGCGTTACAGCTTGTTCGTTTGCGGGCCTGCCTCGCTTTACAGGTTTATCGCCTCGGAGGTATCGCTGATGAACATCGAGCGCAAAAACATCCGTTTTGAGGTATTTGATATAACTAAAAACCTTAATTCATTTGAGGAATTTCTCAAGGATAAGGAAGGTAAAGAGTTTTATCTTACCGTATATAAGCGCGGTGATATTATAGCAGAGCTTAAGTGCCGCTGCGATGAAAGCATTTTAACCGCGCTTGAAAGAGGAGGCATAGCCGCCCCCTCTCTTTGCCGAAGCGGTGAATGCGGCTTTTGCAGAAGCAAGCTCACAGCAGGTGAGGTCTTTATTCCCAAGGAAACAGACAAAAGACGTATAGCCGACGCAAAGTTCAATTTCATCCATCCGTGCTGCACCTATCCGGCGAGCGACGTGGCAATAGAAATATTTTGATAAAAAAACAGAGCCTCGTCCTGAGACTCTGTTTTCATTTTTTTATTTATCAAGCGATTTCATCGTCGGGAACTGTTCAGCAAGTCGGTATAAGCCCTTATTTGACATTATAACTTCTTATCATTAGAAGTTTGGAATATACCAATGCATTATAGGCTCTTATAATCTGTTGCTACTTGTCCCTCTATTGGTATACATATTGGTTCACGCTGGTTTTATGATAAATCCATTGTAGTCCAACCATTTGCATTTAGTTCTTTTTGAACAGAATAAAACTGTTGAAATTCTTTTGCATGAAAGTTCCATCCCATGATTTTGCTAACAAAACGCTTTATCTTATTGGTCCTTAATTTCATAGTAAGACGCGTATG
>CAZPPO010000002.1:3772-7606 GCA_964588475.1 uncultured Eubacteriales bacterium
CGCAGAAAAGGCGGTCGCCGACACATCGTATCTTGTCGGATTTCGGGCAGCCGTGCGATTTCTCCCAACTGCTGGCGCATGGTTCCAATTCAATAAATGCTGTGTCACCGCGGTCATCACGATATATAATTCTATTATCTGCAATTTCTATGATTCTGCTAATATTGATGTCGTTCATTGCACCCATCCTTTTTCCTTCAAAGTATCAAGCACCTTCGGTGCGTCTGGAGTTGCGATGACAAACATTCGGTTATCTTTCGTGTATATATTTAGATGAATTGTATCGATTTCATATTTCAAAATGTCTTTTAAATCGAGTTTTTCAACAGCATAGGGCTTTTCATCCAAAGAGACAAAGATAATACCGCCCTCGCAAAAATATATGTTTCCGTTTTTCACTTTTTTGCCCAAATTGAAATTTCCATTGGTTTTAAGGTATATGGGAATAGTAATATTCTTTTCAAATTCAGTGTAACGCTTTTCCATGTGCCTTATATGCATAAGTAAATAGAAATACAGAACAATAAACATGAATATTCCGCCGAAAGCAGAAAACATCAATGCGTCCTCAGGATATATAAATAACAAGACAATATATCCGAAAATACCAAAAAGCAGTCCTGTGAAAGCAGCTGTTAGTAACGCTCCTTTATTATTCATGTTGTATTTCTCCTGATGTCAATACCATTCATTACTGTTCCTCCCAACACTTACAAAATGAACCCTATACTACAACTCATAAAAACTTATGGGAAATTACAAAAGCTTATGCGGCGTCAAAGCGTTATAACCTCTTATAAGTTCCCATATACAATTATTTAGTCTATAGGTTTCATTGTGGGGAAGAGTAAAACGTCTCTTATTGATGTGCTGTCCGTCAAAAGCATAACAAGCCTGTCTATGCCAACGCCTATGCCTCCGGTGGGCGGCATCGCGTATTCCATAGCAGTCAAAAAGTCTTCGTCCGTTTGATTGGCTTCCTCGTCACCCTGCCTAAGCAGCTCCTCCTGTGCCTCAAAACGCATTCTCTGGTCAAGAGGGTCATTAAGCTCGGAATAGGCGTTTGCGATTTCTCTGTTCATTATGAACAGCTCAAAACGCTCGGTAAGCTCGGGATTTTCGGGCTTTCTTTTTGTTAAGGGTGAGATTTCGACGGGGTGATCGATTACAAATATCGGCTGCTGTAAATGCTCTTCGCAGAATTCCTCAAAGAACATACTGAGAATATCTCCCTTTTTATGCCTTTTTTCAACCTCTATCCCCTTTTCCTTCGCAAGCTGTTTTGCCTCTTCGAAAGAAAGCTTCGTGAAATCCGCTCCCGTATATTTCTTAACAGCATCCTCCATCGTTATTTTTTCGAACGGCTTTGCAAAATCGAGCTCTACGCCGTTATATGTGACCTTAGTCGTATTGAGTACCTTTTGAGCAACGGTCCTTATCATACTCTCTACAAGCTCCATCATTCCATTGTAGTCCGTATACGCCTGATAAAGCTCCATCAGAGTAAACTCGGGGTTATGGCGAACATCAATACCCTCGTTTCTAAAGACTCTGCCGATTTCATAGACTCTCTCCATCCCTCCGATTATAAGCCTTTTCAGGTACAATTCAAGTGATATTCTAAGCTTTAAATCCTCATCAAGGGTGTTGTGGTGAGTCAAAAACGGTCTTGCGGCGGCTCCCCCGGCATTTTGGGTGAGAATAGGTGTTTCTACCTCAATAAAATCCCTGCTGTCGAGAAAATTACGTATTTCCTTAATTATCTGGGAACGCTTATAGAACGTCTCCTTTACCTCGAAGGTCATAATAAGGTCTAAATATCTTTGGCGGTAACGCATATCGGTATTAGTCAGGCCGTGATATTTTTCGGGTAAGGGAAGCAGCGATTTTGAAAGAAGCCGCAAAGCCTTTGCGTGAACTGATATTTCTCCGCGCTTTGTCTTAAAGACAAAGCCCTGAACCTCAATAATATCACCTATGTCCCATTTCTTGAATTCCTTGTACTGTTCCTCGCCTATATCATCCATACGGACATAAACCTGCATACGCCCGGTGCGGTCGTAAACATCTATAAAATTAGCTTTCCCCATATCGCGCCAAGTTTTTATTCTTCCGCAAATAGATACATCCTTGTTTTCAAAAGCAGAAAAGTCCGTGCTTATTTCATTGTTCGTAAAAGATTGCTTTGCGGTAGTGATTAGGAACGGATCCTTTCCTTCTTGTTGCAAAGTCAAAAGCTTCTCAAGTCTTATCTGCCTTAATTCATTCGTATTTTGCTCCTGCGTAACCTCTTGCGGTTGAAATAAATTGTCCTGTGCCATATTAAAATTCCTTTCAAAAACAGAGTATCCTTAAAAACAAAGAGGCTTTATGCTAAACGACAAAACCTCTTTCGTATTTATTTAAACAACTTGCCTATTTATTAGCGCCCGATGATATATCGACGATTACATATTCCGTTGAGCCTATAGGAGCCTCTACAACCACCTTTTCGCCTACACGCTTTCCGAGAAGAGCTTTTCCGAGAGGTGACTCATCGGATATTCTGCCGTTCTCGGGACTTGCCTGGGCAAAGCCCGTTATTCTGAATTCTCTTTCACCAAAGTCACCCTTGGCTTTTTTGATTTTAACCTTTGAGCCGATTTGAATAACCTCGGATTCAACATTATCCTCAAGAATTTTTGCCCTGCGAAGCATAGATTCAAGCTCAATGATTCTGGATTCAAGCTTGCCCTGCTCGCTCTTTGCTTCGTCATATTCGCTGTTCTCGGATAAGTCGCCAAACGACAAAGCCGTCTTTATCTTTTCTGCGGCTTCCTTCCTGCCGACAGATCTGAGCATTTCAAGTTCCTCCTGCAATTCTCTCAAACCCTCGCTCGTCAATAAAACATCTCTTGGCATATGTTTACTTCCTCCTATATATTATGTTAATTGTTATATTTTTTTATGATAAATTAACAAATCGTATTATAGCCTTTCGGTCATTTGTTGTCAAGCATAAACCCACATATTTCATACATCGCGGCAGCAATGCCGTTTAGGTCTGCTCCGTGTGGAAGAACCTCCTTAAGAGCTTGGGGGAAATCTGTAGAGGGAGGCTTAAGCGTCTTCGTTTCACTGGCGCACTTACCTTTGGGAGTATAATATACTACGCCGCCATCTATATCAACGATTAAGTCGAAACGGCGTAAATCGGCAAGCTCATTTGCACGCAATATTACCGCTCCGTATCTATCCATCGCACTCTCACAAAACGAAGAAAAGGCGTTTTCATCCTCCGTGTAAGTGTAAATCCTCTCCATTTTCGGTATGGCTTTAAGTATGGTATTTGCCGAGATTAAGCTTTTGTCACGAATAAGAACGTTCCTTATTCTCTCCTTTTTAGGAATAGAGTCAAGCATTTCTTCGGTAAAGGCCCGCATCCGTTCTAAGCAATACCTTTTTTGATTGAAGGAAATTTTTGCTAATTCTTCAGGCAAATCAACTGAAGGAGGAAAAATAAGCCGTTGTTTGTAAGCGGCAAAAACTCTTAACGCTTTATTAGACAGAAGCTTTTCCTTCGGAAGAGTTAATATGTAGAACAGGGGGAAACCTTCTATTCTTATTCTTGATAAATTGAACACATCGTCTGTCTTCGCTTTTCGGCGAACCCCAAAGAATGCAAAAGCTCTTTTTTCACGAATGGCAGAGCGTTGAGTCTCTCCTGAAAAATCTACTATACAAAACAAATAACCACTCCCGACACAAAATATGCCGGGGATAATGGCTATATGTTAAAACGCGAAAAATATCCTTATTCGTCAGAAAGAAGGGACAAGGCCTTTTGCATCTGTG
>CAZPPO010000002.1:7616-22498 GCA_964588475.1 uncultured Eubacteriales bacterium
TCATAACCGGCGCCGATATTTGCCTGCTGCTGCTTTGTCATAGGAATTTCATAATCCGGTACTATACCTATACCCTCAAAGCTTTCTCCGCTATACGGTATTATGTTTGCGACCGTAAGAAGCACCGCACCGCCGTTTGAAAGCTCAAATGTTTTTTGAAGCGTACATTTACCGTGTGTGACCTCCCCGACTGTTTGCGCCTTTCCAAAGGATTTGAGCGTACAAGCGAAAAACTCCGATGCTCCTTCTGTTTTGCCGTTAATCAGCAAGAGTATCGGCATATTAATTTCATCGGTATCTGACGAATACGTCTCTAAGGTGTCTCCTGCTTTATTTACAGCCATGGCCATCATGCCTCGGTTTTGGGTTGCAAGCGGTACAAAATAGTCTGCTGTTACGGCAGCTGTTGATATATCACCTTTAGAGGTATTTCTTAAATCAATTATAAAAGATGTAGCTTTAGAAGCTACCAACTCGTCAATTGCAGTCTTCATTTGAGATATGGCATTGTCGTAAAAATCAAGAACAGTAATAATCCCGATACTGCCGCTCATCTCATAAGTTACCGCCTGTGCTTCGTAACCCTTAACAACGCTGACTATTTTTGTTTTACCCTTGCTTTCAAACGCTATGGTAACAGTAGTGAGAATTTCTCCCTCTAAATTTTTCAAGAGCCTCTCATAATTATCGGAGGTTACCGCTATCTCGTCAATTTTTTTGATTATATCATTTTTACTTATTCCCGCAATGTGAGCGGGAGAGCCTTCCTTGCAGGATAAAACTCTAAGCTTTTTCTCGGTCTGCTCCCAACCGCATACAATTCCTATTCCCGAAACCTTACCCTTTACCATACCGAGGTATTCGTTATATTCGTCGGCACTCATATACCTGCTGTATTCATCGCCTAATCCTATAACATAGCCCCGGAATATCTCACTGTCAAGTAGGTCCTGATCAATATTCCCGTAGAACTCTCCGCGGATTATTTTGTCAATTTCGGAAACGGATGAATAAAGCTGCTGTCTGTTGGGAAGGTCACTGATAATGCTGTTATAGAGTTTTACGGAGACGGACATTGTAATTGCCACAGTTGCAGCAGCAAAAATAAATACCATCGCCAAAGCCGCCCCCAAGGATACCTTTTTATTCATCTTAACCGCTCCGTTTTACGCGTCTACTCTGCAGTCCGACGGCTTATTGACATATCTCAACGGATTCACCCAGGAACCGTTAACCAGCACACCAAAATGCAAATGGGCTCCGAATGAATAACCCGTATCACCTATTCTGGCTATTGACTGTCCCTTTGATACTGTCTGACCAACAGAAACACTTACATAAGAGCAGTGACAATAATAGGTCTGTACACCGTTTCCGTGGTCGATAACAACATAAAGCCCGTATCCGCCGTTATAACCGCTTTTATATGCCGCGATTACCTTTCCTGCGGCAGAGGCCGAAATAGTCTTCCCGTATGTACCTCCCGAAACGCAAATGTCAATACCGTTATGCTGTTTTGTTACTCCGTTTAGCGTACGCATTTTATATGAGGAGGATATATATGTATTTCTGTATTGAACGGGCCAAATCATTCCCGAGGACACAGTACCGCTACCTGTTGAAGAGTCATCTCTGAGCAGCTCGACTATTCTTCTTTCATACTCTTGTATAGTCCTTGCCGCACTCTCGTTAATTCTCTTGTATTGAGCGCTTGTACTGTTGAGCCCGGAAACATACCCGAGGATTTCATTCATATCGGCCTGTACCTTATTTTCTTCAACCTGTACCGCCTGTCTTGCCTTTACCTGCTTTGCTCTTTTTTCGCTTAATTGCGTCTTTTTTTGTTCGAGTATCTTTTTATCCGCATCGCGCTTTTGGATTGTTTGTTTTATATCCTCCTGCATTTTTTTGATGTCTTCTATTCCCTGTTTGATAGATAAAACAAGATTGTTATCGTGTTGCGAAATACGATTAAGCAGCTCTACCTGAGTTAGAAATGTCTCATATTCAAAGGTATCTGAGGATAGTATCATCTCTAAATCGGATGTGGGCCCGGCAAGGTACAGCGCACGAATTCTTTGCCCTAAACGCGTATATGTTTGGGCAATTTCCTGTTGCTTTTTAATAATCTCATTGTCTAATTTCTTAATATTGTCTTCAAGCTTCTTGATTTGATTTTCCAAATCACTAATGTCGGCGTCAACCTCGTCTATTTCGGATTGAACCTCTGCTATGCCTTTATTCATAAGGGTAATTTTATTTTGAATAGAGTCAACCTGAGTTTGTAGTTCATCTATGTACTGCTGCTGACTGTCCGCTTTCTTCTTAAGCTGGGCGATTTTTTCCTTGTTGCCATCAATTTGTTGCTGTATGGCTTTTATTTCGTCCTCAAGCTGCTTTGCCTTTTCCTCATCGCTTAGCGCATTGACAGCTGCGGTTGAAAATGTACAAAACAGCAATGCGGTTACAAGCACAAGCGAAATCAATCTTCCGATTGCGTTATTTTTCATTGCAGACAACACTCCCCTGTTCTCTAAGATATTTGCCCATTGAGAATACGCTCCCAAAGGATCCGGTGAATATTCCTACTGTAATAAAAACACCAAACAGCAACGCTGCATATTGTGTAAACGGAACGGGAGAACCGCCGATAACCGAAAGCAGATCTTGAAATACATTTGCAGCAAGCTCGTAAAGACCCCAAACAATTCCAAGCGAAACAATTCCGGCTATTATTCCCAGCAAAATTCCCTCAATCATAAAAGGAAAACGTATAAATGAGTTTGTCGCCCCGACCGCTTTCATTATGCTGATTTCAAGTCTTCTGCTGTACATCGTTATTCGAACCGTATTTGCCACTATAAACACCGCTACAAGGAACAAAAGACCTATAAGAGCTATTGACACATATGTAACGGAAGTCCTGACAGTTGTCAGCTTGTCGGCAAGATCTCCGCTTTCCCTGATGCTCAAAATACTATCGTACCCTTTTATTTTTTCAACCGTTTCGGAAAAAATGCTCATATCGGTGATTTTCACCTTGAATGCATTCGGAAGGATTGAAGCGTCAAGAGCGTTAAGATACGAAGCGCCTTCTCCGAGCTTTTCAAGCTGTTCCCTGAAAGCCTCCTCACGGGAAATAAAAATTACCTCTTTAACATTTTCGGTGCCTTCAATCTGAGCTTTCAGAAGCGATGTCTCAAATTCCGTAGCGTCGTCCTTCACGTAAACCATCACAACATTCTGAGCCTCTACAACATCGAGCATCTCTTCAATATTCACAAACACCATGGCACCGCAGCCAATTATAAGAAGGCAGGCAAGAAGCACTGCAACCGACGCAAGAGACATAAGCCGGTTTACCCACAGACTCCTGACGCCCTCTCTCATTAAATACCTTAATCTTCCTCTTCTCATTCGTCATCACCTGCTTTCGCGGCCTTTTCCGAGTCATCCGAGTCAGACTCCGGCTCTTCTTCAATGCTTGCTCTTTCATTTTCGGAAAGCAGAATTTCATCCTGTGATGAATCAACTCCGTATGTACGCATCAGATATTCGAAATCAAGGTCCTTTTGCGGGTCGGCATAATATGTTCCTTCTCGCTCATTTTCATCATCAACATTCTCTTGGGAGGGTATAGCGAGAGAGGACGCGTCCTGGGCATCGGCAACAACCTTGCCCTGTTCTATTTTAATAACACGCCGGTTGAATTTTCTGACGAGCGAATGCTCATGTGTTACCATAACAACAGTAGTGCCCTCGGCGTTGATATGGTTTAACAGGTCAACAATTTCATAAGACATTTCAGGATCAATATTTCCCGTAGGCTCATCCGCTATAATTATACCCGCGTTATTTGTAAGAGCTCTCGCCAGGGCGACTCTTTGTTGCTCACCGCCTGAAAGCTGTGTCGGAAGACTTTTTGATTTTGACGACAAACCGACAAGACCAAGAACATAGGGAACACGTTTTCTGATTTCCGTTTCCTTTGCACCAACTACGCGCATGGCAAATGCGACATTGTCAAACACGCTCATGGTAGGTATCAGTCTGAAATCCTGAAACACAATCCCGAGTGAGCGTCTGAAATAAGGAATCTGCCTTCTCTTCAACGAATTGAGATTACATCCGTTAACAGATATTTCGCCGGAGGTGGGAACCTCCTCACGCATTATAAGCTTTAAGAAAGTGCTTTTTCCTGCACCGGAGGAACCGACTACAAAAACAAACTCGCCTTTTTCAATTTTTATGTTAACATTTTGCAGGGCCTTTATGCCGCTGTTGTCGTATATCTTTGTAACATTTGAAAACTCAATCAAGCTAACACCACATTTCTGAATTGCTTTTATTATACCACAACCGGTAACAAAATGTAACCGGTTGTAAAGAAATTGACATAATTTAATTTTTAGTTAATACTTTTGGTAATTAATACTTTACGGGCTTTGCATCAAGATACTTTTTAACCATAAGGGCAACCTTAAAGACTATCGCGTCATCGAAATCGCGCAAATCAAGCCCCGTAAGCTTTTTTATTTTTTCAAGCCTGTAAACAAGAGTATTCCTGTGCACAAAGAGCTTGCGCGATGTCTCCGAGACATTAAGGTTGTTCTCAAAGAACTTTTGAATTGTAAAAAGTGTTTCCTGGTCAAGCGTCTCAATGGAGCCCTTCCTGAATATCTCACGAAGGAACATCTCACATAATGTTGTAGGAAGCTGGTATATAAGTCTTGCTATACCCAAATGCTCATAGCTGACTATATTTTTTTCCGTGTCAAACACCTTACCTACCTCAAGCGCAACCTGCGCCTCCTTGAATGAGCGGGCAAGGTCTCTTGTGCTCGTTGCGGTAGTGCCTATACCGACAAGAGAACGAGTATAAAGCTCATTGGAAATTGCATCTGACATCGAGCGTGCAAGCTTTTCAAAATCCTTTGCGTCATTGTCCGGCTTTACCTCTTTAACTAGAGCTATATCGGTTTCACTGACATTAATCACAAAATCCTTGGACTTGTCCGGGAATAGGCTTTGAACTAAATCCAAAAGAGAATTATCGCTGTTTTCCGGTATTCTGATAAGCAGAACCGCTCTTGGTAAATCACTGTTAAAGTGAAGCTCCCTTGCTCTGAGATAAATATCACCGGGCAGGATGTTGTCAAGTATAACATTTTTTATAAAATTGCTCCTGTCATATCTCTCGTCATGATACTGCCTGATACCGTTTAAGGAAACACATAGCATACCCGCATAGCATTTCGCCTTTTCGTCGTTCCCTTCT
The DNA here is from genome assembly GCA_964588475.1 of uncultured Eubacteriales bacterium. GTDB lineage: Bacteria > Bacillota > Clostridia > Oscillospirales > Acutalibacteraceae > DTU089. The sequence continues at coordinate 12,895 of CAZPPO010000002.1, forward strand.
GCAAAAACGGCATATTCCGGATGCATAAGCGTACCGAAGGTACGATAGCAGTATCCGTTAAAAACGACATGCTCTGAAGCGGCAAAAATCTGTGTAATCGGTACATCGTGGACTTCGCCTACTTTACCCGGGTCACTGCAAGAAATAACAACACCTGTCTCATCTATTACTCCAATTGTTCTGTCGACAACTTCTTTCATTTGTTGCAGGACACCCTGGAACAATCTGTTTGACATACGTCAACCTCCAATTGTTATACAACATTACCATACTACATTTATACATATTACACAATTAATCATTATTTTGCAAGTATATTTTTTTCAAATCTAACTTTTATTTATTAAAAAGCAGAATTTTATCGAAAAAAAAGGTCATATATTCAGAAAATCACGTTTTTTTCCTGAAATATGACCTTTCCCCGATTAGTTGTTTTGTACAAATCACCGTTTGGTTATAAGTGACAATTCTTCGTCAGTTATGTATCTGCACTCGCCGGATGCAAGCGTCTCATCGAGCTTAAGCAACCCTATCTGCGTCCTTTTAAGCGCGGATACGGTATTTCCCAGCTGCGAAAACATAAGCTTAACCTGGTGATATTTCCCCTCGTCAAGAATAACCTCGCACAGTGGTTTGTCCCCCCCGAGGACAAGGCTTAAAGCGGCAGGCAGCAGCCGCTTACCCTCGAGGTATAAGCCCTTAGCAAAAAGCTCCGCCGCTTCTTCTATATTAATAGGTTTTTCAAGACGGGCAAGATACATCTTGGGAACATGTGATTTGGGTGATAAAATTTTATGAGCAAAAATACCGTCATCCGTTATAATGCAAAAGCCTTCAGTGTCCTTATCAAGCCGCCCCGCAGGGAAAAGCGAACGCCTTTTATATTTCTCAGGCAAGATATCTATCACTGTTTTTTCGCCTTTTCCATTACTTGCGCAAACAACTCCTTGAGGCTTGTTGAGCATAATGTAAACGTGTTCCTTCAAATATATGGGATAACCCGAGACCTCTATATCGGGGCAGCCGTACGAAATTCTGAACGAACCGTCCGAAATTGTTTTTCCCTCAAACGATACACAGCCATCGCGTATAAGCTTCTTAACCTCGCTTCTCGCAAGATTCATGCAAAGCGACAGAATTTTATCGATACGCTCCTGTTTCAATCAAACACGTCCTAATTATTAGTTGTGACAACTGCCGAACCTGAGACATTCACTGCGCTTGATAAATCTGATGCTTTTGTGTTTTCGTTGTCCTTTATAAAGCCGTGAATGAATCCGTTCAGTTCTACAGAGCAGACATCCCCACCTATAATAAGCCCGTCATAAACGAGAAGATTAGCTCGTATGGCATCGGAATTTTCGTCATAACCGGGGTAATTTGTTACCCTGTAGGTCCATCTTTTAACTCTTTTGCCGCTGTACTGGGAAAGGTCAAACCCCTGTGAAACCTGTATTTCATTATAATCCTTATAAACCTCGTCAAACTCTGCGGGTATTATAATTTCAGAAATTTCTAAAGGCTCCTGCGCAACTTCAATATTGCAGTTTCTTAAAAAATCTATTCTCTCAGCCTCAGTGGATCCTCTAAAGCTTACAGGGAGCCTTGAATCAGCTTTTTCGCTTTTTTTTATTGCAAAAATTACTGCCCCGCCTAAACAAATCGCTATTATCGCAACCACGCAAATAATTTTTACTTTTGATGAATGCATTGACATTACAAACATTTTTAACAGCTCCTTTCTAAGATATGGATATGCCAACGAGCCGTACAAAATGTAAATTTGAATGAATTATTTAATGAAAGAAATATAATATTCTATAATTGTGTCCCCGACAAACATCGAAACGGCAATTCCTATTGCCAAAAAAGGTCCGAAGGGAACAACTCCTCTCATCTCGGTTTTCCTTATTATATGTGATAATACCGAATATATAACTCCCGCAAACGCCCCGATAAACAAGGAGAGAATAACTGACTTCCAGCCTAAAACAAAGCCCGCCGCAGCCATAAGCTTAACGTCTCCGCCTCCCATTGCCCTTCCTTTTGAAATAACTCCTATAAGAAAGAAAATAAGACTGACAGTAAATGTTCCAATCACTCTGTCTAAAAGACTGTCCCAGCTGAATTCACCGGCGGCAGCCTCGCCAAGCACAATAAGGATTCCGCCGACAAATATCGTAATCCACATGGAGTCGGGTATAATCTGATGTTCAAAATCAACAAAAGAAATTACTATCAGAGCCGACAAAGCTGCACACCAGCCCAGCAGTGAAAGGTTTAATCCCGAAAGTCCGTCACCCTTTGCTAAAAATAAGTACGCGAAAATATATAATGTACCGTTAAGAGCCTCGACAATCGGGTACCTCTTTGATATTTTCCCCTTGCAGTATCTGCACTTTCCTCTCTGAAAAATCCAACTGAAGAGCGGAAAGAGGTCCTTCCAGTTAAGCTCGTGACGACATGACGGACAAAATGATCGCCCCTTTTGAAAGGGTATTCCCGTCGGCAGCCTGAAGATAAGCACATTAAGAAAGCTTCCCATAACTGTCCCGAAAACAAACAGTATAAGCGAAATATAAGCGGTGAGCAAAGAGTCAAAATCCGTCAAAAAAACACTCCCTTTGTTCAGATTATAAGGTGCCACGTTTTATAAGTCAAGAAAAACACTGATTTTTATCTGTTATAAAGAATAATCAAAAACTAATCGAAAATTGCTATTTAAATTCGGACTTGTAGTTGTAATTTTTTCCCGACTATGATATATTTGATAAGTAAACATATAAGGAGGTTTTTGTATGGGTAGAATTTCCTCTCGTACGATTTCTGTTATCTTGTCCTGCGCATTTGTTTTTTCTCTTGTTTTTGCAGGCACCTCGGGCTCTGTGAATTACACAAGCAAGGCAAACGGTTCTCCTCAAACTTTTTCAAAAGGCAACTACACCGAGGTTGACACTGTGGAGGATGCCGTTGATTTAATCGAGAATAGCCCTGAAATCTTCAGTAATAATAAGCTGCCGGAAGAAAAAATTCCTGTTATCATTCTCCCCGGCATCAGCCAATCGGTTTCTTATCTTGCTAATGAGGATGGAACTCCTTATATTAACAAGGACGGCAAGGAGCTTTCCGGCGGTCTTTTGATTATCGATGAATCCACTATTTATGATACGCTGCTTAAGAACCTAATGGGTCCTTTATGTCAGACACTCATATTGCAAAAGGATATGGGCTTTACCGATGCTGTTTATGATACTGTTTGCGAGGCCTTCTCCGTTCAGGCGTCTGACTTAAGCGGTAACCCCGTTAACAATCTTAAAACTATTTCATACGACTGTCCCGTCGGCGAAATGACCCCTGAAGACAGAGATGCCTTTTATCGCGCCATTCCCATGGAAGCCGTGACAGATTTAATCGGCGAAGACTATCTCTATGTCTTTTCGTTCCCGCTTATAGGAAAGCCTATGCAGTCAGCTCAAAAGCTTGATGATTATATCCAAATGGTCAAGCAGCAAAAGGGCACAGACAAGGTTAACATCATTTCTGTCAGCTTAGGCGGTACTATCCTCACCGCATATCTTGACCTTGAGCATATTGACGGCAGTGATATAAACCAAATAATTAATGTTGTTTCCGTGCTTGAGGGCTGTGACCTTATAAGTGACTTTTTCGCCCGTGACTTCATACTTGACGACGAATTTATTTATTCTGAGTATATCCCGATGATACTTAAGGAATCTAACGGATACGGCACATTAGGCTATATTGTCAATATCGCGCTTCGTCTTCTCCCAAGGGATGTTTTTGAAAAAACGCTGACAAGGGCGGTAGACGGAGTACTTGATACACTCATGCTCAATTGTCCGCAGTTCTGGGCGATGATTGCCAAAGACAGATACGAAGAAATAGCGGACAGATATCTTAATGATGCCGAGCATCAAGAGCTTCGCGAAATTATGGATCGCTTTTATTTGGCTCAATGCAATTTAAGGAGTAACCTTGTTAAGCTGAAGACCGAAAAGGGTGTTAACATCAGCAACATTTGCGGATATGACCTTGTTTATTCCGATTACGATTATAACTTCTTCGGTATAATGAAGTCCACCCTTACAACAAGCTCCGATGGTATTCTTGACATTGACTCCACCTCCCTTGGTGCAACCTATGCTCCCGCCAACACTTCTTTGCCCGAGGATTATGTACCTGCGGCGCCCGGTTATATGTCTTTGGACGGCAATGTTGACGCCTCCACATGTCTGTTCCCCGATAATGTTTGGTTTTATTATGACCAACACCATGAGGTAGGCAGAAATGACGCTATCATCAAGCTTTGCGGTCAGATAATTATAGGTGAAGTCGTAACAATCGCCGACCATTCCGAAGCTTTTCCGCAGTTTAACGGAAACAGGAACACAAGAACTCTCACTAAATCATACATGCCTGAATGTGAGGAAATACTCGCAAACCCGGGCAATTATAATTCAAATGACGTTGCTGAGGTCCAGGCAGCTTATGACGAAGCAAATCTGATGCTTAACGATACGGTATGCAACCAAGCCCAGGCACAAGCTTGTACCGATAGAGTACTCAACGCTCTTCGCAGAGCGGGGGTAAGACCACAGGAAGAGGACAAATCCCAGCAAGAAGCGCTTGAGGCTGTCTGCAAATTCCTTAATGACGTGGTTTACATCGTTTACGGTGCACAAGGCTTCTCCGATTGGCAAAGTAAAGGTCTGCCGTTCCTTCAATAAAATCAAACTCTAAAAAAGTATAATTCGGGCAGTCTTTTCATAACTGTAAGACTGCCTTTTTTTAAGGTGCGTACAGGATGAATTTTTATATTGAAACCTTCGGTTGCAAGGTTAATCAGTACGATTCTCAGGAAATAGCGCAAATACTTGAAGGACACGGCTTAGAGCGCGCAAAAAACGCTCTCTATGCAGATGTGGTTATTATCAACTCTTGTACTGTTACCGCCCACAGTGACAGAAAAACAAGAAATGCGATACAAAAGTATAAAGCAGAAAATCCCGACTGCGTAATGGTACTTACCGGCTGCCTTCCGCAGTCAAGGCCTGATGATTTGTATGCTTATTATCCAAATATAGACATTGTCACGGGGAACAGGTCAAACAGCAGACTTTTTGAAATGATCACAGAATATATAAGCTCCCACAAAAGAGTTGTTGATATTTTGACCCATAAAGAGGGCGACCCTTTTACGGGAGAGGGCATCACAAGCTTTGAGGGTCACACAAGGGCTTTTATAAAAATTCAGGATGGCTGTGACTGTTTTTGCAGCTACTGCATAATACCTTATTCACGAGGACGCTCTCGCTGGAAGGAGCTTTCAAAAATCAAGGACGAAATGAAGGCTCTTGCAGACGCAGGCTACAAGGAAATCGTTCTTGTCGGAATAAATCTTTCGGACTACGGCAAAAATTCATCCTTGACTCTTGCTAATGCCGTTTCGGCTTCCTTTGACATTGACAAAATTCAGAGGATACGCTTAGGCTCTCTTGAAAGCAACAATATTTCAGATGAAATGCTGGCAAAGCTGAAAGAATCGTCAAAGCTTTGCCCTCATTTTCATATTTCTCTTCAAAGCGGCTCGGATAAAATCCTAAAGGCGATGAACAGACATTATACGTCCGGGGAATACCTGTGTCTATGTGAAAGGCTCAGGACAATGTTTGAGGATTGTACCCTGACTACCGATATAATGGTTGGCTTTCCGGGTGAAACAGAGCATGATTTTAATCTTTCGATTGATGTAGCAAAAAAGGCGGGCTTTGAAAAGATACATATATTCCCTTATTCAAAGCGTGAGGGAACAAAGGCTGCCTTATCGGCAAACCATGTTACGAACGCCGAAAAAAAGCGTCGCGTCGCTCTGCTTGCAAGGACCGCGGATGAGCTTCGGCAAAAAGCCTTCCGCCTGCAAGTCGGCAAGGAGTATGAGGTACTTGTCGAAAGCTCCGCCCAAGGAGGGTTCGACGGCTATACAAGAAACTATTTTCCGGTAAGAATACAAGGCGAGGGATTCAAGTGCGGCGAGCTTGTACGAGTAAAAATTTATGATTGGGATAAAAATCATCTTTTAGGTAATAAAATAGATTATTAAGAATATATTATAATTTTAAGCATAAACAATTAAGATTTTAGGTAAAGGTTGACAATGCCAATTGATGGATATAGTATAAAGTAAATTGAAAGCGGGAGGAAACGAATTGATTGAAGTAAAAAACCTGACAAAACGATACGGCTCTTTTACAGCTTTGCAGGATATATCCCTTTCGGTCAACAAGGGTGATATATACGGTCTTGTAGGGTATAACGGTGCCGGGAAAACCACCTTGCTCAAAAACATTTCAGGAGTTTACAAGCCCGAGCAGGGCGGTGTTTATTATAACTCTAAGCCTGTTTTTGACAATCCCAAGGTTAAAGAAAAAATTTTTTTCATTCCGGACGATCTCTATTTCGGTACTTACGCCAACATGAATAAAATGGCTGACTTTTACAACGGCTACTACAGTAAATTCGATTACAGCGCGTTTAAGCGTCTTACAGAGGCCTTCGGGCTTGACCCGACAAAGCGCGTCAATGGTTTTTCAAAGGGTATGCAGCGACAGGCGGAAATAGTTTTAGCATTGTCTACGCGTCCGGAGATTATTCTGCTTGATGAATCCTTTGACGGGATAGATCCTCAAAAGCGTATTCTGATAAAGGGTCTTGTTACCGAGTATATAAAGGATTTTGAGGCATCTGTAATAATATCATCTCATAATTTAACAGAGCTTGAGGATTTGTGTACTGATATCGGTATAATAAACGGTAAAAAAATTGCTATATCAGGTAAGGTTTCCGATTTGAGTTTCGGTAAATCCAAATATCGTCTTGCATTTAACAGGCCCTTCTCATTAGACGAATTCAAGGATATTGATTGCCAGGGCTTGAAAAAGGACGGTCAGCTCGTAATGTTTACGATTATGGGTGATTCCGACGAAATCCAAGAAAAGATAAAAGCCTTGAAGCCTGCCGTAATAGAGCGCGTTAATCTGTCCCTTGAAGAAATATTTATGGAAGAAATGGAGGAGGGAGCATATGACTTCAAAAGCATCCTCAGCTAAGCCTTTGATTTACACATTTTTAACCGGTCTTAAAGGACCCGGCTTAGCCCCTGCTATAATAAATTTCATAGTAATTACATTGATGGTTGTGTTTGAGCCATTATCAACAATAATTGCTAAATACCCTTCCATGGACGAGAAGGGCGTTACCTTTGTTCAAAAGGCTTCGGATTTATATGTATACTACATCTATAACATAAGCGATATACTTTCGGTTTTTCTTCTTATTTCTGTCTGTATTACAAGTCTTGTTGCAGCAGTGTTTTCTTTTAAGTTTATCACCTCCAAAAAAACCGTAAACGTATATTACAGTCTCGGAATTTCAAGAGACAGACTTTTCTTCGGCAAGTATCTGTCAGGCGCTTTGTTAATGGTTTTATCGATAGCTGTTCCCTTTCTCCTTTCATTTATCCTGAACATAATTTTTATCGGCTTTTCCATGGAGCTTTTAGTAACCATAGCTTTTTATATTATCAGCTACAGTGCCACGGCACTTGTTGTCTTTTCCTTTACGGCTGCCGCATTTTCCGCGGTGGGTACATTATTTGAGGCAGGAATTTTTTCCGCTGTCGGACTTGCCTTTCCGACGATATTTTTCAGTTGTCTTCAAACGCTTATGAGAGTATTTGTTAATGGTTCGCCGTTCGGAAGCTCTTTCTTCTATGCAAATTCCTCAGATGATTTTTATCGGGCAACCTCTGAAAAGTTAATTTGGCGATTTGATTATCTCAACCCGCTCTTTTTTGATTATAAAACGCTTTCACAATGGGCAGCTATGAGTATCAAGGATAGAACAAATCCAGGTCTCGGGCTCTCATCCTCCGATGCCCTGATTTGGTTTCCCTCACTTTTAAGGGCGCTTTGCTGGATAGGTATATCTGTAGCGGTTATGTTCGTGGGCGCTTATGTTTTTCAGAAAAGGAAGGCAGAAATTTGCGGTTTTATCGGAACTAACAAAATCCTCAACGCTTTTGCAACCTTTACAACAGGCTTTTTCTTCCTTAACGTGGTGATAGACTCTGCAAAGGCTTTGTCAACCTCTCTTATGTTTATTATTGGCTTTGCGGTATTTGCTGTCTTGTATATTATAATTGAAATTCTGCTTTTAAGAGATTTCAAGGCATTTTTGCGCGGTCTTTATAAGCTTCCCATCCAAATGGCGGTAGCGGGTATAATTATTGCCTTATTTGTTACAGGACTTTTCGGATACTCTTCAAGAATACCCGATATGTCAGATATATCAAGGGTCGCCGTTTCCACTGTCGGAACAGGTACCGAATACGGTTATTTGTCTTCCGGCGGATATGGAAACTCTCTGTCCGGCTCAGAGGACTTCACCTACACTTCTATTCTCGGTTTAGTGGACGGTTTTAAGTCTCAAAGCGATATTAAAACTATCCAAGACCTGCACCAAAGGCTCATAGCTCTGGGAAATGTCAATGTTACTAAATACACCGACACGGATGTCCTTGATGAGCGTATTCTTGCGTCAACTCTTCAGTTTGTTTACACATTAAAGGACGGAAGCACCGTAATGCGAAGCTATGACGCCGCGACGCCCGATATACTTAAAGCTTTTTTAGAGCTGGAAAACACCGATTTATTCAAGGAACGGCTCTATAGGGTATTCAACGAAAGACTATCCGATGAAAAGCAGTCGGCATCAATTTATGAGGCAACGGATGGAGCGGTCTTGGAGTACACGAAGGAATTATTAAGGAACGAAGATAATTCAATATCTATTATATCCCAAAACGGTCTTTCTTTACTTGAGCTTAAGCTTACCATGGCAGAAAAGGCTGAATTTGTGCGCTGTATTTATAAGGATTTAAATAAACAAACGCCTGCTCAAAAATATTTCCCGACCGAAAATCCGCTTGGTATAATAGATTTCAGGCTTCCCGGTTATTTCTCTGACGGAGGTCCCGCTTACCCCGGGTCGTCTGAGCCGACTGTATCTTCAAAACAAGAGTCTGACTCTTCCCTTGTTACAGATGAGCCTTCAAGCAGTACCCCTGATGATACAGGCAGTACTTTTGATAACGAAGTATCGTCAAGTGAGCCTGCTATGGCTTCAAAATCACCTCTTAAAATCTCTCCTCTTTCCGCTTCTGTCTCTACTTCGGATGTTACTACGGAGAAATCAGCACAAGGTATAACAGAAGTTGAAGGAACGCAGGCTATAGCACCCGTAACAGATTCAACTCAAACGCAGCCGTCTGAGGATACAACTGAGCTTCCCGGTAACGCCGCTTTGGAGATTCAAGACAAAATAATCGAAAGCGAAATCTTTGAGAAGGAGCTCGGAAAGGCAACTAAGATTTTTAATAACAATACTTTCGGGGCTTTGAAAACGTCAAAATACAGTGAAGCTATATCAATAATCCTTACCGATAACATGGAAAACACGATAAATTTCCTTAAAGCAAAGGGTCTTTATGAAGAAATTACGGATAAAACGGTCTATGCGCAGGCGG
>CAZPPO010000002.1:22598-33373 GCA_964588475.1 uncultured Eubacteriales bacterium
AAAGCAAAGGGTCTTTATGAAGAAATTACGGATAAAACGGTCTATGCGCAGGCGGAAATTGTCTCTACCGTCACTTACAATAGCAACCATGATTATTTCCACTATAGCGCAAATACTGTAAACCGCTTATTCTGCGGCTCTTTTTCAAGGAAAACGGAACAAACAAATAATGCGTATGTATACAGCGAGTTTGACCAGATAAATAAATATACGACTTCCTCTCCTGCCGATGTTGCAGAAATTTATAAGGTGTCAAGATTTCTGTATTACAATAATTCCGATACCGGGTTTTATGTCAGGTTTATATCCGAAGATGAAGAGAACACAGTCACCATGTTCGTTCCTTATATAATGATGAAAGACAGTATCATCAATAAAGTGAAGGAATTTGAGGCGTCAAACAGCTTTTTTAAAGAAGGACAATATGGTGGCTATAAGGTTGCATACTGACATTTTTAACCTTAAACCAATTGTTGCTTGTGTGCCGTGCGTTTTTACGCGCGGCACTTGACTATTTAATTGGTTTAAGCTATTGTTGTTTCATTAAAAAGACTTAAGGGAGGATGCAAATGGCAAAGAGGAATTTCAAGGGTGAACCCGTTATTATGAAGGAAACGCTCCAACGGCTCTGTATAAGGCAAAAAAGAGAAGACAACAGGGAGCTTGAGAGTATGCTCATGAAGCTGCCCAAGACGAAGCTGTCTTCTTCTCAAGCATCCCGTTTGCCCGGGTTTTTGACTACTCAGGATATAAACTGTTTCTATGAGGACGAAAAAACTCATGTTCTTTGGCTCGGTACGTCTAAGGGGCTATGGCGGATAAATGAGGGGGAGAACGAACCTCTTGATACACTACAGCATTTCAGAGCAAACGCATATCTGCTTGACAATAACGTCCTTGCTGTATGTGATGATGGTGACAACGGCGTATTTGTGCTCACTGACACAAGCGTGTCCCATATAGAAATGAAATATATGTCAGCTAAAGAAAAAGCGGAGTTTTTGTCCGAAATGGATTATAAGCATGTTCAGCGAAGAGGTATGCTCAGCGGTGCGCGCTGGGATGAAAGGACAAGCTCCTGGAAGGGAAGGGAATCTGATAACGACGGACTGTGGACATCACTTGTCGCCATGGGTGATATCTGCCGATACGCCGTGCTTCGAGACAGTAAAAACGCAAGCAAGGCTGAAATTACTCGGGCAAGAGAACACGCGATGCGCTGGACTGAGGCTATTTTACTTTTAGCTTACATACCGGGGCGAAAAGGCAGGGTGCCTGCGTTTGTCCGCTATAACAAGCCTCGAACGAACAGAGCCTCAAGTGAATATCTGCTTGAGGGCAAGGACGGGACATTGAATATTCCCGAAAAGGGTCCCGCGGGGTATGTACTTAGCAGTATAGGCCCCAAATATCCTGAAAACTGGTCTACCGAGGGTATGCCCGAAATTGAGTTCTCTAACATCTCCGGATTTATTGCACGCTCCTATCATGTTAACGACACAGAAAATGATCCCGTGCCGTGGGGCGACGGAGTGTTTTTCAGAAAGATGTATGATGATACGGGTAAGCTCATCTCCGTTCGTGTCCCCTCCTCAACTAATAAGGGAGACGACTGTGACGCGCCTGTTTTTGTTGATAGCTCTATGCCCATACCGGACAGATTGAAGAAGCTCTATACAAGCGGGATTAACCCCGCCACCGGTAAAAATTTTACAGATGCGGATATAATATATAAATGCGATACATCAAACGACGAGCTTGTCGCCCACTATGCTATCTGGCACTTAGCTTTTGACGTTTTCGGAAAAGAGGACCCCGAGCTTGCCGAAATTATAAAAACAGCCGTAACACTTCACGCTCAGCATTTTACCGACAACAAATATTGCCTTGTTGACGCGGGCGGTCAGCCTACCTCCTGGGCGAGAATGAGCCGTGAATACTATCTCAATGCATTCAGCAACGGCTTTACCGACGGTCCCTTGGGCACCATGATTTTACTTCAGCTATACAAGGTTGCACACTACATTACGGGTGATAAAAAGTGGGATGACGAATACAGAAGGCTTGCACTTGACGAGCCGTATCGCTACGCGGATCTTGCCGCAGAGCATTACGGCAGGTATGCAATGCTGGCGAAAACATTCGTCGATGATGAGGATAATGAAGATGAGGTTTTTACCCAAGTAGCGAAAATGATGAACTATTCGGATATCAGAATGGCCGCCGTTGCCTATTATACACTGCTTCAGCTTGAAACGGATGATGTCCTGCTTGAAAAATACAAAAATGGCGCAAACAGCTGGTGGAGGCTTGTAAAATACGGCAGAGATGTGGAATGGCTGCTTGTCTATCAGCTGTGCTTCAACGAAAGTGATGTACTCGATGGCTACGGGCGTAAATGCAAGGATATGCTCGCATGGCAGCTGTCACACTTTCCTCTTTGCGCGAGGCAGTTCTTTATTGACAATTCCGACCGTCCTGATCTTCGAGAAGAGGACGGACTTATGTGGGAAAAGGACAAAAATATTCCCCATGCTGTTTCAATGGATGAAAAGGGCAGCCTCGGAAACAACTTTTTCCACGCAAAGCAAGGAACTCACAATAGGGGCTTGCATGAGTGCTACAATATGATTTTCCCCTATTGGATAGGCAGGTACAACGGCATTATAGCAGATGAGGGCAAGGACAGCGGTCTCACCTTCGATGAGCTGATGAGATATAACAATCAAGAATAAGCTCTTAAAACCAAAAACAAACAGCTCGCATGGATTTATCCGTCCTGCGAGCTGTTTTGCTTGTGTTACCTTTATTTTATTGGCTTGTTTTATTTTCGTCCGAAATTTCGGGCGCTATGATGACACCCGGCTCAGTGACTTTTTCGTCCTCATTCGCATTCGCTTCCTCTTTCGCCTGTTCGGGGTCGCGCCCCTCCATAATGGCGTAGAATTCGGGACCGTCTATCTTTTCCTTTTTAAACAGATACTCGGCAACAGCAATAAGTCTGTCCATATGCTCTTTTTGAGTCTTCTTGCACTGCTCATAGCATTCGCTTATTATACTCTTGACCTCAGCGTCAATCTGCGATGCCACAGTTTCGGAGAAGTTTCTGATATGGCTGTAATCCTTACCGAGGAAAACCTCGTCGTTTGTTTTGCCAAGGGAAACGGGTCCGAGAACCTCACTCATGCCGTATCTCGTGACCATACTCCTTGCAATATCGGTAGCTCTCTCAATATCATTTGACGCTCCGCTGCTGATATCCTTGAGAATAAGCTCTTCGGCGACACGACCGCCCAGCAGCACAATAATACTCTCTATCAAAAACTGCTTTGTCGTATATGCAAGGTCTTCATCCGGACGGTGGAGTGTATAGCCGCCCGCCATACCCCTTGGTATAATCGAAATTTGCTGAACCTTATCCTGAGTGGTCTGATAATACGACACTACAGCATGACCCGCCTCATGATAGCCTGTAATCTTAATATCCTTTTCCTTTATATGCTTGCGCGACTTCTTTTCGGCTCCTATGAGAACCTTAATGGTTGCCTCTTCAATTTCTGACATCGTTATAGCTCTTTTTTTACGCTTTGCCGAAAGGAGCGCCGCCTCATTTAAAAGGTTCTCAAGATCCGCTCCCGTAAAGCCTACGGTTGAGCGCGCGATTTCCTTGAGCATCACATCAGGTGCAAGGGGCTTGCCTCTTGCGTGTACCTTCAGTATTGCCTCTCTGCCCTTAAGGTCAGGGTACCCGACAGTAACCTGTCTGTCAAAACGCCCCGGTCTTAAAAGTGCAGGGTCAAGAATGTCATGGCGGTTTGTCGCCGCGATTATTATAACTCCCTCGTTTTTATCAAAGCCGTCCATCTCGACAAGCAGCTGATTGAGGGTCTGCTCTCTCTCGTCGTGCCCGCCGCCCATTCCGGCGCCTCTGTGCCTGCCGACGGCGTCGATTTCATCAATAAAAATTATAGAGGGTGAATTTTTCTTTGCCTGGTCGAAAAGGTCTCTTACTCTTGAGGCTCCTACGCCGACATACATCTCAACGAAATCTGAACCCGAGATCGAAAAGAACGGAACGTCAGCCTCGCCTGCGACGGCTCTTGCAAGAAGCGTTTTACCTGTTCCGGGAGGTCCCACAAGAAGTACTCCCTTAGGTATGCGAGCGCCAAGCTCGTTAAACCTTGACGGTTCTTTCAAGAATTCAACTATTTCCGAAAGCTCTTCCTTTTCTTCATCCGCTCCCGCAACCTCGTTGAAGGTTGTCTTGTGTTTTTCGTCCTTGCCGTACTTGACTCTTGCCTTTCCGAAGCTTATGGCACGATTGTTTTCCGAGCTTATGGAGCTACCCATTTTCTTTATCATATAAAAGGTAAATATACTTGCCGCTCCGACAATCAGCATAATCGGCAGCATGCTAACCCACCAGCTTCTTGCCTCACCTCTAAGATAATCGGCTTTGACAGGGCCATACGGATGAGCCTTATTATACTCTATTACCTTGTTATGAACATCATCAATAAACATACTTACATTGGGAACGGTATATTTATAAACGGTATTCGGGGTTTCCTTTAATTTGTAACGCAGTATTCCCGAACCGATATTAAGTTCGTATTCCGAAATCTTGTTCTCATCAAAAAGCTCTACAATTTCATAATACATGACCTTTTTTATTGCTTTTTCTGAGGCCGTATAATATGAAATCAGGAGAATCAGGAGAAGCGGTATAACAATGTACGGAAGGAACGCCTTCCACTTCTGATTTTTTACTATGATAATTCACTCCTTATTTTACATATATCTCCGGCTTGAGAACGCCGACAAACGGGAGATTTCTATATAATTCATCATAATCAAGACCATAGCCCACAACGAATTCATTGGGTACGCACGTGCCTACATAATCGGCATTAATATCGACCTCACGGCGCTCGGGCTTGTCAAGCAGCGTGCATATGCGAATACTTTCGGGGTTTCTCGTTTTCAGTATTCCTCTAATATAGCTGAGAGTTTTTCCGCTGTCAAGAATATCCTCAACTATAAGAAGATGCTTTCCTTCAACGGCGTTATCAAGGTCTTTTATTATCCTTACCACACCTGAAGACTTAGACGCCGCACCATAGCTTGAAACAGACATAAAATCGATACGGCAGGGAATATTGATAGCGCGCATAAGGTCCGCCATAAAGATTACCGAGCCCTTTAATACGCTCACGAGCAGAAGCTCCTTGCCCTTATAATCCTTGCTTATGCGTTCGCCTAATTTGCAAATAATTTCCTTTAGCTCTTTTTCACCGATTAAAATTCTATCCATATCGCTCAGCATATATTTTCTCCTTCAAGACTAATTACATTCGTTGATTTTTCGTTTGCGGCATTTTTAAGGTTCGCGCCAAAGCCGAAAACCCACACAACCCCGCACTCATCAGCCAAAACAGGAATTAAATCCCTGTTTTTTTCATCTATGTGCTCCTCATTAAAAAGCTTTTTAAGAGTTTTCGTAACATTTCTTTTTGGAAGAGTAATCCTATCCCCCTGTTTTCTCCCTCTTAAAATGAGCTTTCCGCATATAGTATCACAATCTATAAGATTTTTCATTAATAAACCATTAATTTTTCCTTCGTATCGAGTGCTTTTAATTTTGAATAAATCAGTAGTTACACAAAACTCCGCCGATTCAAGCTGTATCTCCCCGAGCTTTTGCGGCTTGTCCCCCCTCGAAAAAACCAGCCTGTCATCCTTAATCTCTACAAAAAGATTTTTTCGAAGCTGTGTTTTGCCTTTTCTTCCTAAAACGTCCTCAACCGCATTTATGGTTTGTTCATTACCCGTACGCTTGTCGGTCATTTCTTCAATTACAGCTGAAAACAATCGTGCTCTTATTGGTTTTTGGGCCTCCTTTAACCTATTTAAGTCAAACTCATTTTCTTCTATTCTCGCCTCTTTGCAGAGGGCTTCACTCATACTTGTAAGAAGCTCTTCGTCCTCTCTTGCAAGCCGGCAAAGCCTTGAGGCTGCATAAACCGCGTTGGGATTAATAGCGGTCAAAACAGGAATGACCTTATTGCGAATTCTGTTACGGGAATAAATATCACAGGAATTCGTCTCATCTATCACAAACTTAAGATTATTGCTGCGGCAATACCTCTCTATTTCCTCCCTTGAACACTCAATAAGCGGCCTTATTATATTGCCCCTTTTTGGGGGAATTGCGCCTATTCCTTTTAGTGATGAACCGCGTGTTATATTAAACAAAAGAGTTTCAAAATTATCGTTTGCATTATGCGCGGTTGCCGTATGTGCGGCATTATTAGCTAAGGCAACCCTGTTAAAAAATTCGTATCTGAGTCTTCTTGCGCACTCCTCTATTCCCTCTCCCGACTTCTTTGCCAAGGCGGCGCAATCTGTTTTTTCGCTTACGCAGTTCACCTTATATGATTTGCACAATTCTTTTACAAAACGCTCATCGCTATGTGCCGCTTCACCTCTGAGCATATGGTTAAGGTGGGCGGCAACAACCGAAATATGCATATCCTCTCGTAAGGAGCATAATATATGCAAAAGCGAAACGGAGTCGGCTCCGCCCGATACTCCGACAACGACTGTTTCGCCCTGTTTTATCATTTCAAAGCGTTCAATTGTTTCAAGAACTTTAGTTTTCATCATAAAATCTGTCTCTGACCGTAAACAGAGTATGCTCCGCATCCCATGTAAGATTAACATTTCCCGTCGGACCATGCCTGTTTTTAGCAACATCAAGCTCGGCGGTATCTACTCTTACCTCATCGGGGTTCTCTTTTTCGTTTTTATAATAGCCCTCTCTGTAAAGCAAAAGCACAACGTCGGCATCCTGTTCTATAGCCCCCGAATCCCTTAAATCCGAGAGAATAGGTTTTCTTGATACTCTTCCCGATTTTGCCTCAGGCCCTCTTGAGAGCTGTGTACAGCATACAACGGGAATCTTTAAGTCCTTTGCCATCAGCTTCAAATTTCTTGTTATATCGGCTATTTCCTGTACCTTGTTTTCTGAACGCTTTGAGGGAGCTACTAAGCCGAGATAGTCGACAAATACACAATCAACGTTTTTGAGTCTTCTCACCTTAGCTTTAATATCGGGAACGGTAATATTCGCCGTCTCGTCAAAATAAAGCTCGCAATTTTTCAGATAAGACAAAGCAGTTGTCAGGTCAACCCAATCACTGCTTGTAAGCTCTCCTCTTTGGAGCTTGTGGCTGCTTATTCGCGCTTCGGTTCCGAGAACTCTTTGAGCTATTTGAATATTCGACATTTCAAGTGAGAAAAACGCTACCTTTTTACCCGTTACACCGATATTTCTCGCCATATTAAGAGCAAGACTCGTTTTACCTACACCGGGTCTTGCGCCTATCAGTATAAGGTCGGATTTATTAAATCCTGTTATTATTTTGTCAAGTCCCGTAAAGCCTGTTGAAATGGGTTTATTAGCACCTGCGCTGTCGGACGCCAGCTCACTGAGCCTTTCAAAAACATCTCCCATAATGAGATCGCTGAGCTTTTGTAGAGCGGTTCCGCCTTTGCCCTTTCGTATATCGTATATTTTCTGCTCAGCTGCATCAAGGAGCATATCGGCATCGGCTTCCCCTGCTGTTGCGGCTTCGACTATTTCTCTTGATGCCGCAATAAGAGTCCTTATGTAGTATTTGTCCCTTACAATCTTGCAGTACATCTCGACATTTGCCGAGGTGGGAACCGCTTTTGAAAGCTGATACAAATAATTTCTTCCACCCGCATCGTCAAAAATTCCGGAATTTCTGAGTGATTCAAGCACAAGCAAAGGGTCTATTTTCGACCCGGTGGTATCAAGCGAAACCATAGAACCGAAAATCTCTCTGTGCTCGGGCAGATAAAAATATTCGGATTTAATTAATGGGATAACCCGTGTTATTGCTTCAGGTTCAATTAGAATTGCCCCGAGCACCGCCTGCTCCGAGTCAAGACTGTAAGGCATATTTAAGGTTTCAATGTCAATTGGTTTTCCCGCCATGTCGCACATCCTTAAGCTTTGATAATTATTCCCCGACCATAACATAAAGCGAGGCGACAACACCCGGGTGCATTTTTATCCCAATGCTGTATGTACCGAACGCCTTAATATCCTCAATAACAATTTTTCTTTTATCAATATCTATACCAAACTGACTTTTAATCTCTGCAGCTATCTCCTTTGAAGTTACAGAACCGAAAAGCTTGCCGCCCTGCCCTGCCTTTGCACTGACCTTAAGCGTTTTTCCGTCTAATTGGCGGGCGCTCTCGCGTGCATCCTCAAGCTCCTGTTTTGCCCTGTTAACCTCCGCCGCCTCTTTGTTTTTAAGCTCCGTCAAAAGCTGGGCGTTAACCTGTGTCGCAAGAGCTCTGGGAATTAAGTAGTTTCTCGCGTAACCGTCTGATACGTTAACCTTGTCTCCCTTTTTACCAAGACCCTTTACATCTGCGTTTAAGATAATTTCCATAGAAACCCTCCTTATCTAAAGCCTTCATTTGTCTTATACCTCTAAAACAATAGCAAGCACCATGGGGGACCTTTTTGTTTTCTCGTACATCAGCTTGGAAACCTCATCCTTTATCTTGCTTTTCATTGCCATACTGTCAAAGCTGTACGGCGGAAAGCTTTCAATTATTGCAGCAGCTCTTTTCGTTGTTTCGCTTATCAGCTCCTCAGATTCACGCACATATATGAACCCCCTTGAAAATACCTCCGGTCCGCTTAATAGCTCTCCGGATGACGCGTCTACTGCGGCGCTCACTATTATAATGCCGTCCATCCCCAAATGTCGCCTGTCACGCATAACAACATTACCGACATCTCCCACGCCATAGCCATCAACAAATACGCCGCCCGCGGGAACTGAACCCGTGATAAAAATACCTTCGTTAGAAATGGAAACTTCCCTGCCGTTGTCGGTAATCAAGATGTTTTTCTTCAAAATTCCGACGCTTTGTGCAAGCCCCGCGTGTTTTCTCAGATGCTTCTGCTCACCGTGAACGGGAATAAAATACTCAGGCTTAACAAGGCACAAAAGCAGCTTTAATTCCTCCTGACATGCGTGGCCCGAAACGTGAACGTCGTACATTTTTTCATATATGACCTCTGCTCCAAGACGCATAAGATCGTTTATAACCTTATAAACGGTTTTTTCATTTCCCGGAATAGGCTTTGCGGAAATAATTATATAGTCATTCTCGCCTATCTCAACACGTCTGTGCTCATTCATGGACATTCTCGAAAGAGCCGACATAGTTTCACCCTGACTGCCCGTGGTTATGATTACAAGCTTTTCGTCGGAATATTGTTTTATCATATCAATGCTGATTAAAACTCCCTCAGGTATTTCGAGATATCCGAGCTCGGCAGCTATTTTTACGACATTGTCAAGACTTCTGCCTGATAGGGCAACCTTTCTGCCCGTTAAACCCGCTATGTTTATAATTTGCTGAATTCTGTGTATGTTGGAGGCAAAGGTAGCAATTATAATACGCCTGCTCCCGGCTCTCGTAAACAGATTGGCAAAGGAGTCTCCTACCTTGCTTTCACTCTGGGAATAACCCGGATTTTCGGCATTTGTTGAGTCAGAAAGCATACAAAGCACGCCCTCTTCACCCAGTGTTGCAAATCTCGAAAGGTTAATCATCTCACCGTCAATCGGATTTGTGTCAATCTTAAAATCTCCCGTTTGAACAATTAACCCGGCTTTGCACCTAATAGCAAGGGCGACGGAATCCGGTATGGAGTGATTAACCTTAATAAGCTCTACCTTAAATTCTCCAAGGTCTATGACATCCCCGGGGGATACTACATTGACGATAGCTGAATTTGTTCTGCTTTCTGCAAGCTTTCCGTTGATTAAACCCGCCGTCAGCTTTGTTGCATAAACGGGGACATTAATTACATTAAGTAAATATATAAGCCCCCCGATATGATCCTCATGTCCGTGCGTTATCACAATTCCTTTAATTTTATCGGCGTTTCTCTCAACAAAAGTAAAGTCGGGTATCACAAAATCAACCCCGAACATCTCAGTATCGGGAAAAGCGAGACCGCAGTCAACAAGAAACATATCTTCGCCGTATGCATACAGCGTCATATTCTTGCCAACCTCATTAAGTCCGCCTAAAAATGAAATTTTCACAGGCGTTTCGACGTTTATCATACCCCTGACCTTACCGAATTCGAAGGTCTTGTTTTCTTTCTTTTTATTACCTACTTCTTTTTTTGACGGGACAGAACTGTCCTTACGACGCACAGATGCTCCTTGCGCCTTGACATTGCTTTTTTGCATATTATCTCCAATTCTTTTAAATCACAAGGAAAGGCATGGTAAAATAATGCCGTGTATTGACATATTACATACCGCCTTGTTTTGTATATTACAGAATAAAAAGCTTTTATTCATAATTACATCTTCAGAAGAGTATTTTACTATTTATTATCCTTTATGTCAATAGAAATGCGCTTAATTATTGTTTCAATGTCTGCACACAGCTCCTTGGCAGCTTCTAAGGTTACGGCTTCGGTGATTATCCTCAGGGTGTTTCCCGCACCCTTTGCCTTTACCCTTGCATAGCCCTTGTCATTTGAATAAGCGACGCCTTCGTTTTCAGCGTTTGAAAAGTTTTCATCAAGAAGCTTTTTTGATATTTTTGAGGGTGGGACATCAATATCGATTTTCTTTTGCGCCACATAGAATTCGGGTAACTCTTTTGCTAACTCCTTAAGTGTTTTGTTTCTTTCGCGCATA
>CAZPPO010000003.1:0-31513 GCA_964588475.1 uncultured Eubacteriales bacterium
TTTGCACGAAATTAACAAGGACATTTTTGACGCGGGAGGAGCTTGGGCTACCTTAAATCCGGGAGGTTCGTTTTTCGACAGTGCAACCTCTTTCGCACTTATAAGGGGAGGTCATGTTGATATTACCGTACTGGGTGCGTTACAGGTTGATAAAGAAGGCAATCTTGCAAACTGGATGGTCCCCGGGAAGCTTATGGCGGGCTATGGCGGGGCTATGGATCTTATCACCTGCGCCAAAAAGGTTATAGTTGCAATGGAACACACCAACAAGGGTGATCCAAAAATATTTAATAAATGCGTTTTCCCGCTTACCGGCGCGCACTGCGTTGATATTATCGTAACCAACTTAGCCTTGATAGAGGTTACACAGGAAGGTTTAGTAGTAAAGGAAATAGCTCCGGATACCACCCAAGAGCAACTTAAAGCGGCAACAGAAGCTGATTTGATTATCCCCGATGACTTAAAAGTCATGAGCGTATATTGATTAAGGAGGAATTATATTATGAGTAATCTTAAGGATGCTGTTATCGTTGCATATGGAAGGTCGCCTGTAGGCAGAGCGACAAAGGGAACATTAGTAGGAGAGTATCCGGTTAAACTGGCAAGCGAGGTTTTACAGGGTGTTTTGGAAAAGGTTCCGAATTTACCGCTTGCGGAAATTGATGATGTTATTGTCGGATGTTCGACACCTGAGGATGTTCAAGGTCTTAATATGGCAAGAATTATAGTAATCAGAGCAGGTCTGCCGGATGAGGTATGCGGAGTTACAGTAAGCCGATTTTGCTCCTCCGGTCTGCAAAGTATTGCATACGCCGCAAATGAAATCATGGCCGACCAGGCCGATATCGTAATTGCAGGAGGCGTAGAGTCGATGTCAATGCTGCCTATGACAGCTTTGGACCTAACGGCATTGGACCCGAAAATATTTAAGGAAAGAGCAAGCTGCTATCTCCCCATGGGAACAACGGCAGAGGTTCTTACGGATATGTTTGACGTTGCCAGAGAGGACATGGACAAATTCTCACTGCTTAGCCATCAAAAAGCCTCAAAGGCACAAAAGGAGGGCGCATTTAAGAAGGAAATAATCCCTGTTACTTATACGGACAGAAACGGTGCAATTGAAGTTTTTGCCGAGGATGAGTGCATAAAGCATGACGCTTCCTATGAGGCCTTAAGCAAGTTGCCCGCCGCTTTTAAGGAAAACGGTTCGGTAACAGCCGGAAACTCTTCACCCATGAATGACGGCATGGCTTTTGTGGTAATGATGTCTGCCCAAAAGGCAGCTGAGCTTAACATCAAGCCTATTGCTAAATTTCTCGGGTATCAGGTAGCGGGCGTTGACCCCGTTATGATGGGCATAGGTCCGGTATATGCCGTGCCGAAGCTGCTAAACAGAATAGGAATGGAATTGGAGCAGTTTGATATTATTGAATTAAATGAAGCTTTTGCGGTACAGTCACTGATTTGTATCGATCAGCTCGGATTAAATCTTGATAAGGTAAATCCTCGCGGCGGCGCTATCGCGCTGGGTCATCCGCTGGGCGCGACGGGAGCTATACTAACGTGCAAGGCTCTTTCCTATCTTGAGGATACAGGCGGGAAATACGGTATGATTACAATGTGTATCGGCGCAGGTATGGGTGCGGCAGGCGCGATTGAAATGCTTTAAGTATGAGCAACTGAATAAAATCTCGAAAAGCCGTCTTTGTCAGCAAGACGGCTTTTTACGAGCGTATATGTGAAGAATAATATCTGATTTGCCTTATTTTCTTGAAATATCCGCAAAAAAATGTATAATAGGTAAAAGTGCAAAATTAGTTTTGCCTGTGTATTTTTAAGAAAGGGCTTAAGGGAGCTTACAATAGGTAGGCGAGCGTTGAGAGAATGAAAAAACTATTACCTTACATATATCCTTTTAAGTTCAAAATAGCTCTGCAAATGACCGTAAAATTTGCAGGGACTATTTTTGATTTATTTATTCCGTGGATTCTCTCATATATTATTGATGATGTGGTGCCGGATAAGAATAAAGCGGGTATCTATATTTGGGGATTTGGGATGATTCTTTGTGCCTTCGGCGCACTAATGCTCAATATTGTAGCTAACCGTATGGCGGCGCGGATTTCCGGAGACATAACAAAGGAAATAAGGCATGACCTGTTTTCAAGGACTATGAGACTGTCGTGCAATAGCACAGATGAAATAACAGAGCCGTCCCTGATTTCAAGGCTTACAAGCGATACCTATTATTTTTACCAAATGCTGCTTCGAATTCAAAGGCTCGGTATTAGAGCCCCGATATTGCTAATAGGGGGCTGTTTTGTTACGCTGATGCTTGAAGCAAAGCTTGCGGCGGTTCTTATAGCTCTTCTTCCTGTTCTTTTCCTGATTGTGTTTTATATATCGAAAAAGGGAATTCCGCTGTACACGAAGGTGCAGAAGGCTGCAGATAAGCTTGTGCGAAGAGTCCGTGAGTATATGAGCGGAATCAGAGTTATACTCGCTCTTTCAAAGGGCGAGTATGAAAAGAGGCGCTTTTCCAAAGCAAACAAAAGGGTTGTCCAGGCAGAGCAGAAGGCCGGATATGTTATGTCGGCAACAAAGCCCATAATGAGCTTCGCTTTGAATATGGGTCTTGCCTTAGTAATTCTTGTTGGCGCTATTCTTGTAAACAAGGGGGAGACACAGCCGGGTAAAATTATAGCCTTTATGACATATTTTACTATTATACTCAATGCCACGCTCAGTATAACTAAAATATTTATTATGGTGTCAAAGGGCACCGCCTCGGCTGACAGGATAGCCAAGGTGCTGGAAATTGAAGATGAGAAGCAATACATATATAATGAGGCAGAAGCAGAAGAGAATGCGGAGGCTTCAGATACGCATATCGAATTTCGAAACGTATCCTTTTCCTATATGGGCGTTTCGGACAATATTCATAACATCAGCTTTAAGCTTAAAAGGGGTCAAAGCTTAGGTTTAATCGGGGCTACGGGAAGCGGCAAAAGTACGATTCTTTTACTGCTTTTGCGGTTTTATGACTGCGACAAGGGAGAGATTTTTGTTGACGGAGAGAATATTAAAGGTATTTTGAAAGAAGAACTGTACAAAAAATTCGGAACCGTTTTTCAAAATGACATTTTGTTTACGGGTTCCATAGGAGAAAGCATCGATTTTGGCAGAGGGGTAAAGCTTGATGATATTAAAGGTGCCGCTAAAACCGCCCGGGCGGATTTTGTTTATGAAAAGGAGGGGCAGTTTGATTATCAGCTTGAAATTAGGGGAGGTAATCTCAGCGGAGGTCAAAAACAGAGACTTCTTATTTCAAGGGCCTTGGCAAAACAACCCGAAATTTTGCTTTTAGACGATGTTTCAAGCGCGCTTGACTACAGAACCGATGCCGCCCTCAGAAATTCCATTGAAAAGGATTTCGCCGACACTACTAAAATTATTGTATCTCAAAGAGCAAGCTCTGTTATGAAATCGGATTTGATACTTGTTCTTGACAAAGGCACGGTAATAGGCAGGGGCACTCATTATGAGCTCTTAAATAATTGCCCAAAATACCGTGAAATATATGATATCCAAATGGGAGGCGCAGCTGTATGAAAAAAGAAAGCACACCCTCCTTACAAAAAAAATATTTGTTAGTGAGACTTTGGCAATATATTAAGCCTTATAAAGGCATTGTATTTACCGCGTGTGTTTTGACTCTTTCGAGCAATATATTGGCACTGGTAGGTCCGTTGTTATCCGGGCGTGCCATTGACGCCATTGAGCCGGGATTGAGCCAGGTAAACTTTACTCTTGTTGTTAAATATGTTTTATTGATGATAGCCTTTTTTGCCGTTTCAAGCCTCTTGAGCTACATTTTATCAATTCTTATGATAAAAATAGGAAGAAACATTATGTATTCTATGAGAAACGATGTTTTTGACAAGCTCTCTCATATGCCCGTAGGATTTTTTGACCGCTGTCAGGCGGGAGAGGTGATAAGCATAATATCATATGATATTGATACTATAAATTCCTCGATATCAACGGACATTATTCAAATTGCAACAAGTTTTGTTACGGTAATCGGCGCGCTTATCATGATGTTAATTATCAGAGCGGACCTCGTATTAATATTTATGGTAACTGTTCCTGTTTTTGCATATTATACACGAAAACGCATTAAAAGGGTTCGCCCTCTTTACAAGGCCCGTTCGGAAAAGCTCGGGAAGCTTAACGGCTTTGCGGAGGAGGCAGTAACCGGACAAAAGACAGTAAAAGCCTACAACCGCGAGGATTATATGCTTTCAGGATTTGACATAAGAAATATTGAGGCGGTAAAAAGCGCTTATAATGCGGAGTATTACGGCAGTATCAACGGACCTATTGCGAATTTCTTCAACAACAGCTCCGTTGCGCTTGTTTGTATTTTCGGCTCTTTACTATATCTTTCGGGAGCTATTTCACTGGGAAGCGTTTCATCCTTTGTTTTATATTCAAGGAAATTTGCAGGGCCGATAAATGAATTCGCGAATATTATCAGCGACCTGCAATCCGCCTTTGCGGCCGCTAACAGAGTTTTTTCGCTTATTGACGAGATTCCTGAAAAGCCCGATGACCAGACTGCCCTTACGCTTGAGCGTACAGACGGTAATATTTCGTTTTTGGATGTTTCATTCTATTATGAAAGCTCTGCGGAAATATTGAAAAATGTGAGCTTTGAAGCGCCTGCAGGCTCTCTTACAGCAATAGTCGGGCCCACAGGAGCAGGGAAAACCACTATAATTAATCTGTTAATGCGGTTTTACGACGCGCAAAGCGGTGAAATACTGCTTGATGGTAGAAATATATGTGATATAAAGAGAGCAAGCTATCGCTCACAATTTTCAATGGTGCTTCAGGACACATGGCTTTTTCACGGCACCATATTTCAAAACATTGCCTATGGAGCCGAACAAGCTACTATAGAGGAGGTTGAGAATGCGGCAAAGGCCGCCGAAATACATGGTTTTATTATGTCCCTTCCCGACGGATATGATACAGTTATCAGTGACAACGCGGCTAACATTTCAAAGGGTCAAAAACAACTTATGACAATTGCAAGGGCCATGCTTTCAGCTTCAAAAATACTTATTCTTGACGAGGCTACTTCAAACGTTGATACAAATACAGAGCTGAAAATCCTAAAAGCGATGAAAAAGCTAACTCAGGGTAAGACCTGCTTTGTAATAGCTCACAGGCTTTCAACGGTAGAGAATGCCGATAATATTCTTGTAGTGGACTTAGGTAAGATAATTGAGGAGGGTACCCACGAAAGCCTTCTGAAAAAGCAAGGACTTTACTATAAAATCTACCAATCACAGTTTGAAATCTAATATAAAAAGACATACCTATAAAAATAGGAATGTCTTTTTGTTTAGAAGTGTAAAAGCTGAAGAATTATTGCTCTTGGCCGTAAACGCTGACCTTTTTGCGGTCCTTGCCCAAGCGTTCAAAGCTTACTTTACCGTCGGTAAGAGCGAAAAGAGTGTCATCCTTGCCCTTGCCTACATTGTTGCCGGGGTGGATTTTTGTTCCTCTTTGTCTTACAAGGATATTGCCTGCAAGCACAAATTGACCGTCCGCACGCTTAACACCAAGCCGTTTAGACTCGGAATCGCGTCCGTTACGGGTAGAGCCCATTCCCTTTTTATGAGCAAACAACTGAATATTTATTTTAAGCATTACGTAACCTCCGTATGTGAAATCTTAATATTTTTCGGATATTGTTTTGACAATTGTGTTAAATGAAGCTTGAGCCCTTCAAGAATGGGATTTGCCTTATTGATGTCTCTATTGGGGATAATAAGCTCCATAAAGCCTTCCTCTATTTTAACCTTGGGTTTTATTTTGTTAATTTCCGTCAAGGTGTTTGCCGCCATATATGCGGCCGAGGATACTGCGGCGCAGATTATATCGTTTTTACCGTTTTTTCCAAGTGCGTGACCCTCAATCCTATAACCTGATAATGCGGTTTGAGAGCTGATAAACGTAATACAAATCACTTTGTTTTCTTAGCCTTAATTGCCGTTATTTGTACCTTAGTATAGGGTTGTCTGTGACCCATCTTGCGTTTTTCGTTCTTTTTAGGCTTGTAGGTTTGAACAACGATTTTTTTAGCTTTGCCGTTTTTAAGAACCTTTGCTTTAACAAAAGCTCCCTCAACATACGGAGAACCGACGATGACATCCCCGTTTGCACCGACAACCACAACCTTGTCAAAGATAACCTCTGAATCCTCTTGCGCGTTGAGCTTTTCAATAAAAATAACGTCTTCGTTTTCGACCTTATACTGCTTACCGCCTGTTTCGATAATTGCGTACATTCTATCGCGTCCTTAACTTTAGTCTCGCTATCGGGGGCACAGAAAACTGTTTGTGGGAAACACCCGCCCAAAATATGCGGCAAAGCGTATTTTAACAATTTTTCGGACGGATGTCAAGACTTTTTTAAATACACCTCTAATTTTGTTAGTTGTAAATCCTAAGAGTAAATTTAATAGTGAAATTTACAAAAACGATTGACATGTGATTGGCTTTATATTATAGTCTCCCTAAGTGGGGAGGTTATAATTTGAAAAACAACATAAAAAGACTTTTTGCGGTTTTTATTTGCTTATGTCTTATTGTTCAGGGAAGCTTAACAGTCGCAGGAGCTTCTTTTTCGGAGGATTTATCACCGTTTGAGGCTGTAACCGAGAGTAATGCTTTGGGCGCGAGAATAGCCGGAATAATCAATATGATTGACTCTTTTTTGACTTTTCCTTATTTAGAGGTGGAAGAGAAAAGCGTGCAAAGCATAGCGGTTGAACAAATTCTCAAAGCTGTGCTTGCCGACAAATTCGCGGATGTAGATGAGGTTTACGCCAATCTCGAAACACAAAGGGAGAAAAATGCAGACTCGAGCATAGAAGAATATTATGCAATGCTGTTTGATATAGACAGGTACAAATACACATATGTCTTTAAGGATACCGAGGTTTCAAAATCGATTGAAGTCGGGATATTCAATGACAAGTCTGACGAAGAGCTTACCGGGGATGAAGAATATATTCTTTACTTTCACGGGGGAGCATTTGTTGACGCTCCGCTTCCCTTCCATTATTGGTTTTGCTCGCGTTTAGCGTCCGAATTGGATGCTACCATAATTATGCCCATGCAGCTTATGGCACCTGAATATATTTACACTCAGTCATACGAACTCTCGCTTGCCCTTTATGAAGACTTAATTAAAACTATCAATCCCGACAATCTAACCTTAATGGGTGATTCCTCGGGAGGAAATTATGTTGTTTCCATGGGTCTTCAGCTTCGGGACAACGGCATTGCGCTACCCTCAAACATCGTAGCGTTTTCCCCATGGCTTCATATGTCCTCCAATGACCCCGCTATTATCGAGGTTTATGAGTCGGGAATCGACCCGATGATTGTTTATTGGGCTTGTGCCATGAAGGGGGCATGCTTTGCGGGTGTTGACATAAGCGGTGTCACCACAAAGGAACAGGCGGCAGATTTATTAAAGCAAATACCTGAAGAAAACGCTTATCTAAATCCGTATAACGGAGATTTTACCGGTATGCCTCCTATCAGTATTTTCACGGGAACACACGAGTTGCTTGTGGTAGACTCCCGCAATTTTATTGAAAAAATGGAGAGTCAGTACGGCGAGGATGCTGTAGTGCACCATATGCAGGGGGAGACATGGGACAAAGACGACGTAATGTTCCATTATTATGAATATGAGGGAATGAACCATACCTTCCCGCTCTTCCCGGTACCCGAATCAATGCAGGTTATTAACCAGATTGAGCAGGTTATTAAGTAAGACGCAAAATAAAATAAAAACCACTCGGTTTGTTTTCCTTATTGAAAAGCATATCGAGTGGTAATATTTTAATCGATTTACTGTTTTTGGCACGGAGAATTGGTTGACTTTTTTTATTATATAATGTAAAATAACAAAGCGCTGGAGTGGGCAGTCGCATCAGAAATGATGAGGAAAGTCCGAGCTTCATACGGCAGGATAGCGGCTAACGGCCGCCGAGGGCAACCTTAGGGAAAGTGCAACAGAGATATACCGCCTCATTTGAGGTAAGGGTGGAAAGGCGAGGTAAGAGCTCACCGGCTTTTCGGGGAACCGAGAAGTCCTGCAAACCCTATCCGAAGCAACACAACAGGAGTTATCAGCCGGATTTATTCTCCGAAGAGTGGCTTAAGGCTCGCGGCAACGCGTGTCTCAGACAGATGATTGCCTTAAAAGACAGAACTCGGCTTACAGCTCCAACGCATGCTTCACGAAAGTGGAGCTTTTTTTATTTTAACACATGAGCCTTAAGCGCATATAATGCATAGGAGGTGTTTTTATGTCGGACTTTCTTTGTCTGGTGCTTTCCCTTATAGGTATTGTGTTTCTTTTATATTACATATTGTATAAGCTATTTGTCTGGGGAGAGAAGGGCGGAGTGTTCGTAATTCCGTTGTATGCATCCGAAAGGGAGCCCAGAACAAGAATCAGGAATATCAAAAAGCTCTTTGAGCTTGTAGGCTTTGACAAATTAAGCACCCTGGTTATCGTTGACTTCGGCGCAGCTAAATGTGATATAGACGCAATAAAAAATACATATATAAATGATGAAAAATTATTCGTTTGTGGAGGGGATGAGCTGGAGAGCATTTTGGAAACCTTGTGCAAACGATATGAATAAGCCTAGCTCATTGCCTCAAGGAGAATATACCTTGTACTGCTCCATTTAACGGTATCGTAAAAATGGATGTAATCGTTATTTGTAGTCGGTGAGGTGCGGTATTCGTAAGATATAAGCTCGATGCAAAAACCGGGCTTTTTATATGTGTGTCTAAACCAGTTTTCAAAGCCGCCGCCATATGAATTAACATCGTTGGATTCATTTGTAAGGTAAAAGCCGGTGAGATCGGTGAGTCTCTTTGCAAAACGTCTGTAACTGCTGTTGTTCGTTGTGTTGTAAACATCTCCCCAAAAAACACATTCGCCCGTAACATGGAACGAGAACGCAAATTCAAAGCTGTTGCTTTTACAAAGAGACATCAGACACTTAGTCTCGGGTTCACTTGCAGCGGCTTTGCCTTTATAGCCATAGTTTGAGGGACTTGTTATTTTGTTATTTATTTTGTCCCATGCCAAAGGAAAGTTTCTGTTTAGATCTATGCCGTTTGTGTTTGCCTTGTATTCATATCTTGAAAAGCCTGCAATGGATGCATTGGGAACCTTTTTGTTTCCGACTATCTCCATACCGTCCGGATTTGCGCACGGGACTATAAAAATTGTATATTCATCTAAGAGCTCTTTAACATTATACTGTCCGTATTTTCCTGATTTGCTTTCATAAGCCTCGCAGTATTCAAAAGCACAAAGCATAATATATTTTGAGGTTATTATTTCCCTGGCATGAATGGCGGCACAGGCAAAAACCTTTTTTTCGCCCTTGCCAAGCTTAATTAGCTTTATAGCCCTGCTATTAACAGATTTACCTACGTAACTTACGGATATTAAATCAGGATAAAGTGACTTTAGCTTATTTATGTCATCATTTAGCGAGGTATGGGTATATCTTTTTGAGGCATCAATAAAAAAATCGGGAGAGGATTCAGAAGGCTTGGAGGTTGTAGAGGGTTTCTCGGTTGTTGAAGCTTTAGCTGTAGTTGAGGGCTTTGCGTCAGTCGAAGATGGTGCGGGAAGAGTTGTTGTTTCATTTTCAGAGGAAGTCTCATTTTGCGTTAAATATTCGCTCGTTGGAGGAATAAATGATGATACGGCAGGTATGCTGTCAACTATTCTTACAACGAGACCCTTTAAGCTATTGGTAAAAAATAAAACTACAATGAACAAACAGGCCATCAATATAATAAGTATAGTTATTAAAACCGATATGGTTTTGATTGTATTGGATTTGTTCTTTTGTTTTTTCATTGGGTTGTTTCCTCTATCTTAAAAAGTCTACGCGCATTGTCGGCGGTCTGATTGATTATTTGCTGGGCGTCTACGCCCCTAACCTCGGCAAGCTTTTGTGCGGTATAAGCAATAAAGGAGGAATCACATCTTTTCCCCCTGTACGGGTGTGGAGTCATATATGGACAGTCTGTCTCAATAAGCAGCATATCGGACGGAACGAACGACGCTACCTCAAGCGGTCTTTTTGCGCTTTTAAAAGTAACGGCACCACCAAGTCCTATATACAATCCGAGAGAAAGAACATCACGAGCAAATTCAACGCTGCCGGAGAAACAATGCAAGACTCCCCGAAGCTTAAACTCCTTTAAAATTTCAAGAGTATCAAGGTGAGCCTCTCTGTCGTGGATTATTACGGGCAAATCATACCTACTTGCAAGCTCAAGCTGCTGTATGAACACCTGTTTTTGGATATCACGAGGTGAATAATCATAGTGGTAATCGAGGCCTATTTCGCCAACCGCGACGACCCTTTTGTCATTAATTAAACATTGCAGACGGGACAGAAAATTGTTGTTTGATTTTTCCGCCTCATGAGGGTGTATTCCTACGGCGGCGTAAATATAAGAATACCTGTTTGCAAGAGCAAGACTTTTTTCGCTGTCATGAATATCGGTGCCACAGTTAATAACGGCGCAAATGCCCGTTTCCGGAAGGGAAGCGAGCAGTTCGTGCCTGTCATTATTAAAGGCGCTGTCAGTATAGTGTGTGTGAGTATCAAAAATATTTTTCATAAGCTACATAGTTACTTGAATTTAACGAATTTTTGCCCCCGGCGGCATATCATCCACAAAAACAACCCGAACATCATCCTGCGAGCAATCAGCCGCTAAAATCATTCCTTCACTCGTGATTTTACATAATACCGCAGGCTTAAGGTTTGCGACAAGAACGACCTTTCTCCCCACAAGCTGCTCGGGGCTGTACCAAGGAGCTATTCCGGAGACGACGGTACGTGTCATAGAACCGTCATTAAGTGTAAGCTGGAGAAGCTTTTTAGCTCTTTTCACGGGCTTGCAGTCTATAATTTCGGCGACACGAAGCTCGATTTTAGAAAAATCCCCGATACTGATTTGGGCAACTCCCTCTATTTTTGGCGAGCTGTCTTCTTTTTCGTTAAGCAGAACTTCAATTTCAGTTAGAGTTTTTTCGCCGTCAAGGCGGGAGAACAACGGTTTAGGCTCGCCGATAACCCTTTGACCCGCCATGATTGCCCCGAACTCATTGAGTGAATCAAAGCAATTAATATCGCAGCCTATTTGTTCGAGAATCTGCTTGCTTGTTTCGGGCATGAACGGAGCAATTAAAACAGCAATAAAGCGTATGCATTCAATAAGATTGTAAAGCACCGTCGAGAGGCGGTCTTTTTTTGCAGTGTCCTTCGAAAGAATCCATGGCATCGTTTCGTCAATATATTTGTTGCTTCTTTTTGCAATATCGAAAATCACCATGAGGGCATCACTGACATGAAAGGTGTTCATAAGCCTTGTGACTTCGGGAAGTGCATTCAAAGCAACCCTTTTAAGCTCCTCGTCTATTGGCTCGGTTACTGTAGGCGCTTGAAGGGTGCCGTCAAAATACTTGTTTACCATGGCAATGCTTCTGTTTACAAGGTTGCCCAAAGTATTTGCCAGCTCGGAATTAAAACGCTCGATTATGGTACTGAAGGTTATAGAACCGTCTGCGCCATGAGGCATTTCGGAAAGCAAATAGTAGCGCACTGCGTCAACTCCGAAAAAATTGACTAAATCATCGGCATAAATGACATTGCCCTTTGATTTTGACATTTTGTCGTTTCCCATTAAAAGCCAAGGATGACCGAACACCTGTTTCGGTAAGGACTGACCCAAGGCCATAAGAATTATCGGCCAATATATTGTATGAAAACGAAGTATATCCTTCCCTATGATATGGACATCCGCGGGCCAATATTTACGGTACAGGTCGCTGTTTTCACCTGCATCAAAGCCTAAGGCAGTAATATAGTTTGAAAGAGCGTCTACCCACACATAAATAACGTGCTTTTCGTCAAAGGTTACGGGTATTCCCCACTTAAAAGAAGTCCTTGACACGCATAAATCCTGGAGCCCGGGCCGAATAAAATTGTTGAGCATTTCCCTTTTTCGACTTTCGGGGAAAATAAAATCAGGATTACTTTCAATATATTCTTCAAGGCGTTTTTGATATTTGGAAAGCCTTAAAAAGTACGCCTCCTCTTTTGCAGGAACTGTTTGACTGCCGCATTCGGGGCACTTGCCGTCACTAAGCTGAGATTGTGTATAAAAGCCCTCACAGGGAACGCAGTACATTCCCTCATATTCGCCTTTATAAATATCGCCTTGCTCATACAGCTTCTTGAAAATGTTTTGTACCGCCTTGATATGATAATCGTCAGTAGTACGAATAAACTTATCATATGTTGTGTTGAGCAAATCGCAGATTTGCTTTATTTCGAGCGCAATCTTGTCGACATACTCATTTGGAGAGCAGCCGTCTTGTTTTGCACATTCTTCAATTTTTTGACCGTGCTCGTCTGTTCCCGTTAAAAAGAAAACATCATAGCCCTGCATTCGCTTAAATCTCGCTATGGCATCCGTAAGAACAATTTCATACGAATTGCCGATATGAGGCTTGCGAGAGGTATAGGCTATTGCCGTAGTAATATAGTAGGGCTTCTTCTCCATGTTTTCTCTCCTTTGTTAATTGTCTTGGACCTTTGAAAAATAATCATAACACTATTGGGCTGATAATTCAATCTTTTGTTTCATATGCCCTTCGCTTTCAATTGTAACGGTAATTTTCCCCGAACCGCCGGTTGTTTTTATCCAAAAGGCTCTTGCGCCGCCTATAAGAGAGAAGGACGAGGGGCCTATTACCGATGCGGGACCTTTTACGCCTACCTTAACAACCGTATCCGCAAACGGAACTGTGTTGCCGTTTTGATCACGCTCTATCAGCTCTATCCTTGTAACATCATAGGTGTCCTCTTGCTTGAGAATGAGGCTGTCCGCCTTTGCTTCAATATGAGTATCAGTTACGGCGGACTTTATAACAGTTTTTACCGGCTTGCCGTTTTTACACCCTTCAAACGTGTAGGTAACCTGGGACCCTCCCCAGTTTGCAATATACTTTGTGACAATATCATACATTTGGGAGAATTTCATATGGCCGTTTAAGTAGGCTGCTGCAACCTTCAGGTAGTTTACGGGAGGCATAGAGAAGCCGTACTTAAATGCCGCAACAAGCGCGTCTGTAAGAAGCGAGGCGGTTTTTTCATCAAGCTTTTCAACCGAAACGAGGGCATCTCCTATAAAGTTGTCAGCTAAAACAGGAGGATGCGGTAGATGGGGAAACATTTTTTTGTTTGGAAACGCAGTACTCGTGTATTTTCCGTTTTTATACAGCTTGACATAGTCACAGTTTGTAAAGACCCAAACATTGCCCAATTGCGCCCCGGGATGCTCTCCTATATCCATAGTCGAAAGTACCTGCATAAACGGGGTTTTGTCCTGCTGTGACGAGTATACGGCTGCTGCCTGCTTAGGGACACGGAACATATCGGCGACACCGTGGTAGCAAATTTTATCACCCGAGCCGAAATCCTTATGTGTGTTATAGTCAGACATACACCAACCGGTAACACCCGAAATGCGGCTGTTGCCGAATGCTTTATTTAAGACCCTCGCGTGGCGCAGAGCCTGCTGGGTTCTTATTTGCTCGCGGTCAAACGATTTTGTGGGATACATATGACCGTTGTGCTCTGTTACCATATAGGGCGCTTTAAAACCTGCAACTACTGCGGCAGGCAGCAAAGTAAGCTTTCCTCCCGAATGTGAAAAATCATTATATGTGTAAACATCCTCTAAAAGATGGGTTCTCGGCATATTACGAACACCGCCCGTCTGGCGAGTGTCGTCAAGCGTTCTGGCGATGCTGTTTGTGATATTGTAAAGCTCATCACAATCTGCACCCTCGTTTATGCGAACGCCCCAAAGGATTACGGAAGGATGGTTTCTGTCACGAAGAACCATTCGCTTAACATTGTCTATACAGTTATCACGCCACTCGCCCTCGCCGATAAACTGCCAGCCGGGCATTTCCGTAAAAACAAGGAGACCTATCTCATCGCATCTGTCAAGAAAGTGTATAGAATTAGGGTAGTGGGATGTTCTGACAAGATTTACACCGAGCTTATACTTTAAGAAATCTGCATCTGCTCTTTGTGCGGATTTAGGCATTGCATACCCCACATATGGATAGCTTTGGTGCCTGTTAAGCCCGAAAAGTTTGATTTTACTGCCGTTAAGGTAAAAGCCGTCCCTATGGAAGCGACACTCGCGAAAACCGAAACGGACAAGCTTTTCATCATCGCCGAATAGGATTTTAAGTGTATAGAGCTTAGGATTGTCGATATCCCACAGCTCAACATTTCCTACACGCCACTTAAGCTTTAAGACTTTAGCTGAAAACTCCGTTTCTTTTTCATATATAATACATTCATTGTCAAGAAGAATTATTTTAACGCTGCCACAGGCACTTTTTGAAAATTCAACATCTACGTCGATAAGCTTTTTCTTTGAGGAGACATCCTTTGTGCGGACGAAAACATTTTCAATATATGTTTCGTTGACCTTTTCGAGCCATACCTCCCGATATATTCCTCCGTATGCGAGGTAATCCACAACATTTCCGAAAGGGGGAATTTCATCTCTTTCGGACGAATCGAGCATTACGGCGATAAGATTGTCCTTTTCTCTTAAAAACTGTGTGATATCAAAACAAAAATCCGTGTATCCGCCCTTATGCTCACCTACAAATTTTTCGTTGACAAAGACACGTGTATAGTTTGCCGCTCCCTCGAAGTGAATAATATAGCGTTTTTTATCTTCTATACCACCCTCAACATCAAAGTGCTTTCTGTAGCAGCTTGTAAATTGATAGGACTTCTCATCAAAATAGTTGTAAGGCAGTTCAAGGTTTGTGTGAGGAATATTGACATCCGAAAAGGCATTTTCAGGATATTTTCTCTTAATCATCTCTTCGGAGTACTGGGGGATAAATTTCCACCCGAAATTTAACGAATATGTATTTCTCATAGTAACACTCCCATTCCTTTTAATAAACTTTATAATAATGTATAAATAATGCATTGAGGGAAAGTTCAAAATTACAGATTTTTTTCAAGGTACTCCAAAAGCCGCTCTCGTGTGTTGGGGCATTTATCCTCGATAACGGCATCTGTCAGTTCGTCAAGCTTTTTACCCACAAGGGCGCCTTCCCATCCCTTTTCTATAAGATCTGCGCCCTTAATTGAAAGACCCTCCTGATTATAACAGATATTTTCAGATACTATTCTTTCCAAATGTTTTTTTGCTGTGTGTATTTGCCGGGACACATCTCTGAACGCGGGGGAAAGTGCGCTTTTGTCTGCCGTTTTAATTTTCAGCAACAGCTTAAACTCATCCGGGGTAACATTTTTAAGCATTCTTTTTACCTGTGCTTCGGTTTGGGGAATTTCAAAATCGTGAAGCGATATGAGCCTTTTGACAATATTAGCCGTTTTTTTATCGGATTTTAAGTCTCTTAGGATTTCACCTGCTATATCTGCTGAGACCTGCGCGTGATTGTGGAATGTACTGTTTCCGTTTTCGTCAATTTGTGCGGTTTCTACCTTACCTAAATCATGAAGCAGCATAGTAAGGCGAAGCTCCTTTTGAGGTTCTATGGCGTCTACCGTATGACAGGTATGCTCCCAAACATCGTAGCAATGCTTTTTTCCTAACTGTTTAAACCCTATAGCAGGTAAAACAGGGGGGATAAAGACTCCCAAAACATCTCCGTAATCTAAAAGAACTGAACAGACATTTTTCCCCGGAAGAAGCTTTAGAAGTTCCGAAAAAAGACGCTCCGCTGCAATGTTTTTAAGAAGAGTCTTGTTTTTGTGTATGCTGCTTGAGGTGCCCTTTTCTATCTCAAAGCCAAGAGTGGAGGCAAACCTGAGTGCGCGAATGATTCTAAGTCCGTCCTCGGAAAAACGCATATCGGGATTTTGGACTGTTCTGATGATTTTTGCCCTAAGGTCATTTAAAGAACCAAATTCGTCAATAAGACCCTTGTCGTGATTATATGCCATTGCATTGATGGTAAAATCTCTTCGGCTCAAATCGTCGACAAGCTCGTTTGTGAAAAGGACACTGTCAGGCCGCCTGTTGTCGGAATATTTGCCGTCAATCCTGAAGGTGGTTATTTCCACACTCCTTTTGTTATTGACAACGGTCAAAGTCCCGTGCTTAATGCCTGTTTGAATTACCTTAAGGTCAGAAAACAGCTCCTTTGTATTATTAGGCAGAGCGTTTGTTGTTATGTCCCAATCAACAGGTTCAATGCCCATAATGCTGTCGCGCACACAGCCGCCAACCACAAATGCTTCAAAGCCGTTGCTTTTGAATCGGGACAAGATATTCTGAACATACAGGGGAATGATAATCTTCAGACTAATCACCTCATACGGACAATAACATATATTATTATAATACCTCATGATAAACAGTGTCAACCGGAATTTAATAGCTTCCTTTTGAAGCATACCACGTTGATTATGCTTTACATTAATTGTGCCCAAAAGGGAAGGTCGTACAAAGCTATACGGTTTTAGTTCTAAATATTACAGGCGTGGAATAATTATTGAAAGAAAGAGTCATTTTGTAACAATATTGTGCCCAAAAGTTACAGTTTGTAACTTTTTATACTTTTCACAAAAAAACTGAATAAAAAGGGGGGCTAAAACCAAAGAAAAACAAAAAAACACGAGATATAGTGTTGTTAATGTCATTCAGGCACATATTGATTTGTGCAAAATTCACAGTTTTTTTTCCGAGTTAAATTTGACAACCACAAAAAGGTTGTTATAATACGAGACGCACAGAAAAAATGTGAATTACAGGGAAAGGCTTTTTGAGTTTTTATTTACGGTTTTTTGCGCTTTAGTCATACGAAAACTGAGTCAATAAGGATTCGGAAAAGCCCAATACGGCAAAGCTGCAAGGTGCAGTAAGACGCCGTTAACTGAGGAGATAAAGTCATGTCAGACAAATACCTCGGCGATATGTTCACAATAAGCCCGATGAAAAGAATTTTACTTTTAACTCTCTCTCTTTCTTTTCTTTTCTCGGTTACAGCATTCGCCGTTGCCTCGCCCGTATACGATATTAAAATTATCGATGGTGATGAGGTCATAGTTGTTTCAACTTACAAAACTGAAACAGAAGAAATTCTTAAGCAAGCGGGACTATCTCTTTTTGAGGGAGACAAGGTTGAGGGCAGTACGTTTTCAACCGTACACGGAGGAACAATAATAATTAACCGGGGCGTCAAAGTGACCGTAGTCTCGGCTGACGATGAAACAACGGTTATCAATATTTACGGTACGGTTGCAGATGCCTTAGAAAAGGCTTCGGTTGAATACACGCTTAAAAACTCAATAAATTACCCTCTTAACAAAAAGGTATTTGAGGGGATGACCATTAAGGTTTGTAATAAATACTCTGTAACAGTCAAATGTGACGGCAAGGAAAAAACCGGAACAATTGCCGGCAAGACTGTTGAGGATGCGTGTAAGGCTCTGAAAATCGTATTGGGCAAGGATGATGTTACGATTCCCGATTTAAAGCAAAGACTTGTTGATAAAATGACAATTGAGGTTTTGAGAGTTGCCAAAAAAACTGTAACACAGACAGAAAAAATTTACTTTAACACAGTTACAAAGTATTCTTCCAGTATGTATGTCGGAGAAGCAAAGGTACAAACCTACGGGAAGAACGGTCAGAAAAATGTGACATATGAATACCGCTATATTAACCAAGAGCTATCCGAAAGGAAGGTTTTAAGCGAGGTTGTTACACGCAAGGCTGTGGATAAGGTAGTTCTTAAGGGAACGAAAAAAACCGCAAATGTTTCCTCAAGCTTCAACGTCAGGGCAAAAAGCGCAATCAGCGAGATGGCGGTTCCGTCATATGTTACCATAGGCTCAAACGGTCTTCCCGAGAATTATAAGAGAAGCATTAAAGCAAAGGCTACCGCTTACTGCATTCCCGGGGGAACAACCTCAACGGGCAAGCGTGCTCAGACGGGATATATAGCCGTTGACCCGAGAGAAATTCCATACGGTACCGAGATGTATATCGTCTCAGCGGACGGAAAGTATGTATACGGATATTGCATAGCAGCCGATACAGGAGGCTTTATCTACAGTGTTGACTGGACCGTGGATTTGTATATGAATTCCACTCGCGAATGTATAAACTGGGGCAGACGCGACATAGTTATTTATTTTCTGTAAAAAATAAAAATATACCGCGGGGACGGACTGTTCCTGCGGTATTTATATTTCTGCTTACAGTCAGCCGAATATTTCCGCAGCTTTATTCTTTAAAAGCTCAAAAGCAAAGGTTATCGAATATTCTGCGGAGGCACCATTTGGTCTTGCCTTATATACCTGAGAAAATCCTGCATCATATAATAGGGAGCTTTCGCAGTCTATGTCACCGCTCAAAAGAATACAGGGCTTTTGGTAGCTTTTTGCCAGCCTCATAACCGATATCGGCAGCTTACCCAGTAGAGTGGAGGCATCCGTCTTGCCCTCTCCGGTTATTACAATATCACTTACTCTTATTTTTTCCTCAAGCTTCAAAAGTCCGGCTATCAACTCAAGTCCCGGGAGAAGAACGGCGCCGCAGCAAACGCACAGCATAGCTCCCAAGCCTCCCGCTGCCCCGCCCCCTTCAATATCGAACACAGGAACCATAAAAGTATCTTTAAGTATTTTCCCGTAATTTAACAAAGCTTCCTCTAACAAGAGTATATCCTTCTTATCGGCTCCCTTTTGCTTTGCAAAAACCTTTGTCGCTCCGTTTTTTCCGCAAAGAGTGGCTGTAACATCGCATGCCACCTTTATTTTAGCAGCATGAATTCTTTTATCAAAGCCTGACATATCGATTGTGTGCAGGCTCAAAAGGGCGGCCCCGCCCAAGGGAAGCTCTTTAAGGCTTTTATCAAGAAGCTTTGCGCCAAGAGCGCATAGCGCTCCTGCGCCGCCGTCGTTGGTTGCGCTGCCGCCGATACCTAATATTATCTTGCTAATTCCCCTTTGGAGCGCGTCCTTAATCAAAATCCCGCAGCCGTATGTAGTCGTGATTTTCGGATTTAGCTCATCCTTCATTAAAAGCGTAATGCCTGATGCCGACGCCATTTCCATTATGGCAGTATCGCCTAAAATACAATAACGTGCCTTTACGGGTCGCATTAAAGCATCAAAGGTATCTATTGCTATGGTTTCACAGCCATCAATACAGCTGACGGCATCCACGGTTCCCTCTCCGCCATCGGCAAGAGGTAAAATATCAACATTAGCACTGGGATTTACCTTATAAATTCCTTCGCTGATTGCAATGCAAGCCTCTTTCGAGGACAAAGAGCCCTTAAAGGAATCAACCGCTACAAGAACTTTCAAATCAAACACCTCAAAGAGAGTGGTTTACTGATTATTGCTATTATACTATAGGAAGGCTTTGAAAATCAACAACGGCAAGGGCGTTTGGAAAAATATCTTGACAATATAATCGGCTGTGATATATAATAACCGAGCAACTGTGAAAATGCCATAGTAATGGTGTAAAGGGACAGTATATTATCCGTGAATGGAGACAAACACAAAATGAAGAGGACATATCAGCCTAAAAATAGGCAAAGACAGAAGGTCCATGGCTTCCGCGCAAGAATGTTCGGCAGAAACGGAAGAAAAGTACTTGCCCGTCGCAGGGCCAAGGGAAGAAAAAGGCTCAGCTATTGAATCAAAGAGAAGAAAAAGCCAATAATACCAAACAACAGAGGACAATATTTTGGCCGAATTAATTACCTTAAAGCTCAATAGCGATTTTCGCCGAGTGTATTCACGGGGGAAATCGGTTGCCTCAAACGCGTTGGTGATTTATTACCTGAAAAATCGCACCGGCAAAGCTCGTGTTGGTATAACAACAAGCAGAAAAATCGGCAATGCGGTTGAGCGCAACAGGTCAAGGCGTGTAATCAAGGAGGGCTTTCGCAAGGTTATGCCGAAAATTAAGACGGGGTATGATTACGTTTTAGTAGCAAGAAGTAAGACTAAGCGTTTAAAAAGTACCGATATATCATCTGCCTTGTTGTTGCTTTTAAGTAATGAGGGACTTATTTTGCCTGTTGAAGAATGAAAAAGCTTTTATTAAAATCAATCAAGTTCTACATCGGACATATTTCACCTCTGTTTCCGCCGCGCTGCAGGTATTATCCAAGCTGTTCCGCATATGCTCTTGAGGCTGTGACAGTACACGGTTCAGTAAAAGGCTGTTGGCTTGCAATTAAGCGGCTTTCGAGGTGTAATATTTTTTTCCCGGGCGGAGTTGATCCGGTTCCACCAAAAAAAGATGTTAAATAAAGGAGTTCTGTCATGGTTTGGTTGAGAGAGGTACTTGCCGTACCTTTTGGGTATATTATGAGTTTGCTGTATTTATTTACGGGAAACTATCTTCTTTCAATAGTACTTTTGACAGTTATAGTCAGAGTCGCTATGCTGCCTGTTTCTATCAAGCAACAGAAAAACACCTCTAAACAGGTCCGACTGCAGCCTAAAATAAAAAAAATACAGGAAAAATACAAAGGCGATCAACGCAAAATCGGAGAAGAGACGCAAGCGCTTTACAACAGGGAGGGCTTTAGTGTTACACAAGGCGGCTGCGTCCCTCTTTTAATACAATTTCCGATTATGATAGGACTTTTCGGCGTTATTTATACACCGTTGTCAAACGTATTGAGGATAGCTAACGGGACTATGAGCGCACTTATAGGCGCCTTTAAGGAATATGCCGGAGTTCTTGATATTAAGGTTCAGGACAATACGATCGAAATCAAGCTTCTTGAGCATTTCGGGGATTTTATTGCAAGCAAGTCCGAGTCTGCCGTTGCGGCGGTTAAGATGATTTCGGAAGGGGATTTTGCAGCAATCAACAAACTCATTGACGGATTTCAGCTTTTTGGGATTCAGCTTTTTGAAACACCCGACGCAAAAAGCTTTGGGAAGCTATGGATATTTCCAATTCTTGCCGGAGTGACCTCCTTGCTTTCGGCAGGCTTTATGTATATCAAGCAAAGACAGCAAAACCCTGATATGGCAAAAAATCCGACCATGGGCTGTATGACTTTTTCATCACCTCTGATGTCTGTAGCCTTTGCCTTCATGTTTCCTGCAGGCGTGGGTTTTTATTGGATTGTATCTAACATAATTTCCTTTGTTCAAACCGTTGCCTTAAATTATATATACAGTCCCAAGAAGATAATAGCGCAAAATATGGTTGAAGAAACCATTGAGCGCAGGGCAAGGGAGAACAATATAAAAAAGCGAATCGAAATACAAAAATAGTACGAAGTAATCCGCATTAATGCGGTACAATATAGGTGGTGAAATTATTGATAAGGGAAGCAATAGGTACGGCGCCGACTCTTGACGAGGCAAGGAGCAAGGCCATTGCACAGCTTAACGCGCCTTTAGACGCTGATGTTGTTGTTGAGGTGCTTGAACAGGCAACCAAAAAGACGTTAGGTCTTTTCGGGGGTTCACTTGCGAAGGTAAGAGCCTACTACGAGACGGCACAGCAGCTAAATGAAGAGCCCGAACAAACGGCTTCGCAGGAAAACCCGAAAAGTAATGAAAAAACTAAGGAAAACCAAAAATCAAGGAAGCCCTTTAAGGCTGAAAAATCGGAAGAAAAAAAGGAAGCCTTTAAGAGGACAGCACCGGCAGAAGAGGTTGTTTCAAGTGAAAATGCCCCTGCAAAGTATTTAACAAGCATACTATCGTGTATGGGTATTACCGGCATTTCAATTATCACAAGACAGACAGACGAGGATATTTTCATTGAAATCGTAAGTCAGGAGGATTACGGAAGTATAATAGGCAGACGCGGAGAAACGCTTGATGCTCTTCAATATCTTGTTCGCCTTTCTGTCAGCAGAAATGAAAATGAGGGCAGGAGAATATCACTCAATATCGGCGATTACCGAGATAAAAGAGAGGTAACTCTTAAAGGGATTGCAAAAAGGCAGGCAGAGAAGGTGTTAAAATACGGGAGAAACGCCGTGCTTGACCCAATGAACCCATATGAGAGAAGGATTATTCATACCACTGTTCAAGATATTGAAGGAGTTTCGTCACATTCAATAGGAGAGGGAGAGGGCAGGAGAGTTGTAATATCTCCTTCAGGCGGACGCTCAGGAGGTTATCGCAATAATGACAGGGGAGGAAATAATGGCAGACGGCGTGAAGGCAAACCCCAGTATAAGCCCCAGTCGCGCGAAACGAGAGAACCAAAGACAGATGTTACAGGTGAATTCAGCTACGGAAAAATAGAGCCTAAAACAAAATAGTAAAATAAAAAATTAACAATTGTTGACAAAAAGGCATCAGCGTAATATTATGTTAATAATTAAACCTGTGAACGAGAGAAGTAGCTTATACTTTGTCTTCAGAGAGCCGCCTTTAGGTGTGATTGCGGCGTCAACTGTATAAAGCGAATGGACTCGAGAGGGCAGAGCGAAAGGAAAATCCGAGTAGTAGCTGACGGGAGCTTCATCCGTTATCAACGAAGAACGTATGATAAGTACGTTAAACGAGTGGATGCCAACGGCATCAATTCGGGTGGTATCGCAGGTATTATTCCTGTCCCGTTAACGGGGCAGGTTTTTTTATTTAAATATTTATGAAGGGAAAGATTACAATGAAGAATATTCCGTACCGCATTATTCTATCCGAACAGCAAATACCAAGACAATGGTACAACCTAAATGCTGACATGAAAAGCAAAACGCCGCCTCTCATTAATCCCGGAACAAAAGAACCGGTAACTGTCCAAGATTTGTCTGCCATATTCTGCAAGGAGCTGTCAAAGCAGGAAATCGATACCGAAAACGCATATATCGATATTCCGGACGGTATAATCGATTGGTATA
This sequence comes from uncultured Eubacteriales bacterium, assembly GCA_964588475.1. Lineage (GTDB taxonomy): Bacteria > Bacillota > Clostridia > Oscillospirales > Acutalibacteraceae > DTU089. The sequence goes on from CAZPPO010000003.1 coordinate 23,056, forward strand.
AAACCTGCCGACCGTCACCTCTTGTAAGGGCATATGCGTTGGAAAAGGAGCTTGACACCCCCGCAAAAATATATTATAAGTTTGAGGGTAATAATACCTCCGGAAGTCACAAGCTCAATTCCGCGATTGCTCAGGCATATTATGCCAAAGCAGAGGGTATAACACATCTTACCACCGAAACAGGTGCTGGTCAGTGGGGTACTGCGTTAGCTATGGCATGCTCCTTTTTCGGAGTAGACCTTACCGTCTATATGGTAAGGGGAAGCTATTATCAAAAGCCGCAAAGAAAAACTGTTATGCAGGTTTTCAAGGCAAATGTTATACCCAGCCCGTCAAACCTTACATCCTCGGGCAGGGCGATGCTTGAGAAGCTCGGAGAAAAGACCTCCGGTTCCCTCGGCTGCGCAATTACAGAAGCTGTCGAACACGCCGTAACCCATGAGAATACGCGATATGTGCTCGGTTCGGTATTAAATCAGGTTTTGCTTCATCAATCAATAATAGGTCTTGAATCAAAAAAGGCAATGGAGCTTTACGATGAATATCCGGACATAGTAATAGGTTGTGTAGGTGGCGGTTCAAGCTTCGGCGGTTTGATAGCTCCGTTTATGAGAGACAAAATCAATAAGACCCGTAATCCGTATTTCATTGCGGTTGAGCCTGCCTCTTGCCCGACTTTGACAAGAGGGAAATATGTTTATGATTTTTGTGATGTCGGAAGGACTACTCCTCTTGCCAAAATGTATACCTTAGGAAGCGGCATTATTCCTTCCGCGGACCATGCGGGAGGACTGCGTTACCACGGTATGTCGCCTATTGTTAGCAAGCTTTATGATGATAAGCTGATTGATGAGGCGAGAGCGGTAAAGCAGACGGGCGTCTTCGACGCGGCTGTAAGATTTGCACGTATAGAAGGCATCCTGCCTGCTCCGGAATCGTCACACGCCATTAAGGTTGCGATTGATGAAGCGGAAAAATGCCGCAAGACGGGCGAGAAAAAGACAATTCTTTTCTGCCTGACAGGAACCGGGTATTTTGATATGAGCGCGTACAGCAATTATTTAGAGAGCAATATGACAGACTATGTCCCGAAAAATGAAGAGCTGCAGGAGAGCTTTGACGAAATACCGAGAACTTGAAACAAAATTATAACCAGAGGTGGAGATTTGAAAAAAGCTATTACACTATATTTTAAGTTTTTCATTTCAGTGTTTTCTTTAAGTCTTTTTACTATTGGCGGCGGTTATGTCATAGTACCGCTTATGCGAAAAAAGTATGTTGAAAAGCTAAAATGGATTAAAGAGGATGAAATGCTTGACTTGGTCGCTGTAGCCCAGTCTTCTCCTGGTGCTATGGCTGTAAACACCGCCGTTCTTGTTGGGTACCGAACCTGCGGAATTTTCGGCGCTGTTTTAGGTGCGATTGGCGCTGTTTCTCCGCCTCTGATCATTATTTCACTTATTTATCTTGCATACGATGCCTTTAGCGGTGATAAAATTGTGCTGGCGGTTTTATCGGGAATCAGAATAGGCGTTGCAGCTGTAATTATTGATGTAGTACTAAATATGACAAAAAGCGTGTTCAAAGAAAAAAGCATATTTTCAGCGGCAATACTGCTCGTTTCATTTGTATTCGTTTATTTCCTGAAAATAAATGTAATACTTGTGATTTTCGGCTGTGTAGTCATTGGTATAGCTGTTTCATTTAAAAGAGGGCGCTCCCCTAAACCCAAGTGCGGCAAAGGGTCAAAAGGGGGGAATTCAAAATGAATTTGATTACCCTTTTTTGGACCTTTCTTAAAATCGGTTTATTTACCATAGGCGGAGGATACGCCTCCTTGCCTCTCGTGCAGGATATTGTGGTCGAGGGTGGCTTAATAACGTATGATGAATTTGCTGATATGATAGCCATAGCCGAAATGACACCTGGTCCCATAGCGCTAAATGTCGCTACATTCGTCGGGGCAAAGCTCGGCGGCTTTGCAGGCTCTGTGCTTGCTACGCTGGGTTTTATCACCTTACCGTTTCTAATTGTGATCTCTCTTGCTTTATTGTATTACAAATATAAAAATCTCAGGGTTATGGACAACATATTGAAGACCTTGCGTCCTTCGGTAACGGCGTTAATTGCGAGCGCGGGCACTTCAATAGTAACCTTTGCCGTAACAAGCGGGAAGGGCCTTATGATGACAATCGGTGCGGTTGATATGTTTGCGGTTGTAGGAATAGTTATTTTAGTAGCGGTTTTAAGAATAAAGAAACTGAAAGTCAGTCCCATTTTTATTATGCTTGCAGCGGGTGCTTGCGGCGGAGCGTACTATTATTTTGCATCATAATTTTCAAGGTCTTCCCTTATTACCAAGTTCCCACGGGAAGATACAAGACAGCTATTTATTTAAGATAACGCTTGACTAAATATGTTTTCAAAGCTATAATAAAAAAGATAATGCAGGCATATTGTCTTTTTTGTTATCAATTGTATTGTATTTAATTTGGCGCTTGGTAGCCGTGATTTTTTACACTATGAAGTAAGTATAAAGAATTGGAGGACAGAGTTATTGGAATGGATTGATTCTATTATTGGAATCATCGTAGGAGCGATGATTTTCGGTATAGCAGGCTTTATAATCGGAGTTAAGCATCGGAAAAAGGTTGCAGAGCGAGCCATAGGATCGGCAACCGATGAAGCGGCAAGAATTCTTAACACCGCGATGACTCAGGCAGAACAAAAGAAAAAGGAAGCTATTTTAGAGGCAAAAGACGAAATTCACAGACAAAGAACAGAAACGGAAAGGGAGCTTCGAGAGCGAAGAAGTGAGGTTCAAAGACAGGAAAGAAGGATAATCCAAAAGGAAGAGAGCCTCGACAAAAAAACAGAGAATTTAGAAAAAAAGGAAGAGCAGTTAGCTCAAAAAATCAGAGATGCAGAGGACAGACTCTCAGAAGCAGAAAGCATCAAAAGAAGTCATTTTGAGATGCTTGAGAGAATTTCAGGTTATACAAAGGAGCAAGCGAAGTCTTACCTCTTAAAGAATTTAGAGGACGAGCTGACACACGAAAAGGCTGTTAAAATACTTGAATATGAACAGAGAACCAAGGATGAAATGGATACAACTGCGCGTGAAATAATTTCTACCGCAATCCAGCGTTGTGCCGCAGACCATGTCGCTGAAACAACAGTATCTGTTGTTAACCTGCCTAACGATGAGATGAAGGGTAGAATAATAGGTCGTGAAGGGCGCAATATCAGAACCCTTGAAACAATAACGGGTGTCGACCTTATTATTGACGATACGCCGGAGGCGATTACAGTCTCAAGCTTTGATCCGATTAGAAGGGAAATAGCGCGTCTTACTCTTGAAAGGCTCATTACGGACGGAAGAATACATCCTGCCCGTATAGAGGAAATGTATGAAAAGGTAAAAAGGGAAGTAGAGCAAACGATAAAGCAGACAGGCGAAAGAGCTCTTGTGGACTCAGGTGTCAACGGGGTACACAGCGAGCTTGTAAGGCTTTTGGGCAGACTGAAATACCGTACGAGTTACGGTCAAAATGTTTTGAATCACTCTCTTGAGGTATCATATATAGCAGGTCTTATGGCAGCTGAAATAGGGGCAGATGTAAAAATCGCCAAGCGGGCAGGACTGCTTCACGATATAGGCAAGGCTCTTGACCATGAATTTGAGGGTTCTCATATTGAGCTTGGTGTAGAGGTTGCCAAGAAGAATAAGGAAAGCGAGCAGATAGTCCACGCAATACATGCACACCATGGCGATGTAGAGGCTAAAACTGTTGTTGCGTGTCTTGTACAGGCTGCGGACGCCGTATCTGCGGCAAGACCCGGGGCAAGAAGAGAGAATGTAGAAAGCTATATAAAGCGTCTTGAAAAGCTTGAGGAGATTACCACTTCATTTGAGGGAGTCGAAAAATCATTTGCGATTCAAGCAGGTCGTGAGGTTCGCATTATGGTTAAACCCGAGGTTATTTCCGATGACCAAATGGTTTTGGTGGCAAGAGACATAGTAAAGAAAATCGAAGGCGAGCTTGAATATCCCGGTCAGATTAAAGTCCATATTATCAGAGAGAGCAGAGCTATAGAGTACGCGAAATAAATTAAAGCTGCCGCGAAACGGAAATTTCTCGGCAGTATTGTTTTAGTCAGGAGCGCACATGCTGATATTTACAGTCGGGGATGTAGTAGGCAAGGAAGGGTGCAATTTCCTTGTTTCGCATCTTCCGGCATATAAAAAAATAAACGCAATAGATTTATGCTTGGTTAACGGAGAAAATTCAGCGCAGGGGAACGGCATTACGCCTGATTCCTGTGAACAGCTTTTTCTTGCCGGAGCCGATGTTGTTACTACGGGAAATCATGTTTTCAGAAGAAACGATGTTTGGAATTATTTAAGCAGTACAAAGCCAGTGATTCGTCCTGCGAATTATAATGAAAACAATCCCGGAAAAGGCTATTATATTGCCGACAAGGGCAGATATCGCTGCGGAGTAATTAACCTTATGGGCACAGCCTTTCTGGAAGCTCTTGAAAATCCCTTTGTTTGCATTGAAAGGGTATTAAAGGAGCTTTCCGATTGCAAGATTATAGTCGTTGACTTTCACGCCGAAGCTACCGCCGAAAAGAAAGCGATGGGCTTTTATCTTGACGGGAAGGTAACGGCGGTTGTGGGGACACATACGCATGTGCAAACCGCAGATGAGCAGATTTTACCGGGGGGCACCGCTTACCTGACGGACTTAGGGATGACAGGTCCCGTTAATTCTGTTTTAGGAATCAAACCCGAGCTTGTAATATCAAAGTTTAAGTACCTAATGCCTGTTCGCTTTGAAAATGCTCTCGGAGATATAATGATGTGCGGCTGTCTTATAGAAGCGGACGAAAAAACCGGGAAAGCAATTTCAATTGAAAGAGTGATAATCAAATGAAACGCGTAGTTAAAATAACGTCTTTGCTATTATGCGCAGCGTTTGTTTTGATTTTTTCGGGCTGTGAGGGCGAACCAGGCGAGACTGACACGAATTCCTTTGTTTCCGTAAAACAGAGCGCGCCGATTAAAAACGCAAAAGCGGAAATAACGGTGGCATATGTCGATTTAGATTCAATCAATCCATATAGGGCTAAAAGCGTTATAAACAAGCAGCTCATATATTTGCTTCATGCTGGTCTTTTTCAGCTTGAAGATGACCTGTCGATCTCTTGCGTAATTGCAAAGTCATATGAAATTAATAAAAATGAGATTATCGTAACAATTAAGGACGAGGCGGCATTTTCCGATAAAACGCCGGTTTTGTCAAGTCATGTAGTTCAATCACTAAAGGCAGCAAAGGACTCTTCACTTTATTCGAAAATGTTAAGCAGTGTAAAAAGCGCAAGGGAGCTTTCAGACAGGAAGGTCTTATTCACATTCTATGAAGAGGATGTTTTTGCTCTTAATTTGTTGAGCTTTCCTATTATTAAATCCAATACGGACAATCCCAAGGGAGCCGGTAAATATTCGCTTGAATATAAGGGGGATAGACCTTATCTCAAACTCAATAACCGAAGCTTACTTTATTCCATGTCGCAAAATAACGAGATATCTCTTTATAATGTCGGCTCGGGCGAAAACGAGCAATACGCTTTTATTACCGGCAAGACTTCTGTTTATATAGACACACTCGAGGATAATGAATACCATAAGCTGTCCTCAAAGACCGCCTGTGTTGAAACAACTAAGCTCGTGTTTATCGGGGCAAATTCAAAATCCGGAGAATCATCTTGGTCCTGGCTTAGAAGAGCGGTCAATATAGGTATAGACCGCACAAAAGTCGCCGGCGCTCCGCTTTTAGGTCAAAGCGTGCCTGCTTCAACAGTGTTTCATCCCGATTTTTACGCACTTGAGGAGATAGCGATTACACACTCTCAAGGAGACAAGGAGACGGCTGATAGAATTTTAGATGAAAACGGTTTTTCGTCTGAGAATTCACACGGCTTCAGAAGAAAGGGCTCTCTTACCCTGACGTTGAATGTTTTAGTTTGCGACGATAATCCGCTGAAGGTTAATTTGGCGGAAGCCTTTAAGGAGGATATGAAGGAGCTTGGAATTAAAATTAATATTGACAAACAGGCACCAAAAATATATTCCGAAAAGCTCGAAAGCGGCAAATTTGATTTTTATATAGGCGAAATTATGCTTTGCCCGAATTTTGCACTTGACAGCTTTTTTACAAAGGGAGGCGCGGCTAACTTCGGCATAAATGAGAATAGCTGCGTGAATTACTTTCGGTTTAAGAATGGTAAAATGAGCATAAGCAATTATCTTAAGAGTTTTTCCTTAGAGATACCCTTTATTCCGGTATGCTACCGCAGGAGCGTTATGTCGTATGACAGTGTGCTAAAAGGCGTGGAAACGGCATTTGATGACCCCTATTGTTCTGTTTACTCATGGACCTTGTCCGATTAATTTTTTATAGAACTTGTTTTTAGGCTAATTTTAGTATATAATAATCAGACAGCCGATAAATTTTTGGATTGTATTTATATTAAGGAGGAAGCCAAATGGATCCCATTAAAGTTGACTTTTCGGGAAAGGGTAGAGCAAAGGAATTATATATACCGCCTGAGAGGGCAGGTCTCAAAACAATAATAAGTGTTTTATTAACATTGATAGTTGCGGTTGTAGCCTTTTATTTTATGCTTCCCGCCATCAATATTAAAGCTTATGATTTTTATTCCTATATAGGCGTTGTATTGATTTCTTACATTGTATTCACCTTTATTTCCTCAAAAGCGTTTGCCAGACCCGAGTATATCCCTTATGTTAAAAAAAGATCCTTTGTGCCTATAATAATAGGTCTTATATTCGCAATAATTCTCGGGATTGGATATCTTTCCTCTGCCTTACTTTTCAGAGCAAAGACATACAGCAAGATAATTTCCGTTGAGGAACAACAGTTCGGCGATGAGTCGGGAATTACCAATATCTCTGGAATTTCCGATTTTGAAAAAATTCCAATGATTGACGCAGATGTGGCAGCAAATTTAGGGAATAAAAAGCTCGGCGATCTTGCCCAATTTGTTTCGCAGTTTGTTATTGATAATCCGTATTCGACTCAAATTAACTTCAGAGGGGTACCAACAAGAATTTTACCTTTAAAGTACGGTGATTTTTTTAAGTGGTTTAATAACAGAGGTAATGGAATTCCCGCATATATCGCCGTAAATATGTATACACAGGAGGCAAATGCGGTAACGGTTGAGGGCGGAATTAAATATTCTTCGTCCGAGTATTTTGGCAGGAAGCTTGCCAGGGTGCTTCGTTTAACTTATCCGACATATATGTTCGGTGTTCCTTCGCTTGAGATTAACGAGGAAGGCGAGCCGTGGTGGATTTGCGAACGAATTGACAAGACTATTGGTCTTGTCGGCGGAGAGGACGTTATAGGTCTTGTAATGGTTAATGCACGCACCGGCGAAACAAAGGAGTACAGCATTGACCAGGTTAATGCCGAAAACTCAGATATTAAATGGGTTGACCAGGTTTATTCGGCGGATTTGCTTAACAAGCAGTATAATTATTATGGAAAATATTATGGCGGGTTTTTTAACTCCTTTATTGGACAAACAGGCGTGAAAATTACAACGAGCGGATACAGCTACCTTACGAATAATGACGACGTTTGGATGTACACGGGCGTAACCTCCGTTACAAATGACGATTCCATAATAGGCTTCGCTTTAATAAACCAGAGAACAAAAAAAGCGTTTTTCCAAAAAATATCCGGTACTACTGAAGCGGGAGCTCAAGCTTCGGCAGAGAGTATAGTAAGTGACAAGGGCTGGAGAGCCACCTTCCCTCTTGTGCTCAATATTAAAGGCGAAGCGACTTATTTTATGGCGCTTAAGGATAATAATGTTGTAAAGAGCTATGCAATGGTCAGCGTAGAGCGCGTACAGGATGCCGCAAGAAGTCCTAATGACGATTATCCGAACCTTGTGGCTTGCCTTAAGTCCTATGAAAGCACTGTAAAAGCAAGCGGCATTAACCTAAGATTTAATTATGAGGGCAAGGAAACGCAGCTTGATACGTCCTTGTATGAATCCATAACAGGTGTTGTAGAGGATATCAGGACAGCTGTTATAGGCGGAGAAAGCGTTTATTACATTAAGCTTAAGGACTCTTTAGCATACTATAGTATTTCGGCAAGCCTGTCCGATGAGGCAATTATTCTAAGCAAGGGGGACACCGTAACAATTGCCTTCGAAAAGAGAGAGGACAAAATTATTCCCGCACAGGACATTAAGCTTAAGTAAAAATTAGTGTTGTCCTAAGGATTTACGAACAAAAAAAGGCAGGTACAGCTTTAGATAGGTGTCCGTAAAACAGTAATCCAACAAAAATTACGATTGTGGGCATCTGTCAGGCGGGATTGGTCGAGAATAGGCGGTATTCGGGATAACCGAG
>CAZPPO010000004.1:0-3977 GCA_964588475.1 uncultured Eubacteriales bacterium
TTCATCCTTTATGCTCAATACTAAGCAAACGCTGTCTAAAATCATTAACTTCATCAGCAATCTGTTACTAAACGGAGTATTGTTTAAGGCAATAGCAGACTTTTTCCCTCAGGCTTCAAACACTTCTGTAATTTCTTCTCTTGATACCTTTGATATTACCACATATGAGAATTTTTATTCAGGAACAGATGAGTTTATTGACGAAAAAACAACCGGTGCCTCGTGGAGCTTGGGCTATAGCGAAGAATCTATTCTTCCCGACGATTTTGGGACGGGTCTTTATGCAAGAGGAAGCTATATCCCATGGTGGTATTCCAAGCAGATGTATACGGACGAGGACGGCTATTTGGAAGATTTAAAAGTCCGCACTGTTATTCTGGATGACGGTTCAGGCAGAGGAAAGGTTGCGTTTTGCGTGCTTGACTGTATCGGAATCGCAAACGCCGATGTCAGAACAATTCGTGCTGCAATCGCTGACTTTGCTGCTGAAAACAACATAGTAAGCGTAAACGTTTCAGCCACTCACACCCATTCGGGCATCGATTCTCAGGGTGCATGGTCCAATCCGCTCACTACCGTTGCCAACAACTATCTTTCCGCATCAAACGATGCGATTGAGCTTCGCTACGGTATTGACCCCGACTTTTTAACCTCTGTTGTTGACGGATGTGTAAATTCCATTATCAATGCCGTAGATGATATGAAGGAAGGCACAATGAGCTTTGCAAAGGCCGATATTTCCGAATATCTCAATGACAGAACGCCACCTTATGCTTCAGATGATAATCTCTACAGATTAAAATTTATCCCCTACGCTGAGACTGCCCGTCCTACCATTATCGCCACCTTTGGCTGCCACCCGGAGTCCTCAAGCTATGACTTTCTGAAAACAGACGACAAAATTGAAATTGACACTAAGATTTCCGCAGATTTTGTTTATTATATGGAGAAAGTGATAAATAAAGCCGGATATAACTTTATATATATCCAAGGCAATGTTGGAACAATCACCTCTTCAAGATCCTTATCAGGTGACGGCCTCCAAAATATGACCGCCCACGACGGCGCCATTCGATATGGCTATGAATTGGGTTATATTACTCTCGCTCTTACTATGACTCTTGAGCAATGCAAGCAGCTAAACAGCAACACGGGAGATCTTCTCGGTATTACGACGTATTCAGAAAGTGAGGGCTATACCCCCTGGTACGATGCTCATGAACCGGTTTCTGAGGTTGAAGTAGAACCTATACTGAATATTGCTCACGACCAGTTCCTTATAGAGGTTGAAAACAACGTTGCTCTTGCACTTTCAAAGGCTGCAGTCGCAAGCGTAATTCTATTTTTTGATGAACAAACCAATAAGTATTATACCGTTACGGAGGTAGGTTATCTTGAAATCGGAGATGTCTTAAAGGCTTATTTGAGCCCGGGCGAAACGTACGGAGAAATATTAGTCGGCGGAGAGGGCATCGAAGGATTCGACTTTGCTTCTTTACGTGAGACATACGGTGAAAGCATCATAATATTTGACCTTATGAACGATGCCGCAGGCTATGTCACCCCGGACAATCACTATGTAATAGCCGGTTATCGTTATAACGAAGAAAGCGATTCACTTGAGAGCGACACCTGGTGTATGATGGTTTCATTCGGTAAAAACACCGCCTCTACTTTGATTTCTCGTTTTACCGAGCTTGTTGAAAATTCAAAATAGCGGCTCTAATCGAAAAACGGTTTGTGTGGTGTGAAAATTGAGCTTAAAAACCTTTTCACAGGCAGAGTTTTATTATGGCTTTAATAAAGACACTTTTCTCTCTCAAAGCAGCAACATAGGTAAAAGCAATCTGAGGGTCATGAAAAACCTTAGTGTAACTGTTTACTTTACAGAAGCAGCTGAAGTTTTATTTCTGCGACTTTTCTCCCCCGAATCTCTAATCAGAATTATCGCTTGCCTTCTTACCGCCGCCCTGTCGCTGATTGTGTTTTTCCTTTGCAGAAAAACGCTTTTATCAAAAAAGGAACCTAAGCCTCATTCGGTCAATACTCTAATTTTTGTTACTTCCTTGTTTTATTGTCTGAACGCGGGCTTTTTCGGTACCTTTTTCTCAGCTGACAGACCCGGTATTAAGTTCATTATACTTCTTTGTGTTTTACAGATAGTTTTTATAGTTCCGCCCTTTCAAAGTCTTTTTACATTCACTTTTATTCCCCTTTTTTTCATCTATTTCAGCATTTACTTGACTGAAGGTATTTTTTCACCCATAAATCTTTTTTATGCATTCGTAAGCATTTCAATAGGGCTGGTCATGTCCTGGAGCATATCAAAAGCAAAAATCGAGAATATGCTTTCAGCAGAAAAACTGAGAAAATCCAATTATGATTTATACAATGAAAACATTACAGATTCGCTTACAGGTCTTGCTAACCGTAAAATGACTCTTACGATGCTTTGCGATTTATTTAATAACAGAAATACAGATGCTGTTTATCTAAACTGCATCTGTATGGAAATTGATTATTTCAGAGAGTATAACAGCTTTTACGGCGCCAAGGCAGGTGATAAGGTTCTTGTTTTAATCAGTGAAGTCCTCAGCAATTACTGCAATAAAAAAGATATGAGTGTCGGCAGAGTCGGGGGCGGTGAGTTTTTAGTTTTATTTAACGATTCCTCCTGCGACAAGGGCGAAAAAGCGGCTAAACAGCTACAAAAACTGATTGAAAAACTTAATATCCCCAATGAAGCTTCACCCGAAGCCTCTAATGTATCGGTTTCTCTTGGATTATTTACTGATAAAACGGACGACTATAAGTTTTTTGAAGAAATATATACCTTGTCGGGCAGGGCTCTTTACAGGGCAAAAGAGGACAGCGTAAACAGGTTGTGGAAATATATACCCGAAATCAACGGTTTTTTGCCTGTTGAGCAATAGTTTAAGGATACAAGCGTTAACCTAAAATAATATCAAAAATCTCTGCACATTTTATAGTAACCTCGGGAGGGACGGTATCGCTTACCGTCCTCCCTTTTTTTATACAATCGCAGACATCCTGAATTTCATATTGAAAGCCGTTTTCAAATTTTCCGTCAAAAACCTCAGGGCTGCCCTCGTCTGTATATAAGGTGCATTTTGAAACACCTGCAAGCCTTTCAAGAAGTATAGAGCCTCTGCTTCCGTAAATATACATATCGCTTCGGGGCAAATTCGCACCCAAGGTGCTTAAAAGGTTGACACTGAAATTCTTGTATTTAAGCGATATATTGTTTGCAATATCTACTCCCGTTTCTCCGAAAACGGCATGGGCGGCTGCGCTTTTATATGTGTCCCCTAACAAATATGTCGCCAATTCGATGTTATATACGGATAAATCATACGCGGCTCCTCCGCCGAGTTCTTTGTTTAGAAATCTGTCCTTTGCGTCATCCTTTGCCCGAAATCCCAATACAGCCGAAGCGAGAGTCGGGTGTCCTATTCTCCCCGCGTCAATCCATTCCTTTGCTTTTTTAACCGCAGGCAGATACCGTACCCACATAGCTTCCATAAGGAAAAGCTTATGCTTTCTTGCATATTCAAAAACCTTTTTTGCATCAGCGGCGTTTGTAACCATACTTTTTTCGCACAAGACTCCCTTACCATAGCTAAGGGCAAGCATTATATTTTCATAGTGAAAGTTATGCGTTGTAGCAATATACACAACATCAATTTGGGGAAGCGAAAGCATTTGTTCATAGCTGCCGTAGCTTTTACCAATACCATATGCTTTCGCAAAGCTCTCGGCTCTTTCCGGAGAAGTACTCGCAACTGCAGCTACTCTTGCATCGCTAACCGTTTTAACAGCTTCACAAAATCTTACCGCTACCCTTCCCGGACCTATAATTCCGAAATTTACACTCATATACCTTACTCCTTACCTATAAGATCAACAGCAAATACACGGCACTCTTTTGCACCGTGAGTATCGTAAAATATCAATTT
>CAZPPO010000004.1:3987-13175 GCA_964588475.1 uncultured Eubacteriales bacterium
TTGTCTTGTTACACGGGACATATACAAGCCTTTGGTAATTATCTGAAACCGTTACGGTTTCACAAACATTATCCTCAGACAGAAAAACAATGCTAAAGCTTTTAACTAAAGTTTTTGGTACATACGATGCTTCGCAGCTTAAAGGAATATTATGATACATGTTGCGGTTTAGCTTTCCCTCTCTTTGTGGAAGAGTCTGCCTGTTAAGGTCACTGTCAAATACAATTCTGACCTTTTCAACATAGGTGGGTTTTAGGAGCAAATATTCAAAAAAGCAGCCCGATTTTCCTGTGCCTACGTTGCACCCGTCGTCTGTCGGACGGTCATATCCGTTTCTGACCTTTTCGGGCTCGCTCATATCCGAATAAATTATAGCTTTGCTCGTTATTTCATTTATGGGTCGTTTAGTCCCGGGAATAAAACAATCGTCATACATCAAGCGATAGCGAAGCTTATCTATGTAGTCTTCACATATTTTTTTTGGTGTAATGTTTTGTTTTGCCGCCATTGCCGCCGCTGTTCCCACAGCCTGACCAATAACAGAGCAAGTTCCCATAACTCTTGTTGAGCTCAAAGCGATATGTGAGGCGCTGATATTCCTCCCGGCAAACATAAGATTTGATATGTTTCTTGAATAAAGACACCTCATAGGGATTGTATAAGGCTCGTACAAGTGTTTTACGCGGTTAGGATGCTCGTTTATTGCGTCAAATCCCGACGGTTCGTGGTCATCCAAAGGCCATCCGCCGTATGCTACGGCATCTGAAAACTTAAAGCCGCTTAAAATATCCTTTTCAGTCAGGATATAATCACCCACATAACGTCTTGATTCTCTTTTTCCCGGAAGTATTCCAATCCAGTCAATATCCCAGTACTTATTTTTTTCTCTGCAGCTCTCATCATTTTTTAAGAAATTCCAAACTCCATAAGCAAGCTTCAGCAGCTCATTTCTGATTGTTTCGGTATCGCCGATAGAATCCTTGTCTCCGCCCAACTCCAAGTACCAGAAGTTTTCTGTGACCTTTGATAGATCAGGAAATCGGTGACTCAAATCTTCTTTTGTCAGCTTTCTTGCCCATGTTGGAGGAATAAAGACTCTTTCCTCGTTATATTCGCGAGCTTGTATAAGGCAACTCATTCCCATTGTTTTTTTATCGGCTTTGGCAGTGCCGAATTTTTCACCGAATTCAGCTTTACTCTCCCTTCCTACTTTGTATTCGGCGTTACTTTCAACAGCTAATACGCTGTCTCCCGAGCAGTCGACAAATATCCTTGCCTTAATTTTGAAAAATTTCTGTGTAGTTGTCTGCCAGCAAACTATTTGTTTGATTGAGTCATCTTTCGCTCTTACATTCATACAAGAGCAATTGAGAAGCAGTTTTATATTATCATTTTGCAAAACCGTTTCTAAAACAACACTGTCCCAAATAGAATAGTTTTTATAGGGATTCCTGTAAAAGTTTTTGAGCATTATCTCCTCAATAATACCCGTTTCTCTCAGGTTGGTGCCAACAGCTCCGCAAACCCACATACGGATTTCCGATGAGGCGTTGCCCCCGAGCATCGGTCTGTCCTGAACAAGAACAACATCCGCCTTGTTTCTCGCGGCGGAAACTGCTGCAGCTACGCCGGAAAGCCCTCCTCCGACTACACATACATCGCAGCTGATATTAACTGTTTCAAATGAGTTCATCTTATCCTCTTTCATTTATTCTTGCTTTGAGCACGGTAACGACAATTTCAGGCCTGTTAAAAACTCTTACGGGGATTATACTGTTGCCGAGTCCTCGGCTTATTATCATGGTAGTCTCATCCACTATATATTCCCCCGCCGTATACTTCGGAAATAGTCCCTGCTCCGGTGCGACAAGTCCTCCTATAAATGGCAGCCTGACCTGACCGCCGTGTGCGTGCCCCGAAAAGACAAGGTCAATTTTATTTTTGCTGTAGCTGTTAATGCGTTCAGGTCTGTGCGCTAATAATATTTTGAGATTTCTCTGTGTGTCAAGCGAATCAATTACATTTTTTAGTCCTTGGGTTTCAAAGCCGTCGTTTACGCCGATAAGGTACAAGCCATCTTCTTTATGCTGTATATATATCGCCCTATTGTCAAGTATTGTCGCGCCTGCTAATTCAATTCCATCTAAAAGCTGCGATAACTCCTGTGTTGAAAGCAGAAGCTCATGGTTTCCCGAAACATAATAAACAGGTGCAATTTTGACGGTACCCTCAACAAATTCAAGAGCGACTTCAACCCTTGTTCGAAAGCCGTTAACAATATCTCCTGTTATGACAATAATATCAGGCTTTTGCTCACGTATGACATTGAGAATACGCCTTTGATTTTTTCCGAATTTTTTATTGTGTAAATCGGATATATGTACAATCCTGTAACCGTCAAAACCCGCTTTGATTTTATCTGTATTGAACTCATAGCCTGAAACAGTTAAATCGTTGTTTTGCCAAAAGCCAAAGAGTGCCGCCAACGCAACAGCGGTTATTGTAAAAGCTACGGCCTTTCGCGATATTCTTTTTCTTTGCATGCGTCAATCTCCTTTAGCCGATAATATCATTATTCAGTGAGTTTTTCAAGTAAATCATCTACTAAGAATCAGTTGATTAATTTAATTTTCGGGTATATACTGAGCTAAGGGGTGAGTGACATGAACGGCAAGGAAAGAGTAAGTAAAATGCTTAAGCACGAGGCTATTGACAGAATCCCCGTCTACGAGCATTTTTGGGGCGATACTCGTACCTCATGGCAAAATAAAGGTCATATTGGTAATGAAAGCTTAGATGACCACTTTGATTTTGATATTCGTGAGTGCTGGGCTTTTAATTTGACGGCTGATCTTGATTTTAAGACAAAAACGGTCGGTGAGGACAGTGACACTATTACATATCTTGACGGCAACGGCGCCACCTTGCGTCGCCACAAGCTCCACGATACCACGCCTGAACATATCGGCTTTGATATAAACAATCGAGACGACTGGGAAGAGCGAATAAAGCCTCTGCTTACTTCAAGCGAGCGAAGGATTAATTTTGAAAGCTACAAGAGCGCAAAAGAAAACGCCGCGAGAAGGGGCAAGTTTTTCGTCCTAAGTGGCGTAAACGTTTTTGAAGCTATTCATCCGCTTTGCGGCCATGTGAATATGCTTATGGGCATGGCTCTTGACCCGGATTGGGTAATAGATATGGCAAACACCTATGCCTCTCTTACGGTCGAGCTTCAAAAAATACTGTTTGAAAAAGAGGGCTACCCTGACGGTATTTGGTTTTATGAGGATATGGGCTATAAGGGCGCGCCTTTTATGTCGCCTGATATGTACAGGCAGATTATTATGCCTGCCCATAAATACACTATAGCTTTTGCAAAAAACAAAGGATTGCCCGTTATTATGCATTCGTGCGGCTTCGTTGAACCTCTCTTAAAGCATATGATTGAGGCAGGAATCGACTGTCTGCAGGTTATTGAGGTAAAGGCGGGAATGGATTTGCTGAAGCTTCACAGGCTATGGGGCGATAAAATTTCCTTTATGGGCGGTATAGACGTTCGTAAGCTCTATACAAATAACAAGGACATTATTAATGAGGAGCTTAAGCTGAGAATACCAAAGGTAAAGGAAGGCTTCGGCTATTGTCTTCACTCTGACCACTCCATCCCTAAAACGGTGGATTACGAGATATATAAATATTTTTTGGAGCGCGCAATCGAGCTTGGGACTTATTAGCTTATTAAAATTAGCAAAAAAATATGCTGTATATCTTCGTTGGATATACGGCATATATATTTTTATTTTAAGTGCTTTTTTAAATACTGACCCGTATAGGAGCGCTCACACCTTGACACCTGCTCGGGAGTTCCCTGTGCTACAATTTCCCCTCCGTTGTCCCCTCCTTCGGGACCTAAGTCAATTATATAATCGGCGCTCTTGATTACATCCATATTGTGTTCGATTACAACAGCGGAATTGCCGCTGTCAACAAGCCTCTGAAGAACCTGAAGCAGCTTGTGAACATCGGCGGTATGAAGTCCGGTAGTCGGCTCGTCAAGAATATAAATGGTTTTACCTGTCGCCCTTTTTGACAGCTCTGTAGAAAGCTTGACCCTTTGCGCTTCTCCGCCCGAAAGCGTCGTGGCGGACTGACCAAGCTTTATATAGCCCAATCCCACATCCCACAGTGTTTTCAGCCTGTTGTAAATCCTCGGAATCGAGCCGAAAAACCCCAATGCCTCCTCAACCGTCATATCTAAAACGTCAAAAATATTTTTATTCTTATATCTGATTTCCAGCGTTTCACGGTTGTATCTCATTCCCTTGCAAACCTCACAGGGAACGTAAATATCCGACAAAAAATGCATTTCTATTTTAACGATGCCGTCTCCCTCGCAGGCTTCACAGCGCCCGCCCTTGACATTGAATGAAAACCTGCTTGCGCTGTAGCCTCTGAGCTTAGCGTCACTTGTCTGTGCAAACAGATTCCTTATATCTGTATAAACCCCCGTATATGTTGCGCAGTTGGAGCGTGGGGTTCTTCCAATCGGAGATTGATCTATGTTAATTACCTTGTCAAGATTTTCTAATCCCTCGATAGCCATATGCTTTCCGGCTGTTTTTTTTGCGTTATTTAACTGAGTGGCAAGCTTTTTATACATTATTTCGTTAACCAACGACGACTTTCCCGAGCCCGACACACCCGTTACCGCAACAAGCATACCAAGCGGTATTTTTACATCAATATTCTTCAGATTATTCTCATAAGCCTTGATTACCTTCAGAAAACAGCCGTTACCTTTTCTTCTTTTTTCAGGAACCGGTATAGACCTTTTTCCCGAAAGATATTGACCCGTTATTGAACCTTCACAGTTCAATAAGTCTTTAACCGTTCCCGCGCAAATGACTTCACCTCCGTGAATACCCGCGCCGGGTCCTATGTCCACAACATAATCCGCAGAAAGGATTGTTTCCTCGTCATGCTCTACAACAATTAATGTGTTGCCTAAATCCCTCATATGCCTTAGCGTTGCAAGAAGCTTATTGTTGTCGCGCTGATGAAGCCCTATACTCGGCTCGTCAAGTATATACAGCACTCCCATCAGCGAGGAGCCTATCTGAGTGGCAAGCCGTATTCTCTGGTTCTCCCCACCCGAAATGCTTCCCGCATTTCTTGAGAGTGTAAGATAATCGAGCCCTACACTGCACAAAAACTCCAACCTCGCAAGCGTCTCTTTCAAAATTTGTTCGGCAATCAGCTTATCCCTTTGTGAAAGCTTCAAAGACTTAAAAAATGATATAGTATTTTTTATGGATTTGTCGCAAAGCTGTGAAATATCTGTCCTTGCGACTGTAACTGCGAGTGATGAAGGCTTAAGCCTCTTGCCGTCGCATTCAGGGCATTTGTTGACTGTCATCATTTGTTCAATTTCCTGTTTCACCCATTCGCTTGAAGTTTCCCTGTAACGCCTTTCGAGGTTGTTTACAAGTCCCTCGAATTGGGCAAAATACGTCCCTGAGCCATACTCATTTGTTCTTGTCATCTTCAGCCTTTCACCCTTGCTTCCGAAAAGCAGAGCATCTAAGCCATCCGAAGAAATATCCTTAATCGGCGTTTTAAGCGTAAAACCGTATTTATCTCCTAACGCTTTGTAATACATCTGCGCTATGGTACCGCCCTCGGCAATACTCCAACCGCTTGCCTTTACAGCGCCCTTTTCTATTGAAAGATTTTTATCCGGTACAACTAATTCCGGGTCTATGCGCATAAATATACCCAAACCCATACACTTAGGGCACGCGCCGAACGGGCTGTTAAAGCTGAACATACGAGGATTAAGCTCCTCGATGCAGGCGCCGTGCTCTGGGCATGCGTAGTTTTGTGAGAAAAGCAGTTCTTCCCCGTCTAAAACATTTACCAGAGCGGTGCCGTCAGTAAGTGAAAACGCGGTTTCAAGCGAGTCCGTCAGCCTTGAAATAATTGTATCGTCTATAACAAGCCTGTCCACAAGAATATCAATACTGTGCTTGGTATTCTTGTCAAGCTTTATTTCCTCTGATAGGTCATAAATACTCGAGTCAATCCTAACCCTTACAAAGCCGCTGCGTCTGGCTGTCTCAAGCTCCTTTTTGTGCTCACCCTTTCTTCCCTTGATAATCGGGGCAAATATCATTATTTTCGTGCCTTGCGGAAGCTGCATAACACTTTCAACCGTCTGGTCTATTGTCTGCTGTTTAATTTCTTTTCCGCAGACAGGGCAGTGAGGTACACCTATTCTCGCATATAAAAGCCTGATGTAATCATAAATCTCCGTAACCGTTCCCACTGTAGAGCGCGGGTTTTTTGAGGTCGTTTTCTGGTCAATTGAAATAGCGGGCGAAAGTCCGTCGATTTTATCGACATTCGGCTTTTCCATTTGACCTAAAAATTGTCTTGCATAGGAAGAAAGACTTTCAATATACCGCCGTTGCCCTTCGGCATAGATTGTATCAAACGCGAGAGATGACTTTCCCGAGCCGGAAAGCCCGGTAAAAACTATGAGCTTATCCCTTGGAATAGTAAGGTTCACGTTTTTAAGATTGTGCTCGCGTGCGCCCCTTATTATTAAATCCGTTTTCATCCGTTTTCTTTTCCTTTAATCCTTTGTATTTTATCTCTGAGATATGCCGCATGCTCAAATTCAAGCAGCTTTGCCGCAGACTTCATTTCCTTTGTCAGCCTCTCAATAAGCTGCATCTTTTCTCTTGGAGACAGCCTTTTCCCTGTGTTTTCGTCGATATCGGCTTTTGAAGATATTTCAAGAATATTGCGTACATCCTTTGTTATTGTCTTAGGGGTGATATTGTGCTCTTTGTTATACTTTATCTGCTTTTCCCTTCGACGGATTGTTTCGGTTATTGCATATTCCATTGATGCTGTGACTTTGTCTGCGTACATTATAACCTGACCGTTTACATTTCTTGCTGCCCTGCCTATAGTCTGAATAAGCGAGGTCTCACTCCTTAAAAATCCTTCCTTATCTGCATCAAGAATAATTATTAATGACACTTCGGGTATGTCAAGTCCTTCCCTTAGGAGGTTTATCCCGACAAGTACATCAAATTCCCCCAGACGAAGGTCCCTGATAATCTCCATACGCTCTATGGTATCTATATCATAGTGCATATAACGAACCTTTATATCAAGATTTGAAAGGTAGCCGCTCAGGTCCTCCGCCATCTTTTTTGTAAGAGTAGTAATAAGAGTTCTTTCACCTTGCTGCGTTGTGCGGTTAATTTCTCCTATCAAATCATCGATTTGACCTTCAATAGGTCTTACGGATATTTGCGGGTCAAGTAATCCCGTAGGCCTTAATACCTGCTCGACTATCCTCTTGCTTCTTGAACGCTCAAACAAGGCGGGTGTAGCACTTACAAATATTTTCTGATGTGTCTTAAGAAGGAATTCGTCAAAATTCAACGGTCTGTTATCATAGGCAGACGGCAGTCTGAAGCCGAATTCAACAAGGCTTTCCTTTCGCGAACGGTCTCCCGCGTTCATAGCCCTTACCTGCGGAATCGTGACATGAGACTCATCTACAAAAAGAATAAAATCCTCGGGAAAGTAATCTAATAGTGTAAAGGGAGGCGATCCCGGTTTTCTGTTCGACATAACTCTTGAATAATTCTCTATCCCCTTGCAAAAGCCCGTTTCTCTTAGCATATCAATATCGAAATAGGTCCTTTGCATTATGCGCTGAGCTTCAAGGAGCTTGCCTTGACTCTTAAAGAAATCGACTCTTTCTAACATTTCATTCTCAATCTCACTAATCGCCCTTTCAAGCTTATCTCTTGAGACCACATAATGTGATGCAGGATAAACGGCAACATGAGAAAGAGTATTTTTAACAACCCCCGTAAGTGCATTAATCTCACTTATTCTTTCGATTTCATCCCCGAAAAATTCGACTCTTATGGCATTTTCCGAGGAGTAAACGGGATATATTTCAACTACATCCCCTCTTACCCTGAACTTGTTCCGGGAAAAGTCTATATCGTTGCGTTCATATTGGATTTCCACGAGCCTTTTTATAAGCTCGTCTCTATTTTTCTTTGCACCCTGACGAAGCGAAATAACCATGCTCTTATAATCTATAGGGTCTCCTAAAGAATAGATACACGAAACGCTTGCGACTATGATTACATCCCTGCGTTCTGACAGCATTGCGGTCGCTGAGTGCCTTAGCTTCTCAATTTCATCATTTATTGAGGAGTCCTTTTCTATATAGGTATCGGTTGACTGTATATATGCCTCAGGCTGATAATAATCATAATATGATACGAAATACTCAACGGCGTTTTCCGGAAAAAACTCCTTAAACTCAGAGCAAAGCTGTGCCGCAAGCGTTTTATTATGCGCAAGAACAATAGTCGGTCTGTTGACCCTCGCTATTACATTAGCCATAGTAAAGGTCTTGCCCGAACCTGTTACCCCTAATAAAGTCTGTTCCTCAAGCCCGCTATTGAGTCCGTCCACAAGCGAATCAATTGCAGCGGGCTGGTCACCCGTTGGCTCAAATGAAGAGAATAACTTAAATTGATCCATAAATACCTCTTAATAATTCCTTATTCGTATTTTTCCAAAAAACATAGGATAATACAATACCGAGGCAAACAAATGTTTTCCTCGGATATGATAACACACTTTTTTTAATATGTAAATACGGAATCGGCAAATTCATTATATGAACATGTTTTTGTATTCCGGGTGTTCTCTCATTGAGAAAGCATCCTCATCTGCCCCTATGATTATGTGATCATAAACACCTATATCAAGGCGGCGAAGCATAACGATAAGACTTCTTGTAGCATCAATATCCGCAAGTGAGGGAGCCGCAGCTCCATTGGGATGATTGTGCGCCATGACTATATAGGAGGCGTTTGTATTTATTGATGTCTCAACTATTTTTCGGCTGTTAATATCCGTACTGTTTATACTTCCCTCTCCTACTTCGCTCATTTTCTTCATTCTGCCCTTATTATCAAAGCTTAAAATAATAATGGTTTCATAAATTTTTGTACGGTAATATGAAGCTAAATATTCCTTCATCTGGTCTAAGGTCATAGGCTGCTTGTTGTTATTAGCACAAGACAGCCTGATTCTGTCAAGAAGAGCGGTTCTGCTGTTGACCGAAGCAAGATATATCGTGT
>CAZPPO010000004.1:13185-14450 GCA_964588475.1 uncultured Eubacteriales bacterium
AGCGGACACAACTCTGATTAGCAATGCCGATTTTTCACCCACTCCCTCAACTCTTAAAAGAGCCTCATAAGGAGCCTTGAATACTTCCTGAAGTGTTCCGAACTCTTTTAACAGTTTATGCGCTGTTTCATTTGTGTCTTTTCTCGTTACAGCAAAAAAAAGAAGTATTTCTAAAAGAGCATGGTCTGAAAGCTTGTCAATACTATTGTCCTTTACTCTTTCCTTCATACGATAACGATGCCCTTCATGGATTGAAGCTTTTTCGGGGTTCTCCTTACGCAAAGAAATCCTCCTTTTGTGGCGAAAATTAAATATAATTATACAAGACAAACAATAAAAGTCAATACAATACAGAAAAACGGAGCAAGTAAATCCTGCTCCGTTTTTATAATTGAAAATTTATTCGTTTATAGCTTTATACGCTTCCTTTACAGCCCAAAACTCTGCTTGACCGATGTCTGAATACCCAATGGGTCCATAGTATTCGTACATACCGTCACTCGCCGTCTTCAGGAATTGATATAAATACTGCGTTGCAACATCCTGTGCATCATTCGGCTTTGGAGGTGTACGTTTGCCCGCTCTAATCAGACAGTCATTAACCTCGGCTTTTATCTGTTCAACCTCTTCGGTGGTAACGCTTCCGTGTTGCTCCATATAATAGGCCTCATCAAGAGCCGCTCGAGTATCAGCAATAAGCTGAAAATCATATGTTCCGGGAGCTGCAAGCTCTTCGGACAAGATAGCTTCGGCATCCGGCACCTCGTTGCTGAAAAAGCTCCTTGTATTTCTTGCGTACATAAACTGCGGGTATCTTTCGTCGGAATAGATATCGGTTATTGATTTGTCATAAAGAAGATCAATTGCAAGATTCATTATTATGTTGTTCCTCGCCGTTGACTCGTGGTTTTGCTCATAGAAATAGAATGAATGCTCGGGAAGAATCGATGTTGAAGCATCAAGCGTATTGTCGGGAGAGATATGATTATGTAAAGGATTGCTGCACAAGGGTGCGTCGGGAATATACAGAGACCCGAGCGTTTGATCGATTAAGCAGGTATGGGCGCCCATTGAGGTTGAATCAACATGAATTATGCCGTCTGCATTATAATCGTCCCAGGAACGGGCTATCGAATAAAGAGGAACACCGTAATCAACAACATTAAACATCTCAACTCCCGTTGCCTTAAGAGCAAGAATATTTGCCTTGCTGTTTAGCTGAGCTTGGTAATAATCAAATGTTCTGTCTCTTAGATATTCATGGT
>CAZPPO010000004.1:14460-15415 GCA_964588475.1 uncultured Eubacteriales bacterium
ATCGCTTAAATACTGTTGTGCAAGCTGGAGATAATCTTCGCTGGCAACTAAAGCCCACATATTCGGACAGTTTATAAGAATTTTATCAAGAAGCTTATCAACAGTCTTGTCAAGTAAATCGGTAAGCACCTGCTTAGGAAGAAAACGAATACCGAGATTTGCCACATAAGCAAGATAGTCGTCCGGCATTAGTGAGGGGAATAAATCCTTATAAAGCATATTATCTTCAAAGCTGAGCTCTTTTTTATATACATCACTGACTATTTTAGAGCCGTCAAGAGCGGGAATTATCGTTACCACTCTGTCAATATCCTGTGAAACCTCAGGATGCAGCTCCATCAGGGCGTTAAATACAGTCCCCCCGAGACTTATCGGAACAAGGTTGACCTTATCGTGCCCTGTTTGAGCTTTTACCATCTGAATATAAGCATAAAGCTCTTCGGCTATACCAAGCACATCTCCAAAGCTGTTGTATGCAAAGAAATAAAGATGGTCGGCGCCTGCCCTGTCGGCATAACCCTTAATCGGAATGGCATTAAGAATAAAATCACTGTCGACCTCATTACATTGAGCGAGGCTCTTATAGTATTTAATAACATGTACATTGTTTACCGGCAGACCGTCTAATCCTGTCTCATTTATAGAAAAAGCATTTGCGATAGTCTCAGAAGCATAATCGGTAAAGCCGTTATCCTTTTGAGTCGCTATAGCGGTCATAAGGGGGGCGGCAAGCTTATTTATAAGCTCATCCGGATTCACATAAAGCGGCCACCCTGTGACAGGATCCCCGTTTTTGTCATAAATAATCTCGTTATTCTCATCAAACAAATATGCATCCGATTGCCCTATACCGGGAATAATTATCGAAGGTGAGTGCGAGCATTCGCCTTTGCATGCCGTTAAAGGTTCACCGTCGCACATGGATAAAAGCGTATTGACATCTTCCTGCCATGAT
>CAZPPO010000004.1:15425-29366 GCA_964588475.1 uncultured Eubacteriales bacterium
AGGTGATTGTCGAGCCTTTCTGAGAATCATATGTATTTCCCAATAAACCGAATGTACCTAAAAAGGCAAACATTATTGCTAAAAGCGAGGCAATGGTCTTGGAAATCTCATGATAAGCATTCATAAAAACACTCCTTTATTTGTCACCGATAGGTGAAATATTACTCGGATAAATCTGCCGAAGCCGAAAGAACCGCAGCAGACAGGCGCTTTGTCGCCTTTTCAGTGAGCGAATTGTCTTTGACTATTGTATAAGTAAAAAGCTGCTCGCATTCGTCAATAGCCCTGACAAGCTCTTCCCTAACATGCTCGCGCAAATCTGTTTCAAGCAATTGCTTTGCTTTATTAAGAAGCTTGTATTTTATTTCCTTAATGTTTCTGGAACCGTTAAATTGGGGAAAGGAGGAAGATGAATACACGTCCTTAAATTCCTCGTTTGTAAGAATTTCACGGCAAAGCAGAAGCGCGATATCATTATAAGCGATATCATCGTGAATCTGATTAGAAAAATACCATGTTGTATCGGGAAAAAGACCTGCGCCGGCATCAACAGCACGATCGGGAGAAATGTGATTATGACTTGTTTCGCCGCAATTATAATCAGGCTTGTAATCATCAGGCAGCTTTTCTCCGACAGGCACCGAATATGAGCCTAAGGATGCCGACTGTAAATCTAAAACAGAATCGGAATTAACGGATTTTGATTTAACAAAGGGTGCAAGCTTTTTGCCGTAACCGCATATGGTAAAAAACTCAACTCCACGCTCTGTCTGCAATTTAATAAGCTTCTCATAATCCTTTTGAGCCCTGTGGAATCTGTCGGCTTTTGCCCTGAGCGCTTCATGCTTTCCGTCACAAAGAAATTTCTCATAAAGAAAGTCATATCTCTCACGCGGGATAACCGCCCATATAGCCGGACTATTAATCAAAATTGTATCACGAACAGCCGAAAGAGCTGTTTCGGTAATTTTTTTACCAATGCCTTTTGGCAGTATTTTTGTAAAGGACAGGATTTTATCAGTTGTTCTTCTGTCAAGAATAAATTCAAGAACTTCCTTCGGGTTATCAAAATCAACATTGCCCTGCAAAACATCGGCAACGATGCTTGTGCCGTTTATGGCGGGGACAAAGTTCATTACTCTGTGAATATCCTTTTTTTCACCGTAAGCGTCAAAATATGCAATTGATATTGAGCCGCCCAAGCTTACCGGAACAATGTTTACCTTGTCGTGACCTGTTTTTTCTTTAACGTTTTGTATAAATAAATGTAATTGCTTTGCCGTTTCATATGGCTGCCCGAAAGAATGGTATGCGAAAAAATACATATGGCTTTCTTTGATAACCTGTGTGAGCTGCTCCATAGGAACCATGCGGTATATAAAGCGTTTTTCATCCTCCGAACATTCTGCAACGCTTTGCGGATAAGAAACAACTCTAAGCCTTTCCTTGGGAAAACCCTCCGTAGTTGAAGCAAGAGGGTAAAGTGCTTTGCAAAGCTCCCTGTAAAGAATATCGGTAAACCCTCTGTCACCTCTCAAAGCAATCATCTTTACTGCCGAGGGCAAAATTCTGTTTACTAATTGTTTTCTGTCAAGCTCAAGCGGCCAGGCAAGCTTAACTCTCTTTCCCTCATTATCGAGAAGCTCTACTTTAGACTGCCCGATTCCGGGAATTATTACGGTAGGATAGTATCCGCACTTACAAAATTGACTCATATCAAAACCTCAGAGCTGTAATTATATTTTTACTTATAAATATTACCATAGACCTAACTTATTTTCAAGCGATATTCAAAACAAATTTCGATAATATTAAGACATTACATTATTGCAATTTTTTACAATTAATGTATAATGTAAAATAGAGTAATTTTGATAATATCAGGATGTGCATTGTATTGTTCGATAAAAAGAGCCACCTGCTTATTTTCGGAAAAGGCTTTAATTATTCCGAAGACGGTCCGGGAAACAGACTTGTCTATCATGTAAAGGGCTGCAATCTCCACTGTCCCTGGTGCTCGAACCCCGAAGGATTAAAAAGCGATGAAAATGAGGAAGGAATATCTGTTGAAGAGCTTCTTAAGGAGATTCTCTCCTGTACGCCTATGTTTTTTGACGGCGGAGGCGTAACCTTTACAGGCGGAGAGATTCTCTGCCAGGCGGACGCTATGGAAAGCATACTCGCACAGCTTAAAAAAAATAAAATACATACGGCTGTTGAAACAAACGCATCCTTATCATCCCTAAAGAGGCTTATGCCTTATATTGATTATTTAATTGCGGATTTTAAGCATCCGAAGGAGGATAAGCTCAAGCAGATTATCGGCGCCTCCCTTTTGCCGATTAAGGAAAATCTGAAAATCAGGGTTAAATCCAAAAAGCCCTTGCTCGTAAGAATTCCGCTTATTCACGGTTTTAATGATGATAATGATTCATTAATTGGATTTGCCGAGTTTTTCAGAGAGCTTTCAGACCTGGCAGGCAAGGACAGCTTATGGTTCGAATTGCTTAAATACCATGAGTACGGCAAGGAAAAGTGGGAAAAGCAGATGCTTTTGTACACCGTAAAGAACGGCTTCATAAGTGATAAAAGGTACAATGAAATTATTGAGTTCTTTCGCTTGAACGGTATAGCGGTAATCAAAACATAATAAGGAGAACAATAATGAAAAATTTCAATTATGAGTATATAACCGATAAGGCGAAGAAGCTTTTCAAGGAAGAGCGGGATATTAAAAGACTTGACGGCTGGTTTCTTGTAAGAGAAGCAAACATGAAGTACAGTCCCGATTTTTCACACCTTCCGCCTGAGGAAAGAAGCGCCCAGGTTCTTAAAAAAGCTATTCTTGAGCTTCCCTTATCAATAAGTGACAATGCGATTTTCGCAGGCACACAAAGGGATGCTTTTGCAAAAAGCTACGCTTTGATTAACCCGTCTTTTAAGGTTGAAACCTTTAATGGCTACTGTGACCCGACTGCCGTTTACGGCGATATAGAGCCAAATGACATATTTACAAAGGAACGAATACAAAGGGTCTGTGATTTTGACAAAAGCACGCAATATGTAAAGCAGCTTTCCGCTGTGTATAAAAGTGTTGAAAAGCTAACGGGAGAAGTAGCTTTCTTTATTGAACAGGTAACAGGGCATCTCATTCCCGATATGAGACAGGCAATTAAATATGGTGTATCCTCCTTGATTTCGGATATTGAAATAAAAATTAAAACGTCTAAGGGCATAAAAAAGAGTAACTATACAGCTATGAAAACGGCTCTCGAGTGCGTTATAGCTCTTGCCGGAAGATATGAGAAGATCGCACGCGATAAAGCAGAAGTCTCCTTCGGGGAAAGAAAAGACGAGCTTCTACTGCTTGCCGACACACTGAAAAAAGTACCCGAAAACGGTGCCGAAACTCTTTACGAGGCTATTCAGAGCTTTATTCTGTTGTGGCAGGTTATGTGTTTAGAGCAAGCTCCCAATCCCTTCGCTTTTTCCGTGGGCAATGCCGACAGAATTTTTGAGCCATACAGGTATGCGGATAATTTATCTCGAAATGAAGCCGCCTCTCTTTTAAAGCATTTTCTTGTTTTCTTCAATGTTGCCGACAGAAGCTGGGCAATATCACAAAATGTAATCGTCAGCGGAAGGGATATAAGCGGAAATGATCTGACCAACGAAACGACCTACGCACTTTTAGACGCTTATTACGATATGAATCTGCCACAGCCGATACTCTCTGTTAAGCTCCACAAAAACACTCCCGATTCACTATACCGCGAATTAGGAAGATTTTTCTTTACTCCCGGCTGTCTTACTCCTTCTGTTTTTAATGATGACTCTCTTTATGAAGTGCTTCATAAGGCAGGCGTCGAGCTTGAGGACATTGCGTACGCGTCGATTGCCGGCTGTCAGGAGCCTTTAATAATGGGCAAGGATAACGGCAATACAACTAACAGCTGGCTAAACCTCGGAAAGATATTAGAGCTGACTCTTAATGACGGTTTTTCAACGCTTACCGGTAACGAGATTGGCAGTGTTTGTGAAAAGACGGACGCTTTATCGGCTCTTAAAAACGTACGGGAGAGATTTTATGAAAACACTGAGTTTTTCGTAAAGGAAATGGTTAAGGCCGCTAACGGAGCCTCCCGTGCACTGTCAAATCTACCTGTTCCTTTCCTGAGTACACTAATGGGAGGAATCGAGTCCGGGTACGATTTACGTGACACCGAGCACCAGGGAACAAAATATAACGCAAGCGGCTGTCTTATTCACGGTAACAGCGTTGTTTCTGATTCCTTTATTGCCATTGATGGTCTGATAAGCGAGCGGCAGGAGGATGCTCAGCGTCTGCTTGATGCACTTAAAAATAATTTTGAGGGAGAAAATGAGCTTCGTGAATATCTTTTAAGGCAGCCAAAATACGGGAACAACATAGCCTCAGCAGATGACGAGGCAGCGCTTGTAACAAACATAATAGCTGATATTGTCCGAAATTCAGAAAATTATCTGGGCAATCCCTTCCGCCCGGACTTTTCGACACCGTCTACTCACCTGCTTTACGGATACTGGGTGGGAGCTCTTCCAAACGGGAGAAAAAAAAGAGAAATGCTCAACTATGGAGTAGACCCGCTTAATGGTGACGCAAATCGTGGTTTAGGCTTTAGAACTCTATCACTTCTAAAGCTCCCCTTCGAAAAAATGTGCGGCGGATATGCGTCGCATTTCGGAATAGACCCGAAATATTTCAGATCGGAAACCTCAGAGGATAAAGGTCTTGACTTTAAGAACAAGGTTATTCGCCCGCTGTTCTTTAATACCTTGAACAGACAGGTTTCTCCGTTTTATCTGTATGTTAACGTAACAACGCCCGAAATTCTTAAAAAAGTCCTTGATAATCCGTCAAAATACGCTCCGAGCGGGATTTATATTATGAGGATACACGGTACCTTTGTGAATTTCCTTGACCTGTCCCCTGCTATACAGCAGGATATTATTAAAAGGCTCGATCCTGCCTCCGCCTGTATCTGCTGCTGAAAGGGGTAAATTATGTTTTCGATCGGATTGGATATTGGGACAACTACCATTTGTGCCGCCATGACTGAAACAAAAACGGGAAGACCTGTTAAAACCGTAACTCTTAAAAACGACAGCTTTGTGACAGGCGACAAGCCTTTTCGAAAAATACAGGACCCCGAAAAAATATTCGACATCGTGAAAAAAGCTCTTTCAGAGTTAATGTACATAAGTAAGGATATCGACGCTATCGGAGTTACAGGTCAGATGCACGGTATAGTATACTGTGACAAAGGCGGCAAGCATATAAGTCCGCTGTATACCTGGCAGGACTGTTGTGGGAACGAAGCCTACAAGGGCACTACATATTGCGGGTACATAAATGAACAAACAGGGTATAAAACCGCATCGGGCTTTGGACTTGTTACCCATTTTTACAACACAGTTAACAAAGCAATTCCTGAAAACGCCCATAAAATTTGCACTATTCATGACTATATTGTTATGAGGCTTTGCGCTCTTAAGGAGCCGCTCGTTCATGTCAGCGATGCCGCAAGCTTCGGAATTTTTGATTTAGTTAATAACAGGTTCGATTTAAATTCCTTAGACCGTTTATGCTTAGATTCAGGCATCCTTCCCGCTGTTACGGAAAAAACAGTTTTTGCGGGGAAAACCAAGGTTGATTTTTTGCCCAAGGCAATTCCCGTAACAGTTGCAATAGGAGATAATCAGGCTTCCTTTCTCGGCTGTGTTAAAACTCCGCATGACAGTGTTCTTGTAAATATGGGCACAGGAGGTCAAATTTCGGTTATGACACAGCAGGTTACCTGTCCGACTTCGGGAGAAATTCGTCCGTTCCTTGAAAACACCTATTTGTTTGTAGGAAGCTCACTTTGCGGAGGGCGGGCTTATCAGGTACTTGAAAGTTTTTTTAACGGATGTCGCGTTCTGTTCGGCCTTCCCGAAAATGATGATGAAAGCCTTTTCCCTACAATGGATGAGCTGTCAGAAAAGGCATTGAGCCTTTCAAATCCGCTTACTGTCGGCTGTGAATTCTGCGGCACAAGGGAAAACCCGGATAAGCGCGGAGTTATTAAAAATATATGTGTTGATAACTTCACACCCGCTCATCTCATCTCGGGCGTTTTAAGGGGTACGGTTAACGAGCTGTATGAAATTTTCGATAAGTACCGTCCCTTTTTGACAAATCAACCTAAAAGACTTGTCGGCTCCGGTAACGGCATTCGCAAAAGCGTCATATGGCAAAAGCTCTTTGAGGAAAGGTTCAATATGAAATTAACTGTTTCGGAAAATAAGGAGGAGGCCGCATACGGCGCCTCGGTTTTTGCACAAAGGGCGTTAATTAATAAGGATGTGAGAGTTTGAATACTGAACTGATATCTTCTTTCCCTGTTTTTTTCAATCAGAACAGAGTTTACAGAGTATATTCGGGCGGTAAGCTTTTTTCAGATTTTTTCGGTGACAACAGCGAGGATTCCTTTTTCCCCGAGGAATGGATTTGCTCGTGTGTTAAGGCGCTCAATGAGGGAAGGGACGACCCGTACGAAGGAATATCAACCGTAAAAGATACGAATATACGCTTTGACGAGCTTTTATGTAGGCACAAGGAGCTATTAATCGGAAGCAGGGACGGACTCGATGTTCTTGTTAAGGCTCTTGACAGTGCAATTCGTCTTCCAGTTCAGGCACATCCGAACAAGGAGTTTTCTCAAAAGCACTGGAACTGTTCCTTCGGTAAAGCTGAGTCATGGTATGTTCTTGCGACGAGAGACGATGCAGCCATTTATTTCGGTTTTAAGCACGGCGTTACGAGAGAGTTGTTTGAAAAAGCCGTAGTCGAAAGCGAAAATGACAAAACCGCGATGGAGGCTCTGCTCAACCGTATACCCGTAAAGCCCGGCGACGTTTACTTTATTCCGGCAAGGGCAGTGCATGCTATAGGAGCCGGCTGTTTGATCCTTGAGGTTCAAGAGCCTACAGATTTTACCATACAGCCCGAGCGCTGGTGCGGTGACTATCGGCTTTCCGACACGGAAATGTTTTTAGGCTTGAGTAAAAACGACGCTATAGACTGCTTTGATTTTTCCTTTACGGCAGACAAGGTTATGGCACAATGCAAAAAAACACCTGAAATTATTGAAGCTTCAAACGGTTTTTCAAGGGAGTCTCTTATATCCCGCGACGATACCCCTTGCTTCAGCGTCGAGCGATACTGTGTCAATAAAGGCAAAACCTCCCCTTTGCCCGCTCCCGCCGTGTATGTCGTTACAAAAGGACGCGGAGCCTTAAGGCTGCTTGAGAGTGATTACATCAAAGAAATAAAAAAGGGAGACTATTTCTTCTCCCCGTATGCTATTAATCAGAAGCTGTTCGCTGTGAGCGATGATAAAATTGAAATAGTGGCTTGCCTGCCTCCTATTTAATATAACAAAATGAAAGGGTGTTAAGGCATGGTTGAAATTTTTCTTGCGGCAAAGGTATGGGACAGTGAGGTAATCGGAAAATTCTATAATGCCCTGAAAAGGCTTCCTGATGAGGAAAAGTGTGATTGTTCAATTTTTATTGCGCAAACCTTGCAAAAGCGAGGCGGAAACAGTAATATTTCGGCTGCCGCGGAAATACTTGAATATGGTTTGAAAAATTACGTTACAGTTACACCGGAGACAAAGGCAAGGATGCATTGGGCTCTTGGCAATATTATCGAATATCATTATCACAATTATGAGGATGCATACAGGCAATACATAGCTTGGAAGGAGCTTAACTCAAAAACAAGCGGTGTTTATATAGCTCTTACACGCTGCCTCCTTTTAAGGGATGATTTTGTTTATTCTCCGGAGCTTGAGGATTATCTGGCAAAAAGCGGCGGTGAATGCGATTTGGGTCGAGGGGAAGACAGATTATATGAATCCATTGCCTGGTATCTTGTCTATACAAATCAGGGAAACAAGAAAAAAATGGCTCAGTACAGAAGTTCAGCACAGGCAATATTGAAATCCGATGAAAACTTCCTTCCCGATTATGTTCTTCGTAACGACACGGAAAAAGAAGAATTAAAAATTCCTCAAAAGGTTAGGATCTATGTTAAGGAAATGCCCTGAATATAAAAGGAACCTTCACTATAGAAGTTTATATGTTCTTACCTAATTATCCATATATAGATTTCCTTAAAATAATTGCTCCGAGAAAGCTATATAAATATCAAGAGCCGCAAGTCTTGCGGCTCTTAAAATAACTCGTCATTTTTTGACTACAAGGAAGCTTTGCCCTCCCTTATAAAAGAGTGAGCAAAGCAGCAATAATTCTATTAACGGATTATGCCTCTCCTTTTGATTTCGCAAAGCAGTCGCTGCAATACACAGGGCGGTCTTCGCGGGGCTTAAATGGTACTGTTGCCTCTTTTCCGCATGCTGCACAGATTGCTGTGAACATTTCGCGTTCTCCTCTTGCCGCTTGCTTGCGATTGTCACGGCACGTCTTGCAACGCTGTGGCTCGTTTACAAAGCCTTTAGCATCGTAGAACTCTTGCTCTCCGGCTGTGAAAATAAATTCCCCGCCACATTCCTTGCAGATGAGTGTTTTGTCTTCAAACATTTTTTTACCTCGCTTGACATATAAAGATATTACCCTCGGACGGGCTTGCACCGCCACCTTTGTAAATCAACGCTCTTCTAAAAATTAAGCTAAGAGGGTATATTAAACGGCTTTATAGTTGCCGTTATAATACTGTTTGAGTTTACGCTTTGCACGCTGCAGAGCGTTTTCTGCGGACTTTTCGGGGATGCAAAGGTTAATTGCGATATCGGATGAAGAAAAACCTCTTAGATACATTGCAAATACCTTTTGTTCCCTTTTGGAAAGCTTCGAAATGAATAATCCGATAAAATCGTCGAGTCTTTCATTTTCGGAAACAGCATCAAGCGGATTATATAGCTCTGACGCACGCTCGTCAACTAATGCAGTGACCGGAAAAGCTTTCTTGACGGTTCTTCCTGCAACAGATTTTATCCTGTTATCAATACACTTAGACGCATATGTATCAAAGGAAGCGCCTTTTCCGTGGGAATAGGTCCTGACAGCTGATAGAAAGCCGAGCATCCCTTCCTGGTTTAAGTCCTCAATTTCCAAATAACCGGCAGGATATTTCGCCCTGTTGACATTCAGAAATCTTTGAGCTAAAAATGCAAGCGCGTTGCTCTCTCCGTTTTGAGCAAGAGCAACAAGCTCTTCGTTGGACAAACCGCCGTATTTTTGTAAAATCGAGCAGTTTTTCAAGATAATACCCCTGTAATAATCAATATGTGGTTGCATAATAACTCAAAAAGATTATTTTGTCAAACATTTTTTTCAAAAATCAAAAATTTTTGTAATTGATGCTAATATTTTCCTTATCCTTGGTTTTTACGTTTCTTAATCAAATATAATACCAAGAATGTGACTAAAACAGCCAAGGCTATAAAAAATACTATAAGGGCAATTATTTCGAATGAATCACCCGGGCTGTTTTCGGATAGCAGCGAACCACCCGTACTTTCGAATGAATCAGCCGCAAAAACCTGAAACGCCGTTACAAGCACCCCTCCCATCAGAAGAAAAGCAAGTATAGCCGCAATAATTCTTACTGCTGTTTTTCTTGATATCAAAACAGTCACCTTTCCTTGTCCCTTAGATTTTTAGAATTTTTTTCATATAGTCGGAAATATCCTGAGCCTTCTTCTGCGACTTTTCCCTGCTTTCGGTCTTTGAGGTAATATATATCTTAAGCTTAGGCTCTGTTCCTGAAGGTCTGACTATTACGGTGTCTCCACTCTCAAGTATGAAATGAAGAACATTGGAGGAAGGCAAACCGGTAAAGGTTTTTCCGTTTGAAATGCAATTTAGCACTTCGCCTGTTTTATAATCCTTTATAATTTTAACCTTGCTGCCGTTAATTTTTACAGGGGGTAAGCTTCTCAGGTCAGACATTATTTTGCCCATAGTCTGCATTCCTTTAGCTCCCTCGAATTCAAAATTATTTAATACGCTGATATAAAAGCCGTACTTCTTATATATTGAAGTCATAAAGTCATATAAGGAAAGTCCTTTTGCCTTGTAATATGCCGCCATTTCGCATATCAGCATTGAGGCAACGACCGCATCCTTGTCTCTGGCGTGAGTACCCGAAAGATAACCATAGCTCTCCTCCATCGCGAAAACAAAGCGTTGCTTTTCTCCCTTGTCTTCAAGAGCGGTTATATACTCGCCTACATACTTAAATCCTGTCAATAAATCAACAACATCAGCTTTGTAATTTTTTGCAATCTCCTCAATTAACGCAGTTGATACGATTGACTTAACGACAACGGCATTCTCCGGCAAAATACGCTTTTCGCTCAGCTGGGACAGAATATATTCAGCCAGCATAGCGCCTGTCTCATTTCCGGTCATAAGACGATATTCGCCTTGGTCAAGTACAGCTATTCCTACCCTGTCACAATCGGGGTCGGTAGCAAGAAGCAAATCCGCCTTAAAGCCGTCCGCAATTTTTAACGCTTCCTCAAATGACTGACGAATTTCCGGATTTGGAAAAGGACATGTAGGAAAATTCCCGTCAGGATTTTCCTGACTTTTCACTACCCTCAGCTCTTTTACTCCGATTTCGCCGAGTACCTTGCGAACAGGCATATTACCCGCCCCGTTGAGAGGAGTATATATTATCCTTAGATTTGCTTCATCGCAAGCTTGCTTATTTAATCTCTTTGACAAAACCTCTTCATAAAACCCGTTAATAAGCTGTTCGCCTATAAGTTGAATGATTCCTTCCTTAGCTGCAGACTCGAAGCTTACACGCTTAACCTGCTTGAACACATCGACCCTTGATATAAAATCAAAGGTTTTTTGCGCCGCCTCGTCGGTCATTTGATAGCCGCTTTTATCGTAACACTTAAAGCCGTTATATTTTGAGGGATTGTGACTTGCGGTTATTATTATACCCGAACTGCACCGTAGCGTTCTGACGGCATAAGAGAGCATGGGAGTTGGCACAAGATGCTCGAAAATATGAACCTTCACACCATTCGCCGCAAGAACCGAAGCGGCTTCCTTTGCAAAGAGCTCGGACTTTATTCGCGAATCGTAAGCAATGGCAACCGACGGTTTATCAAACTCAAAATTAAGATAATCGGCAAGCCCCTGAGTCGCCTGACCTATGGTATAAACATTCATCCTGTTTGTCCCTGCACCGATAATTCCTCTAAGGCCTGCAGTGCCAAACTGAAGGTTTTTGTAAAACATATCTGAAATCTGCTCACTGTCATTCTCTTTTTTGACAAGCTCCTTTATAAGGTCGCCGTCAAGCACGGCTTGTTCCTTCCAAAGCTTATATAGTTTTTTCACATCATTCATAACAACTCTCCTGCCCTGTTTCGTACATATGTATAATACCATAATAATCCATAAAATACAATATATGATATTAATTTGTTAAATATGCCCTTGACTACTCAATAAAATCGGTCCAAACTTTGTCCTCCGGATCCGGACGCGTAAGACCATTTTCTTCTCCTGATTTTATACATTTGATAAGCCATGCCATATTTGTTCCAAGCGCTCTCATTACCTGCATCCCTTCGAGGTCTCTTTTAACCTGCTGTGGCGAACTCCCGTGTACCATATTCCAGTAACCCGCCGAAACAACAGGCATATAATTTATGGTAAAATACTTATTTAGTCTGTCAAGGGCCGCTGTAGAACCCGCTCTGCGACAGCTTACCACAGCTGCCGCTGGCTTGCCTCTGAAACAACGCGAGCCGGCGAAAAAACATCTGTCAAGAACGGCGCAAAGCGCGCCGGTAGGAGCGGCGTAGTGAACCGGTGAACCGAAAATGAAACCATCCGCCTTTTCTGCTTTTTCAAGAATAGTATTTGCAATATCATCGTCAAATGTGCATTTACCGCTGCCGGCACAAGCCTTGCATGCCTTGCAGCCGTGAACATAAGACGAACCGATTTGAACAATCTCATACTCTAAACCATTTTTGTGCAATGTGGCGGCTATTTCCCGCAGAGCTGTATATGTACACCCTTTTTCATGCGGACTGCCGTTAATCATCAGTACCTTCATAGAAACCTCCGTTCTGACTTTAATTTAATATATCAATTATTTCCGAAGGGCTTTTTACAATATGCTCAGCGCCTTCGGTTCTTAAAAGATTTTCATCCCTAAAACCCCATAATACACCAACGCAGCAAAGGCCTGCATTTTTGGCGGTTAAAACGTCGATATCGGAATCCCCTATAAACAATGTCTGATGCTTTTGACAGCCTAATTTCTCCATGCACTCGTACACACATTCGGGAGAGGGCTTTTTAGGAACTCCTTCCCTTTCGCCGACGGCATAATCTATAAGTTCTCCAAAATAATACTCACAAAGCTTTATAAGCGCCGGGTGATATTTATTTGAAACTACGCCTGTTTTTATGTTCTTTCTCTTCAGTTGCTGCAGAAGCTCTATAATTCCGTCGTAAGGCTTAGTCTTATTTTTTGAATTTTCGGCGTAATTAGCTTTGAAGATCTCAATACATTTTTGTTTGTCCTCTTTAGAGGCACACCTTGGAACGGATAACGATATGAGCCTTTCAACCCCGTTGCCGACAAAGGACTTGATTTCGGCTTTTGTTCTTTTGGGGAATCCCATACTCCTTAATGCGAAATTCGTACTGTCTGCAAGATCATCCAAGGTATCAATCAGTGTTCCGTCCATATCAAATATAACAGCCTTATATTTCACTTTGCTTTTTTTCTCCCAGTATTATTTGAGCTATTTTATAAACATCTCCGCATCCTAAGGTTATTACGAGGTCACCTTCTTCAACATTTTCCTTTATGTGGTTTGCAGCCTCATTAAACGAATCATACCAAACGCTGCCCTCAATTTCGTTTGCAAGGTCCCCCGTTTCAATACCGTAAACATTCTTTTCCCTCGAGCCCATTATCTTAGTCAAAATGACCTTATCGGCTATTGAAAGCGCTCTTGCGAAATCTTTAAGCAGCATTTTGGTTCTGCTGAATGTAAACGGCTGGAAAACAGCCCAAACACGCTTGTATCCCATAGACTTAGCTGTTTTAAGAGTAACCTCAAGCTCCTTGGGATGATGGGCATAATCATCCGCGATAACGGCTCCTTTGTATTCTCCTAAAACTTCAAATCGTCTACCGGCACCCTTAAAAGCCTCAAGGCTTTGCTTGCATTGCAGAAAATCGGCATTGCAGTACAAGGCTATACATATAGCTGCAAGAGCGTTGTAAATGTTGTGTTCCCCCGGTATACCCAATTTAATCCTGCCTATTTTTTTTCGTAAATACCAAACGTCAAACGAAGCGAAGGCTCCTCTTAACAGCTCGATATCCGTTGCATAATAATCATTCGAAACGGACCTTCCGAAGGTTATGAGCTTTTTCCCCGAAATTTCTTTGACAGCCATAATTGTTTTTTCATCATCGCCATTGTAGATAATACAGCTTTTAGCCATCTCGGCGAAATGCCCGAAGGATGCTATCAGATTCTGCTGCGTCTTAAAAAACTCCATATGGTCACAATCAACATTCAGTATTACGCTCACATCGGGCGAAAGCTCGTGAAATGTATTTTTGTATTCGCACGCCTCACATATGAAGTAAGAGCTTGTGCCGACAACACCGTTTGAATTCGTCAGCGGCAGCCTTCCGCCAATAAGAGCAGAGGGAGAAAAACCAGCTTGCAAAAGTATTTGTGTTACCATTGCCGTTACGGTAGTTTTACCGTGTGTTCCGCTAATGCCCACACAATTGTCAAATCTGCGTGAATATGCCCCGAAAAGCTTGCTTCTTTCAAATGTCGGAATTCCCTTTTTGCGGGCGGCCAGGAGCTCAGGATTGTCTGACATAAGCGC
>CAZPPO010000005.1:0-11166 GCA_964588475.1 uncultured Eubacteriales bacterium
CCGGTAACAGTCCCGGAAACGATATGCGTTTTTCGACCGAAAAGATTGAGTCAAGCCGAAATTTTGCTAACAAGCTATGGAATGCAAGCAGATTTATTCTTATGAATTTAACTAAAGACGAAAAGCCGCCTCATATTCCCGATTGTCTATCTACTGAAGACAAGTGGATTTTAAGCAGATACTCTCGGCTTGTTAAGGGCGTTACACAAGCACTTGAAAGCTATGAGACCGGAATTGCCGTTCAGAAGCTATATGATTTTATTTGGGATGAATTTTGCGATTGGTATATTGAGCTGACAAAGGTCAGATTAGGCACACAAGACCAAGGCGACGCCGCTAAGTCCGTTCTTGTTTATGTTATGTCAAACTCACTTAAGCTGTTACATCCCTTTATGCCGTTTATAACAGAAAAAATCTGGCAGACACTGCCGCATAACGGCGAGAGTATTATGGTTTCTTTGTGGCCTAAATACGATAAAAAGCTTCTTTTCCCTAAGGAGGAAGAATCATTAGAGCGGATAATGACGGCAATCAAGGCAATAAGAAACCGCAGAGCCGAAATGAATGTCCCCTTGTCAAAAAAAGCGCAATTCTTTATTGACACCAAGTATACCGAAGATTTTGAAAAATGCGCGGTCTTTATGACCCGTCTTGCAGGAGCCTCCAAAGTTACTGTAGGTGAAGATTTTGATATTCAATCGGCTGTCTGTGTAATTACTGACAGTGCGAAAATATTTATTCCCATGGGAGAACTGATTGATATTGAAGCCGAAAAGGCAAGGCTTAAAAAGGAGCTTCTATCCACGGAAAAGGAAATCGAAATGCTCTCAAACAAGCTCAACAATTCGGGATTTTTATCAAAGGCGCCTGAAAAAGTAATTCAGGCTCAACGGGAAGCCTTAGAAAAAAACACATCCAAAAAGGTCATGCTGTCAGAAAGTCTATTAAATTTATGAACTATAATGACTCTGTTAATTTTGTTCATTCATTACTGAAATTTGGTATTCGTCCGGGGCTTTCTCGGATGAATACCCTTTTGTCATATTTGGGCAACCCCGAGGAAGGTATGCCTTTTGTTCATATAGCGGGAACAAACGGTAAAGGCTCTACAGCAACGGCTTTGGCCTCAATATTGAGCGATGCCGGATATAAGACAGGATTATACACATCTCCTTATGTTGTTCATTTTCTTGAAAGAATACAAATCAACTCAAAGCCTATAGCCGAAAATCTTTTTGCAAAGGCAATTGAAGAAATAGTTCCGTTTGTAGATAAAATGAGCAAGAACGGCGAAGAGATTACCGAGTTTGAAATCATAACCGCAGCAGCTTTTTTATGTTATAAACGGAAAAAGTGCGACATTGTCGTCCTTGAAACGGGTTTGGGAGGAAGACTTGATGCAACAAATGTTATCAAAAAGCCTTTAATTGAAATTATTACCTCGCTCTCTCTCGAGCACACCGCTGTTTTGGGTGACACTATAGAAAAAATCGCGTTTGAGAAATGCGGTATTATTAAAGATGAAACAACCGTAATTTGTGCGTACGGTCAACAGGACGCCGCTGTTTCCGTTATAGAAAAAACCGTACAGCAGCGCAGCTGCAAGCTTGTTATTCCAAATATCACGGACATAAAAACAGTGAAAAGTGATATATTCGGTACTGATTTCGTTTTCGAAAAAACGCCATTCAGAGTAAATATGGCAGGGGAGCATCAGATTAAAAATATGACCTGTGCTATTAAAGCGGCGCAAACACTGAATAAAAAAGGCTTTGTTATTTCTCAGAGAAATATTCAAAATGGTGTAGCAAAGGCTTTCCTCCCTGCAAGAATCGAGGTTCTAAACAAAAATCCGCTTGTAATCCTTGACGGAGGACACAACCCCGATGGAATCAATGCTCTTGTCAAGTTAATAAGGCAATGCGTGCGCTTTGACAAACTGACGGTTATCCTGGGCATGATGGCCGATAAAGATATCGATGAATGCGTAAAGAGGCTCAGTGAAATTGCTGATAGCTTTATTTGTGTCACAGCTGAAAACAAAAGGGCGATAAACGCTAGTCAGCTTGCAGAATATGCTGAAAAATACTGCTCAGACGTGACTTGCAAGGATAAAATTTCAGAGGTTTATCCGCAGATATTAAAAAGTCTTAAGCAAAAGGATGTCCTGCTTATTGCGGGCTCGCTGTACCTTGCAGGAGAAGTTAAACAAATCATTTTGAAATAAACCATTATGAGAAAAAAGAGGAAGACAGACTCTTTTTATTTTTTGATTAAAATAATTTAGTGATTTACTTGACTACCACGCTAAAGTGTGCTAAAATCGGAAAAGCCAAAGGGGGAGAGCGCAAATGAACGGTTTTTGTATTGAGAGCGGTGAGAATGCTGTACTTAAGCTAACTAATCTTTATGAAAAGTACGGTTATGTAAAATTCAAAATGAGTAAATTTGAGGAATATGATTTATATGCGGAAAACAAGAGCTTTCTTAAATCGGAAAATGTTATAACATTTTCCGATTTAAGCGGCAAGCTTTTAGCGCTAAAGCCCGATGTAACTCTTTCTATTGTGAAAAATGTAAAAAACAACGCACAGACACCGTATAAGCTTTATTATAACGAAAAGGTTTACAGAGTTATCAGAGAGTCAAAGGAATACAAGGAAATAACTCAAGTAGGTCTTGAATATATAGGAAAAATAGATTTATATACCGTTTTTGAAGTGCTGTCTCTTGCCGTACATAGTCTGAAGGCTGTAAGCACAAGCTATGTTCTTGACATTTCAAATCTGCGTTTTATTAATGGTCTTCTTGATGAAACACCTCTTTCTGCAGTTCAAAGAGACAGGGTATGCGCGCTGATTTCTCAAAGGAGCTCTCATGAGCTGCAGGATTATTGCTCACAGTGCGAAATTGAAACCTCTCTTATAACAAAAATATGCGCCTTATCGTCTATTTACGGTAGCTTTGAAAAGGCATTTACCTTAGCTCAAGAGCTTGTGGTTAATCAAGCAATGAATGAGGCATTGGCAGAGCTTGCAAACGTATACGAGCTGCTCAAGATTTTTGGAATCGGCGAATGTGTTAATCTTGATTTTTCAATTGTAAACGATGTAAATTATTATAATGGGATAATATTTCAAGGTTTCATTGAAGACATTCCCGCAGTAGTGCTTTCGGGAGGCAGGTACGATAATCTCTTAAAAAAATTTGGCAAGCACTCACAGGCAATCGGTTTTGCCGTATACACCGATATCCTTGACAGTTATTTTGTTTCTGATAATCCCTATGATATTGACTGTGTAATTGTGTATTCTGAAAATGACAATGCTTTTTCGGTGGGAAAAGCGGCCGAGACCATTTTGTCAAAAGGCAAAAGCATAAGTGTTCAAAAGAGTGTCGAAAAGAAGCTTAAGGCAAAGAAGTATTACACAATAAAGAACGGGGAGGCAGTTGAAATTGAATGAATTTCTGAATATAGCCTTACCAAAGGGGCGTTTGGGAGAAAAGTCTTATCACGAGTTTGAAAAAATCGGATATCCTTGTCCTGAATTGCTTAAAAACAACAGGAAACTGATATTTGAAAATGAAGATTTAGGTATAAGATATTTTTGGGTGAAGCCCTCTGATGTCGGCAAATATGTTGAAAGAGGTGCTGCAGATATAGGAGTGGCAGGCAAGGATATCCTGCTCGAGTACAGACCTGATGTTTATGAGCTTTATAATCTTGGATTCGGAAAATGCAAAATGGTAGTGGCGGGCTTTGAGGGAAGCAATAAAATAACAAAACGAGCCCTTCGGGTTGCAACGAGCTTTCCTAATATTGCTCGGGATTATTATTCAAAACAAAGCCGTGATATCGATATAATAAAGCTCAGCGGCTCGGTAGAAATAGCACCTCTTTTGAAAATGGCGGATGTAATAGTTGACATTGTAGAAACAGGTACCACCTTAAAGGAAAACAATCTTGTATCACTTGAGGAAATAGTGGATATAAGTGCGCGTCTTATAGCCAACAAGGTAAGCTTTAAGTTTAAGAACAAAAAAATAGAAGAAGTAATCGGCAAGCTAAAGAGCGGGGTAAAAAATGATTAAAATATATAACTATAATGAGATTAATAAGGATAAAATTTTAAGAAGAGATAATACAGTCAGTAACGTCGACAGTATTGTTTCAAGTATTATCTCAGATGTCAGAGCAAGGGGAGATAAAGCACTTTTCGATTACACCGAGCGCTTTGATAAAGTAAAGCTTACACGACTCGAGGTAACACAGACTGAGATTGAAAATGCCTTTTCGCTTTGTTCGGACGAATTGATAAATGCCTTAGAGCAGGCAAAGCAAAACATAATCGAGTTTCATAAAAACCAAATTAAAGAGGGATTTTGCGTCACAAAAGAAAATGGCGAAATATTAGGGCAGAAGGTATTACCCCTAAAAAGTGTTGGAATTTATGTTCCGGGAGGAACAGCCAGCTATCCGTCATCGGTACTTATGAATGCAATACCCGCAAGGCTTGCGGGAGTAAAGCAGATTATAATGGTTACACCTGCGTTAAAGGATGGCGGCATAAAGCCCTCCGTGCTGTGCGCCGCTAAAATTGCGGGAGTTGACAGAATATTTAAGATAGGAGGAGCTCAAGCTGTAGGCGCTCTTGCATATGGAACAGAAAGCGTTCCAAGGGTATTAAAAATAATAGGTCCGGGAAACATTTTCGTAGCACAGGCGAAGCGACAGGTTTTCGGACAGGTTGATATAGATATGATAGCGGGTCCCAGCGAAATACTTATTATCGCGGATGAAAGCTCTAATCCGGCATATATAGCGGCGGATTTGCTTTCTCAGGCAGAGCATGACAGGCTTGCCTCGTCCGTGCTTGTCACAACAAGCAAAAGCCTTGCCAAAAAGGTATCTATAGAGCTCGAAAAGCAGCTGCCCCTATTAGACAGAAGCGATATTGCAGGCGAATCAATCGAAAATTTCGGAAAAATCATTATAGTGTCTTCGATTGACGAGGCAATTAT
Source organism: uncultured Eubacteriales bacterium (assembly GCA_964588475.1). Taxonomy (GTDB): domain Bacteria; phylum Bacillota; class Clostridia; order Oscillospirales; family Acutalibacteraceae; genus DTU089. Next base: position 5,023 of record CAZPPO010000005.1, read on the forward strand.
GGTTTCAAATGAGCTTGCGCCGGAGCATCTTGAAATTTGCTTAGACGATCCCTTCCTGTACCTTGACAAAATCGAAAATGCAGGCTCGGTATTTTTAGGTTATAATACACCTGAGGCACTCGGGGATTATTTTGCAGGAACAAATCACACCTTACCGACAGGGGGTACCGCGAAATTTTCGAGTCCGCTTTCGGTAGATGACTTTATTAAAAAAATTCAGTATACTTTTTATACTCGTGATGCACTGCACGCTGCCTGCGACAAAATAGTACTTTTAGCCCTTGAAGAGGGTTTGAGCGCACACGCAAAGGCTACTTTAATCAGGTTTGAAAAAGAGTAAAGGAGCTGCATTAAGGATGAGCAGATTTTTAGCTGAAAGGTATAGGGAGCTTCAGGTGTATAAACCTGGAGAGCAGCCTCGGGATTATTCTAAGTATATAAAGCTTAATACTAACGAGTCACCGTATGCGCCTGCAAGACGCGTAGTTGAGGCTGTGAATTCATATGAGGTCGAAAAGCTCAACCTTTATCCGCCCCTTGAGGCAGAAAACATAAAAGCAAAGCTTGCAGAGATTTACGGTATTTCCCGGGAAAATATATTCCTTTCAAACGGCTCTGATGAAATACTTTCTTTCGCTTTTCTCGCCTTTTTCGGAAACGGGGCAAAGGTTGCATTTGCCGATATAACCTATGGCTTTTATCAGGTGTACTCACGCCTTTACGGGAGTGACGAAAACATTATACCGCTTGATGATGATTTCACATTGAATATTAGCGATTATGTAGGCTTAAATGAAAATATTGTTATAGCCAATCCAAATGCACCCACGGGTCTTTACCTGCCCGTTGAGGATATTGAGGAGATAGTCAAAAGCAACAAGAACAATCTTGTTATAATAGACGAGGCTTATATAGATTTCGGGGGAGAATCTTCATCAAAGCTTATTAAAAAGTATGACAATTTGCTTGTGGTTCAAACATTTTCAAAATCTCGCTCTCTTGCCGGTGCAAGACTCGGCTTTGCGCTGGGTCATAAAAGCTTGATTGATGATTTAAGTAAAATAAAATATTCTACAAACCCCTATAATATTAACAGGCTTACAATTTTAGCCGGAGAGGCGGCGCTTGATGAGGAGGATTATTATAAAGAGTGTTGCCGAAAAATCATTGATACTCGCGCTTATCTGACCGAAAGGCTTAAAGAGGCGGACTTTTTTGTGTTAAACTCAAAAGCAAATTTTATCTTTACAAAGCCCTATGGAATAACGGCAGGCGACTTATACCAAAGGCTTAAAAATAACGGTATATTAATCAGATATTTCAAGCAAAGCAGAATTGAGGAATATGTCAGAATCAGCATAGGAACGCATGAACAAACAGAAAAATTAATTTTTGAAATAAAAAAACTTGTTAAATAAACAAAGGAGAATTAATATGCGTAACGCAGAAATAAAGCGAGCGACAAAAGAAACGGATATTACACTTTCGCTTTTACTGGAGGGGTGCGGGAATTGCGATGTTTTAACGGGGTGCGGATTCTTAGACCATATGTTAACACTTTTTGCCGTTCACGGCAGATTTGATTTGCGTATTAAGTGCAGCGGTGACACAAATGTTGACTATCACCATTGCGTTGAGGATGTCGGTATTGTGCTTGGCTCGGCGTTTAAGGCGGCTCTTGGGGACAAGCGCGCAATAAGGCGTTTTGCCGATATTATCTTGCCCATGGATGAAGCGCTTGTGCTTTGTGCGGCAGATATATCCGGTAGAGCATACTGTTCTTTTGATTTGCCCGTACCAAGTCAGAAGATAAAAGATTATGACACGGAGCTTACCGAAGAGTTTTTCAGGGCATTTGCAAACAGCTCCGGCATTACTCTTCATATTAAAAAGCTAAGCGGTATAAACTCACATCATATTACAGAGGCGGCTTTTAAGGGCTTTGGAAGAGTTTTAAGGGATGCTGTGTCTATAGATAAGGATTTTTCCCGGGAAATACCTTCAACGAAAGGCGTCCTATAAATGATTGCGGTAATTGATTACGGAGTAGGCAATATGTTTTCACTTCTTTGCTCGCTTAAAGCGGTAGGAGCTCAAGGTGTGCTGACCTTTAATGAGAAAGAAATAAAAAATGCCGATAAGATAATTCTTCCCGGCGTAGGTGCATTTGAAAATGCGCGGCTTCGTCTTTCCCAAACCGGACTTTTATCTGTCATTAAAGAAGAGGTATTAAACGGAAAGCCACTTTTCGGGATTTGTTTAGGTATGCAGTTACTATTTGAAAAAAGCTTTGAAAATGGAGAACATGAGGGCCTGGGTCTTATTCCGGGTAAGGTAGTTCCGTTTAAAGGGGCAATTGATCCAAAGCTGAAAATACCGCAGATAGGCTGGAATTCTCTTATTTTTCCCGAAAACAGAGTAAAAAGCCGCTTGTACAAATACACGCATGCCGGCGAATACGTATATTTTGTCCACTCATACTACGCAAGCTCTTGCGATGATTATGTTTCCGCATATGTACAATACGGAATTCCCATTACAGCTTCCGTCGAAAAAGGGAGCATTTACTCCGTGCAATACCACCCGGAAAAAAGCGGTAAAACCGGGCTTAGAATACTTCAAGCCTTTTGTGAGATATAGGAGGAGCTTATGCTTGTGTTTCCGGCAATTGACCTTTATAACGAAGCCGCAGTTAGGCTTACTAACGGTGATTTTAAGAAAATGACCGTTTATAATCGTGATCCCGTAAAGGTGGCTCTCGATTTTAAGGGGGACGGTGCGTCATACTTGCATATAGTCGACCTGATTGGAGCAAAAACGGGCGTGCCCTCGTGTAGCGATACAATAAAGAGGATTGTTTGCGAAACAGGGATGTTCGTTCAGACCGGCGGAGGTATAAGGAATATGAAAGCTGTTGAGGCTTTGATAGCATCCGGTGTATCTCGCATTATTATCGGGACGGCAGCGGTTTTGGACAGAAGCTTTCTTTGTGACTGTATAAAAAGTTTCGGCAGCAAAATCGCGGTAGGAGCCGATATCAAGGATGCCCGTATTGCCGTCAAGGGTTGGTCTTTGGTATCAGAGATTCCCGTTGATACCTTTTTTGATGATATGGAAGCGCTCGACGTTAAGACTGTAGTTTGTACGGATGTTTCCAAAGACGGAATGATGACGGGCACAAATATTGAGCTTTACAGGCGTCTTTCTGACAAATATTCACTTGATATCATTGCCTCGGGTGGAGTATCAAGCTATGAGGATATTACAGCCTTGCTTGAAATGAATGTTTACGGGGTAATTCTCGGTAAAGCCCTTTATGAAAATAAAATAACCTTAGACAAAGCTCTAAAGGCAGCAAGAGGTGAGAGTATTGATAACTAAAAGAATTATTCCCTGTCTTGATGTAAAGGATGGCAGAGTGGTCAAGGGCGTAAATTTTAAGGAACTAAGCGATGTTTCCTCTCCTATAACACTTGCACGGTATTACAGCGATAACAATGCTGACGAGCTTGTCTTTTATGATATAACCGCATCATATGAAAAAAGAGCACTGTTTACCGATATTCTTAAAAAGACAGCCGAATGTGTCTTTATTCCTTTGACCGTAGGCGGCGGGATTAACAGTATAGATGATTTTGACACAGTGCTTAAATGTGGAGCGGATAAAGTGAGTGTTAATTCGGGAGCTATTAATAACCCGCAGCTGATAACACAAGCCGCGCAAAAGTACGGAAGTCAATGCGTAGTTCTCTCTTGTGACATAAAAAGAGTAAACGGAAAGTTTCATTTGTTTAAAAACGGAGGAAGAATAGACACAGGGTTGGATGCATTAGATTGGATAGAAGTCTGTGTTAAAAGAGGCGCGGGTGAAGTAGTTGTAAACAGTATTGATACAGACGGTGTCAAGCAAGGCTTTGATATTGAGCTGTTAGAGCATGTATTAGAGAAGGTTAATGTTCCGGTTATAGCTTCGGGCGGGGCGGGAAGTAAAGAACATTTTCTTGAGCTTTTTAAGTCTTTACCGGATATTGATGCGGGACTTGCCGCATCCATATTTCATTTCGGAGAAATAAAAATTAATGAATTAAAAGAATATCTGACTGAACACGGAATAAATATTAGGAGATAAAAGAATGAATATCGAAAGATTAAAATTTGACAAGGACGGACTTATCCCCGCCATCGTTACAGATTCGAAAAGTAAAGAGCTTCTGACTCTTGCTTATATGAATAAAGAAAGTCTTCAAATAACTATTAATGAAGGTAGAACCTGTTTTTATTCTCGTTCAAGAAAAGCGCTTTGGAGGAAGGGTGAAACCTCGGGGAATTACCAAAATGTAGTTAAAATAACCGCCGACTGTGATTATGACGCTCTACATATAACAGTAGATAAGCAAGGTCCGGCATGCCACACCGGCAGTGAGTCTTGTTTTTTTAATGATATTTTTGGTGATGACTCAGGCAAGAATATGTTTTCTATTGATTTGCTCGCAAAACTGATAAAAGACAGAATGAAAAATCCCAAGGATGGCTCCTATACAAATTATCTTTTTGAAAAGGGTCTTGATAAAATTCTCAAGAAGATAGGGGAGGAGTCAACAGAGGTCATAATTGCTGCAAAGGCGGGAGATAAGCCTAATACTATATACGAAATTGCGGATTTAGCATATCATATAGTGGTTTTGATGACATATTATCAGATAGAATGGATGGAAATTGTAGATGAATTAGAATCAAGACATGTAATAGATAAAAAAGTGAAACAAGAAAAAATGACATAAAATATTACCGATTGTCATAATAATCCATAATTTTACTGCGATTGATTTTTTTTCCTATAAATGATATACTCAAAGACAGATAGGGCGGTTTTTCTGTATGAGTGTGTTTGTTTTCAAATATTTTTGGGAAATCATTGAAATAATTTTTCTTTTAACTACTATATGTATGTTTTCATTGTTTCTTAAAACAAAAAATAAAAAATTTTGCATTATTTTCTCGCTTTTTGCGGTTATTATTGTTTCTATGGGTTTATATTGTATATATTCTCCTCCGAAAATAGAGTTTGTAGGTGGGAGAGAGCTTTCAGTTGAAGTATTTGAAGATTATCAGGATATGGGTATAATTGTTCGCGACCATGCGGGAAGAGCTGTTGACACCGAGGTATCGGCCGATACATTGGATTTTGGCACAGATATCCCGCGCAATTGCCGGATTACATACTCTTTCAGGTACAAAAATCATACCTTTAATGTATCTCGTTTAGTTCACGTTGTTGATACAACCCCTCCGAAAATATTCTTGGTCGGTGATAATACTGTTGCTGTTGAAGCGTATGAAGATTATAAGGAACTCGGATGTATCGCAATAGATAATTATAACGGCGATATTTCTCAAGAGGCTACAGTGTCATATTCCGGCGACCGTATGCATGAGGTTTTAGCCAGCTATAAGGTAACGGATTCATCCGGAAACAAAGCGCAGGTATCGCGTAAAATTGAAATAAGAGATATCCAACCGCCAAAATTAAGCTTAAAGGGTTATAAGAGTGAAGTAGTTATTAAGGGCTCAAAATATATTGAGAAGGGCTGTAGCGCATACGATAATTCAGACGGAGATATATCAGCAAATATCGAGATAATAGGAACTGTAGACACTTCAACAACAGGGATATACGTTTTAGAGTATGTAGTGGTTGATGTTGCAGGAAATTCTTCCTCACTGACTCGCAGGATAAGAGTTGTTGAGCCGGAGAAAGCTAAAGGCAGCGTTATCTATCTGACCTTTGATGACGGACCTTCCGAATATACCACAAAAGCAATACTTGATGTTTTGAAAAAAACAATGTAAAGGCAACATTTTTTATCATAAACTTCAATACAAAAGAAAAAGCAAACTTGATAAAGCGAATGGTTAAAGAAGGTCATACGGTGGGCATTCACGGCTATTCACATGTTTTTACTGATATTTATCGCTCAGAAAAGATTTTTATGCATAATGTCAATTCTCTAAGGGAAAAAGTTGAAGCGCTAACCGGATACACACCGACTATAATGCGTTTTCCCGGAGGAAGCTCAAACACACAATCGGCTTATAATCCCGGTATTATGACAAGGCTTGTAAAAACAGTACAGGATGAAGGCT
>CAZPPO010000005.1:11181-18839 GCA_964588475.1 uncultured Eubacteriales bacterium
GTTGACAGCGGCGATTCAAACGGAAAAAAATACAACTCAAAAGACCTGTTCATTAATGTAAAAACAGGACTGAGAACGAACAAAAGAAACGTAGTTTTAATGCACGATATAACAGGCGGTGAGATTAAAGCTAAGGCGGTTGAGAGAATTATTGATTACGGCAATAAAAATGGTTATGTCTTTTTGCCTATTACCGAGGCGACAGCCCCTGTAAGGCACATGGTTAGAAATTGAAGCGCTAAAACCTCTAATAATAAACAGGCATATTCTTAAGAAGAATATGCCTGTTTATTTTGATTATTAAATATCTTTGGAAAAGCGGCTTTAAGCTTGTGCTATCAGCAGCAATTTGGTGTGCCCTGGTCTGAATTGTTCTCGAGATTGGGCGGGAAAAATTCGTCAATCGGGAAGCGGATTTTCTTAAACGCGTCGCACGGGTCTTCGGTATCGCAGCAGCATTCTTTTGTGGGTACGCAGAAGTCATATGCGGGAATAAGCATCTGAACATCGCGTTGAAGCTGGATAATTGAGAAAACACCGATTGTAACCCTTATAACCTTTTCTCCGATCGGAGGGCATGTGATGCAGCCGTCAAAGCAGCGGCTAATTGAATCCGGTACGTTTATTTCGCCCTCGCCAAGCGTGTTGCAGCAGTCGCAGATACGGCAAATCTCGGCACTCAGGCATATTGGGTCTGCACATTGAACCTTAGCTCGCGGATTTGTATCAACCATAGGAAGTGCTTCGTCAATACTGTCCTCTCTGTATTTTGAGGTAAAGATCTTAACGCTTCCTTCGCTACCGTAAAGAATACATTTTTTATTGAAGCAGGCTAATCCGCATACGATTGTAACAGGACATCCGGGAGCTCCAATAAGGTCGCAAGTTACTTTAATGAAAAAAGTAAGGTCAACTGTATAGAATCCTTTGTTAAACGGTACTTTCTCAACCTCCACGAGACAATTAAGTATTTCGCAGCCTCTGCATCTAACCGCACAGGCATTGTCAACAAAACGTTGACACTGATCCGGAATGTACAGTCTTAAATCTCGAAGACAGTCTTTATCCGCACATGAATCATATACTCTTTCAGTATCGATACATAGGGCTTCCTTGATATGCGACGCATCAGGGCAGCAGTGTCTGTCTGACATGAATAATCCTCCTTAAAAATTATTGAAGCAAAACTTCAATACCATTCTACGGAGAATATTAAATTTTGTTACTGAATTTAATCAAATATTGCTTTATTTCCGATATATTACCTCATTTTACATTTGTATCAATTGAATCTGAAATTGCCTTAAAAAGTGAAATATCATTATTAAACGGCAAATCACAGCTCAAATGCCACACCATAACGCCTCCTATTCCCAAATCATAAGCATAGGCGGTTTTATCATAAGTCATCTGGTAGGAATTATAATATCTTGTTTCGCACTTGTCTTCGGCTGAAAAGGCGGGTCCGTTCACGAAATTTTTGTATTTGCCGAGCTTGTCTGCTTCAAGAGAATAGCTATACCAAAAAGCGCCTTGATCAGAGGGCCTTGAATAAAAGGGGATTCCCAACGACAGTTTTTCTTTTTCATAACCTTGCTGTATAAACGCTTCAATAGCTGATACTCCGTTTTCAAAAGAGGAATGGTTGCCGAGAAAATCAAATTGGTCGTATGCCATAATTTCAACAGCATCCAAAGCTTCAATTGCTATAGGGCTCAGATCCATACACCAGCTTGCGAGAGCGACTCCGAGTATTTTATCGGTCATATTTTTCTTTAATTCTCTTAAGAAATTGCTGAAAGCTTTTTTGTGCTTAGACTTTATGGGGTATTCATAATCGAAATAAATACCGTCAACTCCATATTCATTAATTAATGAGACGACTGAAGCCACAAGCTTTTCTCGATTATCGTCAAAAGCCAAGGCGTGTGAATCGCCTTTGGCTATCATTTCGTCATCCCAGCTGTCAAATGTTCCCGCGGCTTCAGGACCTAAAAGGTTTATGTGAATTTTTACCTGCTTATTAAGCTGCCCCTCAAAGAAGCGAACATTTTCAATAACATTTTTTAGAGCATCCTTGCCGTTTACGGTCTTATTGTCAACGAGTATATCGTTATAGATGATGTTGCCCTCGCTGTCAAATGAAGTTAGTCCAAATATAACTATGTCGGTGATTATTTCTAACGCTCCCGAATTAAAATATTCTTTTTTATACACATCAGAACCCAAAGCGTATGAGGTAACCTTGAAATCCTCTTTTCCTCTTTGTATATAATACGCTTCTGTATAAGTGATATTGAATTGTGTATCCTGCGCAACTTCTGTAATAATTATTCTCAGTCCATTAGTTGTTATAGTATCAAAAGCGCAATACCTGAGAGAACCTATTATATCCTGACTATAAATGTTAACATATTCGCCATTCTTTTCGGCTTCAATTGAAAAGCTTCGAACTGAGCTTTCGCTGCCTTCGCTAAGAACTATAGTATTAATGGTTGTCGGCAGTTCAAAAATCACTTCATATACGGTTCCGGTTCCACCTGAAAAAGCACCCATTTGAGCCTCAAGAGTAAGCATGTCAAGAGTTTTGTTGTTAACCGAAATGTTCATTGCGCTTTGTATCAGGTTAAGGTTAGCTTCGGAATTACTATCAGGATTATCGCCGCAACCGGATATAGCTAAAAAAGTAATACTTAAAATAAGGATAAATGATATGTACTTAACTGGATTAGTCATGAATTCACACCTTTGAAAGAGCTTGAGAAATGTCGTTAATGATATCGTCTACGTATTCTATTCCCACGGATAAGCGAATGAGATCGGGCGTCACACCGGTTTTTTCAAGCTCCTGCTTTGAAAGCTGGCGGTGAGTAGTGCTTGCCGGATGAATAAGGCAGGTTCGGCAATCTGCAACATGTGTAACGATACAAGCGAGCTTCAGGCTATCTGCGAATTTCTCCGCCGATTCTTGTCCGCCTTTTATCCCAAATGAAATAACACCGCTTGAACCACCGGGCATATATTTTTTTGCTAAATCATAATATTTGCTTTTAGGAAGTGAGGGATAGTTTACCCAAGAAATCTTGCTGTTATCAGACAAATATTTTGCGATTTGCAGTGCATTTTGACAATGTCTTTCAACTCTCAGAAAAAGTGTTTCAAGTCCGAGGTTTAGCAAAAACGAGTTTTGGGGTGAAGGGACACAGCCAATATCACGCATTAGCTGAGATACAATTTTTGTTATATACGCCGCTTTGCCGAAACGCTCGGTATAAGTAATCCCGTGGTATGACCTGTCGGGGGTTGTAAGGCCCGGGAACTTATCGCCCAGGGTCCAGTCAAAATTGCCGCTGTCGATTATTGCTCCGCCGACAGTTGCCGCATGTCCGTCCATATATTTTGTTGTTGAGTGTGTTACTATATCCGCGCCGAACTCTATGGGGCGGCAGTTTACAGGAGTTGGAAAAGTATTGTCTACAATAAGCGGAACACCATGGGCGTGCGCAATTTTTGCAAGCTTTTCGATATCCAACACCTCAAGCGTCGGATTTGAAAGGGTTTCCGCAAAGACAGCTTTTGTATTTGGTTTAAAAGCGCGGTTTATAATTTCTTCATCTTCATCAGGATTGACGAAGGTGAAATCAATTCCAAGCTTTTTCATTGTTACGTTAAAAAGATTAAACGTGCCCCCGTATATTTTTGTACCTGATACAATGTGGTCACCCGCGCCGGCAATATTAAAGATACTGAAGAACGATGCCGCTTGACCGGAGGAGGTTAAAACCGCCGCAACACCGCCCTCAAGCGCAGCTATTTTAGCGGCAACGGCGTCATTGGTAGGGTTTTGCAAACGAGAATAAAAGTAACCTTCCTTTTTAAGATCAAAAAGCTCAGCTAATTCCTTGCTGCTGTCATATTTGAAGGTAGTACTTTGGATTATGGGAACTACGCGCGGTTCGCCGTTTTTAGGCTCATAGCCCGAATGCAGACAATTAGTATTAAAATGATATTCTTTTTCCATTCAACATCATTCCTTTCAAGTTTAGCGATTAATCATTGATAAAATGCTCCATTAAGGTGTGACCGACCTCTATAAAATTTCCTGTTTTTATTGCCGTTTTTTCATTAAGCGACATAACTTTGCTGCATTTTTCGTTCTTCTTATGATAAATCATATAGGGGACAGGGTCGCTTGCGTGGGTCAATGTGACTATAGGCGTAGGATGGTCCGGAAGAGCCATTATTTTATAATCATCATATTCCTTTAGTCCCTCAAGAAGGATTTCAAGAACTCTTTCATCAATTAGCTCTATTGAGCGTACCTTGTTCTCGGGCTCGTTTCTGTGACCGCACTCATCTGGCGCCTCAATATGAATATAAACAAGATCGCAGCCGTTTTTTAACTCTGAAAGAGCTTTATATGCCTTGCCTTCAAAGTTGGTATCCAGATAACCGGTGGCACCCTCAACATCCGGAGCGTTCATTCCGGCACTTTTAGCTATGCCTTTGAGGAGATCAACGGCAGAAATTACGCTTGCCTTAAGAGAATATTTATCATAAAATAAAGGCAGTGAAGGCTTTGTTCCCTCTCCCCAAAGCCAAATTGAATTAGCCGGACGCTTACCTTCTTTTATTCGCCTTAGATTTACAGGATGGTCCTTAAGAAGCTCATAGCTTTCTCTCATCATTTTGAGGAGTTCACGGGCATTAGAGCTTTTTGACAGAAAATTCGTTATTTGCTTACCGGTAATATCGTGAGGAGGAGTTAATTCACCCACCTGCAAAGTGCCTTTGTGCCAAATAAGGCAATGGCGATAGCTTACACCGCTATAAAATCTGAAATCTTCGTTTCCGAAATAATTTTGAACTGTCTTTATAATTTGTGCCGCATCAGTTGAAGATATATCACCCGCGCTGTAATCAATCATAGTCTTTTTGTCATAATCTGATTCGTCGGAGAGTGTAACGGTATTACAACGAAGGACTATATCGGTATCGAGCATTTCGGCTCCGATGCTAACGGCTTCAAGAGGGGCACGACCGGTATAATTTTCGGCAGGGTTATAACCTAAAACACTCATATTGGCAATATCGCTGCCGGGTTTTAATCCGTTTGCGACAGTTTTAACAAGCCCTACCTCTCCTTTTGAGGCAAGTTCATCAAGAAGAGGCTTTTTCGCAAGCTCCATCGGAGTTTTTCCGTTTAGTGCCGGTACGGGATAGTCCGCCATTCCGTCGTATAATAAGACTACATATTTCAACTGTATATTCCTCTTTTTAACAATTTTTATTATAATACAATGACACAGGAGCATTGTCAATTCCAAGAGCTGAAATCATTGACAAGTAAAGCTGTTTAATTTAATATTATTGTGAAAAAAAATAAAGGAGAACTGACATGATACTGCCTATCGCTCTTCAGCTTTACTCAATTAGGGATATTGCGGAGAAAAACTTTGCCAAAGCCCTGTCGGAAACGAAAAAACTCGGGTATGACGCAGTCGAATATGCTGGGTTTTTCGATATTAACCCAAGTGAAATAAAAAAAATGACCGAAGATACGGGGCTCGCTCCGGTCAGTGCACATGTGCCGTATTACGATATGCTAAGGGAGCCTGAAAGGATTATGAGCGATTGCGCCGCTGCAGGGTGCAGATTTGTAGCGGTACCTTATCTTACAGCGGAATGCAGACCCGGAAGTGAGGGCTTTAGTAAAACGCTAAAGGGAATTGCTAAAATTGCACGAGCTGCAAAAAATGCGGGACTTATACTGCTATATCACAATCATGATTTTGAGTTTATAAAAATCAACGGCGAGTATGCCCTTGATATTTTATATAATACTGTTCCCGCGGATTTGCTTATGACTGAAATTGACACTTGTTGGGTAAAGGTTGGAGGCGAAAATCCCGCCGAGTATATAAACAAGTATAAAGGGAGAGCGCCTGTGGTGCATCTTAAAGACTATGTCAGTTCAGGTAACAGCGGAAAAATGTATAAGCTTATAGGGATAGACGATGACGATGATGAAAAAGCATCAGACTTTGAATTCAGACCAATAGGATACGGTTGTCAAAATTTTAAAGAGATAATTGAAGCTTCAAAAAATGCGCAAAGTGAATGGCTGGTAGTGGAGCAGGATGAACCATCCGCCGGCAAAACATCTCTGGAGTGCGCAAAAATGAGCATAGATTGGCTAAAAAACAATATTGTTTAAGGTACTAAATGCTATTAATCAGTTTATCATTGTTATCTGTTCGTCAAACAGCCCGTCCTCTTTTTGCTTAGCCTTATGCTCCGCAAGACGAATGTAAATTTTATCTGCGGGATTAAGTAAATGACTTACCGAAACATCATGATTAAGTGTATCAACAATATATGACAAATATTTGCTCATATCAACCTCGCAGTACCATTCACGGGAAAGAAGCTCGGGATTGCGATAAACAAGATTTGTGGTGAATACCTTTGTAAATATACCCGCTTCATATGCCTCATCAAAGGTTTCAAGACCGTTGCAAAAAAGTCCGAAGCTTGTACAGATAAAAATTCGGTTTGCGTTAAGCTCTTTTAGTTTACCGGCAACCTCAAGCATTGAATCACCTGAGGAAATCATATCATCAATAACGAGGCAGTCCTTTCCGTCAAGATTTGCCCCTAAGTATTCGTGTGCCAATATCGGATTTCTTCCTTGAACAACGCGTGAATAATCACGCCTCTTATAAAACATTCCCAACTGTAAGCCCAATACGGTTGAATAATAAATGCATCGGCTCATTCCGCCCTCATCGGGAGATATTATCATAAGGTGTTCCGGGTCAAATCTGATATTAGGTACATTTTTCGTGAGTGCCTTTACCATTTGATAAGTGGGCTGTACATTTTCAAAGCCCTTTAGTGGAATTGCATTCTGAACGCGCGCGTCGTGCGCATCGAATGTAATAATATTATCAACGCCCATATGACAAAGCTCCTGAAGTGATATTGCGCAGTCAAGAGACTCTCTCCGGGAGCGTTTATGCTGCCTGCCCTCATAAAGCATAGGCATAATAACTGTAATTCTTCTTGCTTTTCCACCAATTGCGGAAATGGCTCTTTTAAGGTTTGCGTAATGGTCATCGGGGCTCATAAAGTATTCTCTGCCATACATCATAAACGAGATACCGTAATTGAACATATCGCAAATTATAAAAACATCAAAGCCGCGAACACTTTCATGAATAACCGCCTTGCCTTCTCCCGTACCAAAACGGTTAAAGGTAACATCAATTATGTATGATGTTTTATGATAACCCGAAAAAGCCAAATTATATTTGTGCTCAATGTCGCGCGCTTCTCTCCAGTTGACAATGTACCTGTCAACCTTTTTGCATATTTCCTCGCAACCGGGAAGAGCGATTATACCCAAAGGACCGAATGGTATAGTGTTCAGCTCATCTAAAATTTCGGCCACATTTCTACCTCCTTGGCAATTTCATTCCAATAATAAAGGATTATATTATCATTCTACTACATTTTGCGTTTTTTTCAAGGAGAAATCCATATTTAGTAATATTATTTTATAAAATATCCGTTAAAGAGAAAAATCCTCTGCCGAAAACTCAGGTCTCTCCGGTTTTTGATGAGGCTCTCTTTTTAACGGATCATATTTATACCTT
>CAZPPO010000005.1:18849-23390 GCA_964588475.1 uncultured Eubacteriales bacterium
GCACTTAGAATTTAACAGCATTACGCCTTTTTTTATACAAAGCACATTTTTGCCGTCGGCGGTTATGCTGCCGTATGCGCAATATCGGCATTGCGGAGGTATCCGTAAGTCATTCAACTTTATCATTCCCTTTTTTTATTATATTACCATTTTTCTCTTTTGTTTTCAACATCCAAAATAAAAATGGCACACATTAGAATAAGCAAAGCGGAGGCCGGTGCCGAAAAAGCGGAGAAAGCAACCTTAGCGGTACTAATGGTTGAGGTATCAAAGCTTATATTAAATATATTAAGTATTTGAGAACAGATAAAAGCCGATAAAGCAGAACAAAGAAGTCTGAAGGTAAGAAGCTTTTTAATTTTTACACCGCATTGGTCAGCATAGGGCTTGATTTGACAGATAACCGCTAATCCTCCGAAGGATAATAGAGCCGCCAGTACAGGAAGGGGTAAAACGCCTGCGCAAGCGTGGCTTCCCGTAGAAATTTCAAGAATTCCTTTAATAACAGCCGAATAGTAGGGAATTATTCCAAGTGTATCAATAAGGCCCGCAATACACGAAAATGTAAGCACCCAACCGGTCACGCCTATTATTGATTTAGATGATTCCGAAACCGCAGTGGTTAAAGCGTTTATTTTAATCACATTAAAATTAACAGCATTTTCAGAATTTATGCCACCTTCAGACAAAAATCGCAAGATGATTCCGATTATCAAAGAACTTAAGGCAACTGAAGCAAAAAGAACTATACCAAGCGTTTTATTTTTTAGCATTCCCGTTCCAACAGCTGTTATAATAAATGCGGGACCTCCGTTTACCGCGAAAAGCATCAGTCTTTCCGCTTCGTTTTGATTGATTTCTTTTTTAGTGTTAAGAGAGGCTATTGTCATAGCGCCCACAGGATAGCCTCCAATATAGCCCATTAATATAGCAGGTATTGCATTTTCATTCAGGTTAAATAAGAAGCGCATAATAAAGGAGAATCCTTTTGACAGAGGCTTTAGCGAACCGCTGTTAACTATGTAAGCGGATAAAACCATAAAAGGGAACAAAGACGGTAAAAGAGTTTGCAATGTTAATGTGATGCCGTCTCTTATTCCGTTTGCAGCCTCTTGCGAATAAAACAAGAGCCCAAGTGCGGCTATTATAACAATTACGATTTTAGGAAAATTTTTTAGTATCGTTTCTGTCGTCTTTTTCATAATATCTCCAAAAAAATATGTCTTTCCGTAATATCTATGCTAAGTAAAACAGTAAATATTATAATGGAGATGATATGTGTGAGAAAAATAGATACACAGGATAAACTCGTGCCATTTAAAAGCTCAATAATCGAATTGAATGAAAATCGCTCTGCGGTTATAGACGGTTGCAAATTTATAATTAATTACAACGAAAACGGAATAGAGCTTAAGTTAAAACAAATATGCGTAAGATTCACAGGACGCGACCTTGTAATGTCTTCGCTCATTTACGGTCAAGCGGTTATAACAGGAGAAATATGCGGCATTGAATTTTTCAGCGTTTGAGGTGTAACATGTTATTTATAAAATTATTAAGACTTATTTTAGGATATGTTGAATTTACTGCAACCGACGGCTTTAGTGAAAGATTTATTAATTTGTGCTCTCGCGAAAATTTATTGCTTTGGAACATTGCCTATAAGCGGAACTCGCTAACGGCATGTATTAAAGCTAAAGATTATAAGCATATAAGAAGACCTGCAAAAAATTCCGGTATGCACGTTAGGATAAAGAGGAAAAGAGGACTTCCTTTCATAGCCTTAAGACATAAAGCGCGAATTGGGTTAGCGTTGGGGTTTGTTGTGCTTTTAATATTTATCAGCTTTATGTCTTCTATAATCTGGGAAATGGAGGTTGTTGGTAATAACGAAATCAGCACAGAAAGAATAATTGAAATAATTAACGACGAAGGAATAAAGATAGGTACTTTTAAGGGGAGTATTGATACGGCCGTTGTAGAAAAAAATTCTATTTCAAGACTTCCCGGTATATGCTGGTTATCAGTTAATATCCTCGGTTCAAAAGTACAAATTGAGGTAAGAGAAACAAAGGAAGGTCCTGAGATTATCGACTTGAATACACCTACCAATGTAATTGCAAAAAAGGACGGAATTATTAAAAATATAGAAGTTTTTATCGGTGATAAAACGGTAGAAATAAACCAGGCTGTTCTTAAAGGTGATTTGCTTATCAGCGGTGTTACAGTAAATAAAGACAATACAGAGGTTCTTCGCCACGCAGACGGCAAAGTTTTTGCAGAAACAAAAACCGTATTATACGGTAAAACCGATTTAATTTATAATAATGAGATTATATCGAATACTAAATATGTATATTACCTAAACTTATTTTCTCTCAAAGTTCCGTTGTGCCTTAGAGAGGATAACTTTTTTTCCACAGACATAATGGTTAAGGGTAAAAAATCGGTTTTACCCTTAGGGATAACAAGGGCGGTTAGATATGAGTTTTCACAGCCAACTGTCTCACATACTCGCATACGGGCGCAGCTGCTTAGCTTGCTTAGCCTTGTCCTATCCGAACGAAAAGAACTTGAAAAACTTGATAGGAGCGTAACATCACACTTTGTTATGCAGTCAGAAACATCGGTAACTATAAAGGGTGAATATAAGGGAACTGAAAACATTGGCATACAAAGAGAAATTTATGTTGACAAAAATTAATATAATTTAAAACATAAAATAATTGTTTATTTTTAGTGACTTTACACAAAATATATGATAGAATACAAAAAATATAATATTGAATCGGAAATTAAAGTATTGGCGGTTTTCTATGTTTGAAAAAGTAGTCAGTTTGGATAGACTCGAGCAAGCCGTTTCACTTTTCGGCAATTTTGATGAAAATGTAAAGATAGTTGAGAAAGCTTTTAATGTAGACGTTGTCACAAGAGGCTCGGAAATGAAAATTATCGGCGATGTTGAGGATGTTTCAAAAGCCGGACGAGCTTTTGATGGTCTTTTGATTTTAATCAACAAGGGTGAGGTGCTTACCGAACAAAATGTCAGGTATGTAATTTCACTTGTTAACGAGGGAAACGATGACAAGGTTTCGCATATAGGCGGAGATTGTATTTGCATAACAAGCAAGGGAAAGCCCATTAAACCAAAAACCTTAGGGCAAAAAAAATATGTTGACGCAATCAAATCAAATACTGTTGTTTTCGCAGTAGGTCCCGCGGGCACGGGTAAAACGTATCTTGCGGTCGCTTTGGCTGTTACGGCTTTTCGCAATAAGGAGGTCAACAGGATTATTCTTACAAGGCCTGCCGTTGAGGCCGGTGAGAAGCTCGGATTTCTTCCGGGAGACTTACAAAGTAAGGTTGACCCCTATCTTCGCCCTCTTTATGATGCTTTGTTTGATATGCTTGGAGCGGAGAGCTTTCAAAAACACCAGGAACGCGGAAGTATTGAGGTTGCGCCGCTTGCCTATATGCGGGGCAGAACTCTTGATGACAGCTTCATTATACTCGATGAAGCTCAAAATACCACAACGGAGCAAATGAAAATGTTTCTGACACGAATGGGCTTTAATTCTCGAATTGTCGTAACCGGGGATATAACGCAGATTGACCTTCCGGACGGAAAACGGTCGGGTCTTGTTGAGGTAATAAAAATTCTAAAAAAAGTTGACGATATCGAAACAATCATATTTACTCAAAAGGACATTGTAAGACATAAAATTGTACAGGATATTGTAAAAGCATATGAAAAATATGAGGAGGGAAAAAAGAGGAATGAAAGAAAAGGTTAAAGTAATAATCAGTAATGAACAAAAGAAAATTAAAATACCTACCGGAATCCGTATGCTTGTCAGGCGGTGCTGCAACGCGACTTTAATATATGAAAATTTTGGAAAATCAGCTGAGATTAGTGTAACATTCGTTGATGATGAGCGTATACGTGAGCTCAACAAAAATTACAGAAAAATAGACAACGTTACCGATGTTCTGTCTTTCCCTCTCGGAGAAAACGGCAGCTTTGATAAAAACAACGATACAGGGGCATATTTGCTTGGAGATATTGTGATTTCCATAGAAAGAGCAGTCAGCCAGGCTCAGTCTTACGGTCATTCTCTTCAAAGGGAAATAGGCTTTCTTACAGTTCATTCCATGCTACATCTTCTCGGTTACGACCATACCGACGGCGGTTTGCAAACTGTTCATATGCGTGAAAAAGAGGAGCTTGTGCTCACTAATTTAGGTTTGAAAAAAAATGACAGCTATTATATAGACGAGGACGAATAACAGAAAATGGGACAATTAAAAAAGCTGCTAAACAGCTTTATTTATGCTTTAAGAGGCATTTACCACGCTTTTCGTTACGAGCGAAATATGAGAATACACCTCGTTTGCATGGCATATATGTATTATTTCCTGTTTGTTTATGATTTTTTTTCTATTTCGCGTACCGAGCTTGCGATTATTTTACTTACAAACGCTCTTGTTTTATCATCAGAGCTAATTAATACTGCGATTGAAAGAGCTGTTGATACCGCAAC
>CAZPPO010000005.1:23400-28124 GCA_964588475.1 uncultured Eubacteriales bacterium
GATTCTATGAAGGAATCGGCAAAGTTTTCAAAGGATTGTGCCGCCGGAGCAGTGCTTTTATCTGCTGTTTTTGCGGTCGCAGTTGGCTTTGCGATTTTTTGGCAACCGCAGGCCTTTTCGGCACTCTATCGTCATTATTCGGAAAAGCCCTATATGCTTCTTGTTTTTGGAATAAGCGTTATTATATTTGTATTTTTTATATTTAGTCATGATATTTTGAATGGAAAAAAGAAAAATGAACGAAAATAAAACAGCTTTCATAGCAATAGTAGGAAGACCGAATGTAGGAAAATCTTCAATTTTGAATAAAATGTTAGGTCAAAAGGTAGCTATTGTCTCCTCAAGACCACAAACAACCCGTTTTCGCATAACGGGCATTTTAACCTGTGGTGATGTTCAACTCATATTTACGGATACTCCCGGTTTTCATAAGCCGCGTACAAAGCTTGGTGAGAATATGGTCAAAGCAATTAATGACAGTATTTCTGGAGTAGATGCTGCTCTTTTTTTAACAGATAACAAAGGCGAAATAAAAAGCAGTGATATTGAGCTTCTCAATAGATTAAAAAATGAGAATATTCCTATTATACTTGCAATTAATAAAATAGACCTTGTCTCTAAAAAACAAGAGCTTCTATCGAGGATTTCAGAATATTGCGCATTAAATGATTTTTACGCCGTAGTTCCGGTAAGTGCTCTAAGGGGCGATGGCGTCAACGAGCTTATTGAAGAATTAAAGACTGTTGCAAAGAAATCTGAGTTTTATTTTCCGGTCGATTCGATTACAGATCAGCCCGAAGCGGTTATTATATCTGAGATAATAAGAGCAAAGCTATTATACAGGCTAAACGATGAAGTACCTCATGGTGTAGCCGTTTCAATCGAAAAACTCAGTGAACGCGAAAATGATAATTTAATTGATATCGAAGCCGTTATTTTTTGTGAGAAAAACAGTCATAAGGGAATTATTATAGGCAAAAACGGTGACACTCTCAAACAAATTTCCACAAGCGCAAGAAAAGAACTTGAGTATGTGTTCGATTGCTCTGTATTTCTTAAATGTTGGGTAAAAGTTAAAAAGGATTGGCGCAACCACCAGGGAATAATTCACAGCTTTGGGCTCGATTAACTTGAATTAATAACACTCCTTTGGAAATTTTAATAGGGGTGAGATTTATGGACGAACACGAACTGTGGATAAAGTTTACAAAAGACGGTAAGCTTGAAGATTATTTAGAGTATCGCCGCCATCTTGAAATGAATGCGACTATGGATTTAGGGAGAAACGATGAAGTTCAACACAACGGGCATAGTGCTAAAGGCTTTGGATATCGGTGAATATGACAGATTAGTTACCTTACTAACCGCAGACAAAGGTCTTTTCACCGCGTTATGCAGGGGCGTCAGGCGAGTAAAGAGCAAGCGTCTTGCTGCATCGTCGCTCCTTACATATTCCCGAGTTACTATTTCAGAAAATAAGAACGGCTATACTCTTGATGAAGGAGAACCGACAGAGGTATTTTTTGGATTGAGAAGCGATGTTGAAAAGCTATCCCTCGCTCAATATTTTTGTGAGCTTTTTTATGAGTTTGCATCCGACACATCAGAGTCAAAAGAAATGCTTAGCTTAATACTGAATTCACTTTATTTATTATCTAAGAATAAAAAACCAGAATTACTCATAAAATCAGTAGCAGAGCTTAAGCTGCTTTCTTTAACGGGATTTATGCCAAATCTTGTTAACTGCCGTATTTGCGGTGAATATGAAAGTAATGAAATGGCATTTGATTTATCAACAGGGTACTTGTCCTGCAGCAAATGCCCTGTAAGCGAAGGCTCGGTTACTTTACCGCTCTCTTGTGTACGTGCCTTAAGGCATATTGTGTATACAAGCTCTGATAAGCTTTTTTCCTTTTCTCTTTCGGAAAAGGATCTAAAGCTTTTGTCTGAAATAATAGAAAAATATTTACTTTACATAACAGGAAGAAGCTTCAAAGCTTTGGATTTTTATAAATCATTTTACAATAATAAACTTTATTAAGGGTGAAGCATCAATTGAATTCAGAAATCGACAGGCACCTTTTAGCCTTAGAGCTTGACAAAATCTTAAAAATGCTTTCATTGTGCGCATGTAATGATGACGCAAGAGAGCTTGCATTAAATATTAAGCCCGAAACTACTCTTGAGCTTTCACAGTCGCTATTAAATCAGACCGAGGAAGCCTATAAGCTCTTGGCGCGCTTTGGCGGTCCTTCCTTCGGAGGCTTAAAAAATGTGACCAATTCACTTGCAAGGGCTAATGCGGGAGGAGTTCTTTCAATGAAAGAGCTTCTTGATGTTGCGGGTGTTTTAAGAGCTATACGCTCTCTCAGAGAATGGCGTGAGCACAACAGCGGGGATAAATACGGAATTGATGCTTATTTTTATGCGCTCACTACAAATAAGTTTTTAGAGGAAGGCATTATTTCAGCAATACTCAGTGAAGATGAAATGAGTGATAATGCATCCGCTGAGCTTTCTTCAATAAGGCGTAAAATCAGGGTACAGGAAAACAGTGTCAGAAATCAGCTGGAAAAGATGATTAAATCACAGTATTACAAGACATATCTGCAGGATGCTATTATAACTCAGCGAAACGGCAGATATGTAGTTCCCGTCAAGAGCGAGCATAAAGGAAGTGTGCAAGGACTGATTCATGATACCTCCTCAAGCGGGCAGACTGTTTTTGTGGAGCCTATCGGAGTTGTTGAGGCTAATAATGAAATCAAGGTTTTATTGGGTAAAGAACACGATGAGGTTGAGAGGATTCTTGCCGAGCTTTCACTACAGGCAGGCGCGTGTCATGATGACATAAAAAACAGCTATGAGTGCGCTATAGAATTAAATATCATTTTCGCAAAAGCGCAGTTAGGCTATCAAATGAAAGCCTCAATTCCTGTTCTTAATGACAAAGGTATAATTAATTTGAAAAAAGCAAGACATCCCCTCATTGACCCTAATCTTGTTGTCCCGACAGACATCAGGCTCGGAGAAGATTTTGACACACTCATTATTACCGGTCCTAATACGGGCGGTAAAACTGTTTCAATTAAAACATTAGGACTTTTAACGCTTATGGCGATGTGCGGTCTAATGCTTCCAGTATCGGATGGAAGTACAGTATCTGTATTTGACCATGTTCTTGCAGATATAGGCGATGAACAAAGTATAGAGCAGTCTCTTTCAACATTTTCATCACATATGGTAAACATAGTCAATATATTGAGCATTGCCGATTTCAAATCTCTTGTACTTATAGATGAGCTCGGGGCAGGAACGGACCCCGTTGAGGGAGCCGCCCTTGCAATAGCATTATTGGAAGCTCTGCGCGCTTCGGGAGCTAAGGTTGCGGCTACTACCCATTATGCCGAGCTGAAAGCATATGCTCTTGAGACAGAGCGCATTGAAAACGGATGCTGTGAGTTTAATGTAAAAACATTGCAACCGACATTCAGACTTTTAATAGGTCTTCCCGGTCGTTCAAACGCGTTCGCAATATCCGAAAAGCTCGGTCTTAGTTCCCGGGTGATTGAAAGGGCTAAGGAACTGGTTTCATCAGAGAATGCGAATTTTGAAAATATGGTTGACAACCTTGAGAAAAACAGACTCGAGGCAGAGGAAAAAGTAAAAAGCGCTCAGCAGCAAAAGCTGCAAGCCGAGCTTGACAGGAATGAGGCAAAGGAGATTGTAAAACAAGCGCAGGCTATGCGTGATAAAGAGCTTGAAAAAGCGCGCTTAGAGGCGTTAAAGGTTGTAGAAAACGCTAAAAGAGAAGCGGGCATGCTTCTTTTTGAAATCGAAAGGCTGAAAAAAGAGCAACAAAACACAAGTGATTCGGGAGAGCTTGCAAGGCGTGCAAAGAGGGAAATCAACAAGTATTTAGCCGCTATAGATGCTGCTGTAAATCCTGTATTACAGCCAATTGGGCAAGAAAATTACGTTTTACCTCGAGAACTGCTTGTCGGTGACAGAGTATACTGTACAACAATAGGCAGTAATGGTGTTATCAGCGGAAAAAAGGATAAAAAAAACACTTATGAAATAACAGCCGGAGTCTTGAAGACTCGCGTAAATGAAAACTCACTTCGATTGATAGAAAAACCTGCACAGAAGAAGGCTGAGCAATCTGTATATAAACCGATTAACAGCGAAAGCCGCGCCTTTATGGATGTTTCGACTCGGTGTGACCTTCGAGGATTAATGGTAGATGAGGCTATAATTGCCCTTGACAGCTTTATTGACGGCGCATTTATGAGCGGTATTAAGGAGGTCACCATCATTCACGGCAAGGGTACAGGGGCTCTCAGAGCTGCCGTACAAAGACATCTTAAGGAGCATTCCGGCATAAAGGCCTTTCGTTTAGGCAGATACGGAGAGGGAGAAAACGGTGTTACTATTGCACAGCTCAATTAGATAAAACAGGAGGAATTAAATGCAGCATCAAAGGACCGGAAGAAAAGGTCACAAAAAAATCTACATTTTGCTCCTAATCCTTATTGTAGTAACTACAATAGCTACCGGTGTTATTTCAAATATATTATACAACAGCACTCTTTTACCGGGAGGGGTTGTAAGGCTGTTGCCTGAAGAAAAATCGTTCTATCTTAAGGATGTACTTAACGGTGTTAATGAGGCAGGGAACAACAATACAGTTGCTGACGGCAGGCTTTCTAACGAAGCTCAAT
>CAZPPO010000006.1:0-21947 GCA_964588475.1 uncultured Eubacteriales bacterium
AAAGCTCTCTCCTATTTCCGTTACTGCGAAGCGTGACACGGCAAACAATGTGCCCTCCTGCATGCTGCGGCGAAGCTCCTCGTTTGTCCTTTCGGTCATCATGTGAACGGTGAATGCCCTGTCATACTGACCTGCCTGATGTGCGTCGCTGAAGGTGAAGCTCCATGGCGTAACACCATTGGGGATGGTTTTTTGAAGAATATTGTCATAGAGCTTTCTGTCTCTGAAGGTATGAGAATCGGTACCGCTGTTTACATCCATACCGACGCAGGTAGGATACTTCAGAAAAATATTCGCAAATTTATTAATCAGCTTTTCATCGTTTTCCATATCGGGATACATATCCTCGTAATACTCATAATAGTTTCCCAGATGGGAGAGCATAGTAATTCCTCCAGCTTCCCCGTTTTTCCTCACAGGAGTCTCAAAGTCGCCGTCAACTCCTAAAAGTCCTTGACCGTAATCCGCAAAATATCCGGTTAAATGGCTGTTGCTTGGAACCGCGCCATTTAGCTCAATACCTTTTTCAACAGCAAGCATACCCCTGCCGTCGCGGCCTACACCGTTAATAATTTCATCATATCTTTCTTGTGTAAGGGGAATTACCGGCGCCATTTTTGTGCGTTCATATTTAACAAGCCTGAAAATCGGTACGGTTTGGGGAGCGATAGTCCAGCCCTTGCTTACGGTTGCGTGGTCCGTTATTGCAACTATATCGTAATCAAGCTCATAGTGAATTTCCACCACATCATTTAGCTGTATATCTCCGTCGCTCGCCAGAGTATGGCAATGAAGCTGTGTCTTATATGCATGCCATGTGTCCCAGTCGACATTCTCATAGGGATTTGCTATTACAAAGTTTTCACCTGCTGCGCCTGCGAAGAGAGTAAATACCGCCCCTGAGAAAATTACAATTGCGGTTCCAAGCAAAAGCCTTATAAGCTTACTCTTCATATAAACCCTTCCTTTTTAATGATCTATTATTATGTTATCACACAAGAAATGAGCTGTCAACAAATCATAAATTAAAGCACCCTATATTTCACAGTCTGCGTATACGGGGTAATGATCGGATACAAGCTGGCCGTCAATACCCTGTGTTAGCACTTTGTAGACCTTCGCTGTCACATGACGGTTAACAAGAACGTAATCTATCACGTAGTCCTTGAATTTACCGGGAAAACCTGCATGGAAGGTTGAACAGCTCATAGTGTCAGCAGCTGAATGCTTTGCATCCTTCAGATGTGAGGACACCATTTTCATATAAATATCGCTGCCCTCGAGAATATTCAGGTCGGCAGTAAAGGCTACGGGTAAAGACTCGAACCTTTTCATTATTTCGTGAATCATATCAACGCTTTTACCTTGTGCTTGTCTTCCCCTGTGGTCAAAATGAGTGTTTATATGAACATATTCCTTTCCCGTTTGTTTGTCGGCAAACTTTGCCCATGTACATATTCTTGTACATGCCGAGTCCCATCCCTTAGACGGCACATCGGGCGTTTCGGAAAGCCAGAAATTACCGCTTTCTTTTATTTCGTATTTTTCTTTAAGATAAAATATTGCGCAAAACTCGCCCTCTCGTTTTCCGTCCTCTCTGCCGACTCCTATGTAATCGTATTTATCGCTGAGCTTTTCAACAAGATAGTCCATCCAGCCCGTGTGGGCCTCCTGAAGCCCTATACTGTCCGGAAGGAAATCCGATATTTGCCGAGATACTATTTTTCTTCTTTCCTCCCAGGTTACTCCATTAACATCCGAGCAACGGATATTAAACGTCATGATTCTTATCAAAATAATCACTCCAAAAATCCTAATAATATATATTACCGTCAAAAACTCTTACAGCGTCACCTGTCAATAATACTCTGTCGTCAGTATAGTTTACTATCAGGTCTCCGCCTTTTTGCTTTACGGTTATATCCTCACCCTTTTTGCAGTGCCCGAGCCTTGTTGCGGCAATAACAGCCGCGCAAGCCCCTGTTCCGCAAGCTAAGGTCTCCTTGTTTCCCCTTTCATAAACACGCATTTTTATTGTTGTTTCGTTAACAACTCTCACAAACTCCGTGTTTATTCTTTCCGGAAATATTTCTGCCCTTTCAAACAAGGGTCCGATTTTCTCCATATCTATGTCGTCTACTCTGCCGCAAAAAACAACACAATGGGGATTTCCAACAGACACGCAGGTAATCTTATATTTTTTAGAGTCTATTGTTAAGGGGTAGTTTACAACCTCCCTGACATGTAAGGTTGTAGGTAAATCGGCCGCCTTGAACGATGCCTTTCCCATATCAACACAGACGGATGTTGTTTTTGCGTTTGCGGTATACAGCTTAAGGCGTTTTATTCCGCTCGCGGTTTCAACGTCCATATCTTCTTTTATAACTACACCGTTATCATAAAGATATTTTCCTAAACATCTGATGCTGTTGCCTGCCATCTGACCCTCGCTGCCGTCCGAGTTGAATATACGCATTTTTATGTCGGCAGTATCGGATTTTTCCATAAGCACTATACCTGCCGCCCCGATTGCGTAATGCCTGTTACATAAGCTAATGCAAAGCGCCTCGGGAAAGTCTATTTCGTTATTGAGGTTTTCAATAAATATATAATCGTTGCCCGAGCCTTGCATCTTGGTGAAATTTATCCTCATGGGTTCAGAACGCATACTATTAATATTAATAAGCTCAGTGTTGCTTTCATTATATTTTGCCCCAATGATATCAGCAAGGGCGTTTGCGGTATCAAGAGAGGTAAGACAAGGAATTGAAAGCAAGAGCGCTCTTCGGTGAAGTGCAATATAGTCCTCAATGGTAGAGTCTTCTAAAGCTCCGGTATATATTATATAACTGATATTTTCTTTTTCAAGATAAGAAAATGCTTCATTTTTATCACTCATCCTTTGTACGCGTGTAACATTTATTCCCAATCTTGATATGCTTTTTGCCGTTTCCTTTGTTGCATAGAGCTTAAATCCCAATTCATCGAATTTTTTCGCTACACCCACAACCTCAAACAAATCATTCCCGTCAACACTAAGGAACACCCCTACGCTTTCACCTGAAAACGGAACACGAATTTTGATGTTTGCCGAGGTAAGTCCCTTAAAAAGAGCTTCCTTGATTGTTTTGCCGATGCCTAAAACCTCACCTGTAGACTTCATCTCCGGTCCGAGATAGGAATTTACATCTACAAGCTTTTCAAAGGAGAATACGGGTACCTTTACCGCATAATAAGGCGGCGATTTGTATAGTCCGGTGCCGTAGCCTAAGCTTTTAAGTTTTTCTCCCACCATTACCTTAGAGGCAAGCTCTACCATAGGAATACCCGATACCTTGCTTATGTATGGAACGGTTCTTGATGCTCTGGGGTTAACCTCAATAACATACAGCTCGTTTTTATATATAAGATACTGTATGTTTACAAGTCCCTTTGTTCCTAAGGCAAGCGCAAGCTTTTGAGACACAGTGACAATAGTTTGCAGCATCTTATCATTAATATTGTATGGCGGGTAAACGGCAATCGAATCACCTGAATGAACGCCCGCGCGCTCAATGTGCTGTATGATACCGGGGATGAGAACGTCTTTTCCGTCCGATATTACATCTACCTCAAGCTCGGGTCCTTGCATATACTTATCAACAAGCACGGGATTTTTTATTTTGTCCGCAAGAATTATATCCATATATCTGTCAATATCCACACATGTGCGTGCAATAATCATATTTTGACCGCCTATAACATAGGAAGGACGCAGCAGCACGGGATATCCGAGCGTTTCGGCGGCCGCAAGAGCCTGCTGTTTTGTCATAACTCCCATGCCCCGCGGACGGCTAACCCCGAATTTTTCCAGCAGCTTATCAAAGCGTTCCCTGTCCTCCGCAATATCAATTCCCTCAGCAGAGGTCCCGAGTATTTTAATTTTCTTTTCGTCAAGCGTTTTGGCAAGCCTGATAGCTGTTTGCCCGCCAAAGGCAACAACTACCGCAACAGGCTTTTCAACCTCTATTATATTCATAACATCCTCGCTGCATAACGGCTCAAAATACAGCCTGTCTGCCGTATTATAGTCTGTCGAAACGGTCTCGGGGTTGTTATTTATTATGGCAACCTCATAGCCGAGCCGCTTCAAGGTCCATACGCAATGCACACAAGAATAATCAAACTCTATTCCCTGTCCTATTCTAATCGGACCCGAACCGAGAACTACAATGACCGGCCTTTTACTGCGTTTCCACTGCCTTGATTCGCATTTCTCGTCATATGTGCTGTAAAAGTACGGGATAACAGTATCAAGGCGACCGGAACAGCCGTCTACCGATTTATATGAGGCTTTGCTCTTATAGGCAAGAGGGTTGCCCGATATTCTTTTAAGGGCTTCGTCCGTATAACCGAACCTTTTGCCCGTTATATAAGAGGCTTTATTTATTTTTTTACCTTTAATACCTTTTTCATAGTCAACAAGATTTTTTATTTTTCTGATGAACAGACGGTCAATATGCGTGATTTCACTAATCTCGTCTTCGTCCATATTGCTTTTTAGCGCCTCATATATCGTAAACAGTCGCTTATCATCAACATTCTTAAGTCTTTCCTTCACAGCGATGCTTTTTTCGGAATGCGAATCTAAGCAATCAAGCGAAATTTCCGCACCTCGTATTGCCTTCATCAGAGCCGCTTCAAATGAAGACGCTATAGACATTACTTCACCGGTCGCTTTCATTTGAGTTCCGATATTTCTGCTTGCACCGGCAAATTTATCAAAGGGCCATTTCGGGAATTTTAAAACAACGTAATCGAGTGAAGGCTCAAAAAATGCGTTCGTCTTGCCTGTTATATCATTTTTTATCTCGTCAAGAGTATATCCTAAGGCAAGCTTTGTTGTAATCTTTGCTATTGGATATCCCGTAGCCTTGCTTGCGAGTGCAGATGAGCGCGACACTCTCGGATTAACCTCTATAACGGCATACTTCTTTTTGTCGTCGGGACACAGCGCATATTGGCAGTTGCAGCCGCCGATTATCCCGAGGGAATCGACAATTTTAAGGGTGGCTTGCTTTAGCATATTATATTCACTTTCAGAAAGCGTAAGAGCGGGTGCTACTACTATACTGTCGCCTGTATGAACACCTACGGGATCTACATTTTCCATAGAGCATACGCAAATTGCATTACCCTGCCTGTCGCGCATTGCCTCAAACTCGATTTCTTTCCAGCCGAAAATATATTTTTCTATGAGTATTTGTGATATGGGAGACGCTGCAAGTCCCGTTTTGGCAAGAGTTTTCATTTGCTTTGTGTTATATGCCACTCCTCCGCCTGATCCCGCAAGAGTAAAGGCGGGACGTATAATAACCGGGTAACCTATTGTCTGAGCAACTTTTAGGGCTGTTTCGGTGTCTCTTGCTATATCCGACGCGATTGTGGGCTGCCCTATACTGTTCATTGTTGCCTTAAAAAGCTGCCTGTCCTCTGCCTTGCTGATGTATTGTGCATCAGTTCCCAAAAGTCTTACATTATTCTTGCGGAGAAAGCCTTCTTCAGATAACTGCATAGCAAGTGTAAGCCCCGTCTGCCCGCCGAGACAAGCAAGCAAGCTGTCGGGTTTTTCTTTTTCGATTATTCTTTTTATTGTAACAGGGGTAAGCGGTTCAAGATAAATTTGCCCGGCAAGGGTCTTATCAGTCATTATAGTTGCAGGATTGGGATTTACAAGGACAACACTGACTCCCTCCTGCTTTAGTACACGGCATGCCTGTGTTCCCGCATAGTCAAATTCCGCTGCCTGACCTATTACTATGGGTCCTGAGCCTATAACAAGGGTTTTTTTGATTTTTTGTATTTCTTCGGTGCGCCTCTTCGCCCCTTTTTCGTTAAACGTGGGGATTTTATCTGAAAAAGGAGAAGTGAATTTTGAGGGAAAACTAAAAGAACACTCCTTATTCGGAGCTTTTTTGGCGATTTTTGCACCGGTAATCCTGTTTTTTCTGATATGTATTATTACTTCACGCGTGTCTATACCGCATAAAACAGGAATTTTTTTTCTTTTCAAAAACTCCTCTAAGGTTTCTACTGACTCGTCGGTTTTTATATTGCATATTTCTCTGACAACATATCCCGCTGCCTTGCCTTCGCCTATAATCTCTTCCTTTGGCGCTGCGTGAGTGCCTGAAAGCGGAAAAGCGTCTATTAATATCTTATCGGCATTATCCGTGCAGGTCAAAGCTCTCAAGTATCCGCAGCAGCTTGTATTAACTGCAATACGTCCCGAGGCCTCACCCTCGTAGCCGCAAAACACACCCTCAAAGGCTTTTCCGTCCGACAAAATTAAATAACCCTTTTTCACATTCATTCCCCTTAAAAATAAGGCCGGCGATGCCGACCTTTATTTCCCCATTAGTTTTACTAAAACAGCCTTTTGAGCATGAAGTCTATTTTCCGCCTGATTGAATATTTCTTCTTCATGCGCCCTAAAGACCTCTGCTGTTATTTCCTGCTCACGGTGAGCCGGTAGGCAATGCAGGACTATAGCATCGGGTTTTGCTCTCCTCATAACCTCATTATTAATCTGATAGCTCTTAAATTCCTGTATTCTTTGAGCCATCTCTCCCTCCTGCCCCATGGACGCCCAAACATCGGTGTAAAGAACATCCGCGTTTTCAGCAGCTTCGATCGCTTTTTCTGTACAAACAAACTCTCCGCTCTCAGATGCCCATTTCATAATATCGGGATCAGGCCTGTGATTTTTGGGACAGGCAATTGTAACCTCCATGCCTGACTTGACTGCTCCGACTATAAGAGAGTTTGCCATATTGTTTCCGTCTCCGATATAGCAAAGCTTTTTGCCCTTTGTTGTGCCTTTATATTCCCTGATTGTCATAAGGTCCGCTAACACCTGACACGGATGACAGTAATCGGTAAGTCCGTTTATTACGGGAATGGAGCCGTATTTTGCAAGCATTTCAACATCCGACTGCTTGTATGTTCTTATCATAATGCCGTCAAGATATCTCGAAAGGACTCTTGCCGTATCCTCAACGGGCTCACCTCTGCCCATTTGAGTATCAATATTGCTTAAAAACAACGCCGAGCCGCCTAGCTCGTACATACCCACCTCAAACGATACTCTTGTTCGTGTTGAAGACTTGGAAAATATCATTCCGAGGGTTTTCCCCTCAAGATAATGCCTTTTGAGCCCTGCTTTCTTTTCGCTTTTCAGCTTGTCGGCAAGATACAGTAAATCGAATAATTCATCCTTTGACAAGTCGGCAAGCTTTAATAAATGTTGCATAGCCTACTCCTTTCCGGCAGAGATATCAGGTGGCAATCGTATAGACGCCGTTTTTACAAAATCGCTTATCATATCAATTTGTGAGAGAACAGATTGCGGTGAGGTTGCGCCCTTTGAGTTTCTCTTTTTTACACAGTTTTCAAGCTTTATAAACTCGTATACATCAAGGTCAAATAAATCGGAAAACTCTTTGTATTCACTTAAGGTCAGACCTTCAAGAGTCTTTCCTGTCTCAATGCATTTTGAAACAAGAGAGCCGACTATTTTATACGCCGTTCTGAAGGCAAGCCCCTTTGAAACAAGATAGTCAGCGCAATCAGTTGCATTTATAAAGCCCTTTGCCGCTGCCTTGCGCATATTTTCAGTATTTACCGTCATATCGCTTATCATTAAGCTCATAAGCTCAAGGCAGCCTTTTACTGTGTCTATACTGTCAAAAACCGCTTGCTTATCCTCTTGCATATCCTTGTTATATGCGAGAGGCAAGCCTTTTAGTATCGTCAAAAGCGTTATAAGGTTGCCATATGTTCTACCTGTTTTTCCCCTTATCAGCTCTGCCATATCGGGATTTTTCTTTTGAGGCATTATGCTCGAGCCGGTAGAAAACTCTTGCGATAGCTCAATAAACTTAAACTCCCATGATGACCAAAGCACGATTTCCTCGCTCAAACGCGAAAGATGCATCATAATAATCGATATGCACGAAAGCGTTTCAACGCAAAAATCCCTGTCCGACACACCGTCAAGGCTGTTTTGCGACAATCCCTCAAAGTCAAGAGCCCTCGTCGTCATTTCCCTGTCAATATCGTATGAGGTTCCCGCAAGAGCAGCACAGCCTAACGGATTGATGTTAATGCGGCGCCTTGCGTCCTTAAGTCTGTCGCAATCGCGCATAAACATAAACGCGTAAGCACAAAGATGATGTGCTAATGTTACAGGCTGAGCCCTCTGCATATGCGTGTAGCCCGGCATTATAGTATCAACATGAGAGCTTGCCTTGTTTTTCAAGGCCTCAATAAGCCAAACAAGAAAAGCGTATATTTTATCCGCCTCACTTCTGAGATTAAGCCGCAGGTCCGTTACCGTCTGGTCGTTCCTGCTTCGTGCGGTGTGTAGCTTCTTGCCCGCCTCGCCTATTCGTTTTGTAAGCTCCTCCTCTATGAGCATATGAATATCCTCGGCGCTCATATCAATTTCAAGAACGCCCGTTTGTATATCCTCAAGAATGCTCCTTAACCCTTTTTCGATACTGTTTGCCTCAGATTGGGAGATAATCCCCTTGAAGGCAAGCATTTTTGCGTGGGCGAGAGAGCCCTCGATATCCTCTTTGTAAAGTCTGCTGTCAAAGGATATTGAAGAATTAAAGGTATCTGCTGCTTTATTAAGCTTTGCCTCGGTCCTTCCCTGCCACAGCTTTGACATAAGCTCACCGCTTTTCTCTTGTGTTTTTTATTTCCATTCCTTTTGAAGAATTGCTTTTACCTTTATCGGAAGACCGAAAAGGTTTATAAAGCCCTCGGAGTCTGCCTGATTATATACCTCATCCTTATCAAATGTTGCGAAGGCCTCACTATAAAGGGAATAAGGGGAAGAAACGCCCGCGCTGATTATGTTGCCCTTGTAAAGCTTCAGTCTCACATCTCCCGTTACATTTTCCTGAGTCTTGTCCACAAAAGCATCCAAAGCCTCCTTTAGTGGGCTAAACCACTGACCGTAGTAAACAAGCTCAGCATACTTTTGCGCTATCAAGGATTTGTAATGGAGCGTATCTCTGTCAAGAGTAATAGTTTCAAGTATATTATGAGCCTTATATAATATGGTGCCGCCGGGAGTTTCATACACTCCTCTTGACTTCATGCCCACAAGCCTGTTTTCAACTATATCGGCAAGGCCTATACCGTTTTCTCCTCCTAATACATTGAGCTTTTCGACCAGTTGCACCGCACTTAGCTTTTCGCCGTCAACAGCCGTCGGCACGCCCTTATCAAAGTGAATACTGACATATGTGGGTGTCCCGGGAGCCTTTTCGGGCGGCACACACATCTCAAGAAAGCCATCCTTGCAGTAATCCGGCTCGTTTGCCGGGTTTTCAAGGTCAAGTCCCTCATGAGAGAGATGCCATAAATTCTTATCCTTTGAATAGCTTGTTTCTTTATTTATCTTCAGTGGAATACAGTGTGCCTCGGCATACTCTATTTCCTCTTCTCTCGATTTAATGTCCCACTCCCTCCAAGGAGCTATTATCTTCATTTCAGGTGCAAAAGCCTTAATGCTAAGCTCGAACCTGACCTGGTCATTTCCCTTTCCGGTGCAGCCGTGACATATAGCGTCGGCACCTTCCCTTTTGGCTATCTCTACAATTCTTTTTGCTATTACCGGACGGGCAAAGGATGTCCCTAACAGATATTCTCCCTCATATACCGCTCCCGCCTTTAGCGTGGGAAATATGTAATTCTCAACAAACTCTGTTTTAAGGTCCTCAATATAAAGCCTTGAGGCTCCTGTTTTAATTGCCTTTTCCTCTAATCCATCAAGCTCGGTTCCCTGCCCGACATCACCGGACACTGCTATAACCTCGCAGTTATTATAATTTTCCTTTAGCCAAGGAATAATTATTGACGTGTCAAGTCCACCCGAGTAAGCAAGGACTACCTTCTTTATTTCATTTTTATTCAATTAAGACGCCTCCGATGTATTATTATCGATATATATATGCATAATTATACACTATCTTTTATCCTTGTCAAGAGTATTCATCTTTTTATTAAAAAAATAAAACCGGAGTATTACACTCCGGTTTTGCCTGATTTAATCGTTCTGATTATCACTGTGCTCTGATTGATTCTTTCCGTATTTGTTTTCGTTTTTTTGATAATCGGAAAGAATAACCGACTCGTCGGTCCACTCCGGCTCATCTACATATTTTTGCCGTCCTCCTAATACGATTCCCAAAACTATGAGTGTTATAACGGATAAAATTGCCACAACGCCAATACCCGCGAACTTTTTATTAATACGCGTGCCTTCTTGCTGTGTTACAGGAGCATCCTCAAAATCACAGCTGACAATTACATCCTTTTCCGGCATTTTAAATGACAGCCCTTCAATGGGGTTGCCGTTAACCGTTAAAGTGCCGGGCTTTATTCTTTTTCCCTTATCGGGATAGACTATAAGCAACACGCTTTCTCCGCCTACCGCCTCAGGTGGAGTTGGAGCCACATATCCGCCAGCGCCTTCTTTATATGTAATTTTGTGTGTTATGGTTCCTGCAAGAGTTGACCACTTTGCATATACCGTTACATTTGCGGCAACCCTGTCCTTTTTAAAATCAAGAGGTTGTTTCAGTGCGGCATCCTTGTGCCATCCCTCAAACTTAAAGCCTTGCCTTTTAGGGTCGACAGGCTTTACGACTAATCCTCCGTCTGCAACGGTTTGGCTGCTGACGGCTGTGCCTCCGCCCGAATTAAAGGTTACGGTAAATGATTTCTCCGTAGCCGCCGCGGGTACAGGGCGATTTTCACCGGCACGAGTCGTTTCAACCTTAACCGTAGTGGTGGAGGTTTGTTTTTTAGTAGTCTTTTCTGTTGTTGTAACCACGGTTTTTTTAGTTGTCGACGTAGAAGAAGCGGGCGTGTCCTTAATTGTGCTTTCGGTAATTTGTGTTTCAGCTGAAGAGCTGTCCTGCTGCGTGGAGCTTTCGAGCTGAGTCGTCGATTCCTCTTGACTTGCAGTGGTGGAGTCGTCCTCCCCGGAGCTTTTCAATCTCACCTTTGACGATGTAAAGCCTGACGCAATCGCGAAAAACAAAGCTATTGTTGTTGCCCACAAAGCAGCTGTTAATAATCTCTTTCGTTTCATCATTTTCTCCTGACTTGCGATTTATTCGCCCTTGGTCAATATGTTGATGACATATCTTCCTGAACCGATGATATTATGTTTTTCTTTCCTTCAGAATCTGTGATTTTTTTCTGAAGCTCGTTATAGAAAAGCTCCTCATCAATCGGAAGCGCGACAGCTTTACCCAACCAAGACGAAAGAAACGCGGCATTGGAAATCATAAGACCGTTTATCCCCTCCTCGCCCGGGGCGACAAGGACTTCTCCCCTGAGAATGGCAGCCGCAAAAGCGTTTAAGACTCCGACATGCTGGGGATTTTCTCCGTCAAGCTCGGCCTCATATTTTTTGTATTTAATCTTCCCAAACCCCTGTGATGAGGTCTTGCTAAACTCGTTACAGCCCTTTTCAAGCTCATAAACGGTCAGAGTATGATTTTCACAAACGATTTTTGCCCTGTCAAGAGTTATCTCAAGACGGTTTGTTCCCGGGTAATCACCTGTTGTCGTAATAAATGTTCCGGTGGCCTTATTTTCATATTCTGCGTAAATAATCACATCGTCCTCAACCTCTATATCGTGCCATTTCCCTTCATGACAAACAGCGGTAACTCTTGCGGGCATACCGCAAATCCACTGCCAAAGGTCAAGATTATGCGGACACTGATTAAGAAGCACTCCGCCGCCCTCGCCGCTCCAGGTGGCGCGCCAGCCGCCTGAGTCATAATATCTTTGAGTGCGGAACCAATCGGTTATTATCCAGTTAACTCTTTTAAGCTCGCCGAATTCTCCCCCCTGAACAAGCTCATAAGCCTTCCTGTAAAGGCAATTTGTACGCTGGTTGAACATAATCGCGAAAACCACTCCTGTTTCAGACGCGGTCTTGTTCATTTCTCTTACCTGCTTTGTGTAAACTCCGGCAGGCTTTTCAGACATAACGTGTATACCTGCCTTCATAGCCTTAATCGCTATGGGAGGATGAAAATAATGCGGTGTGGCTATTACTATGGCGTCAACCTCTCCCGACTCGATAAGCTCGTCAGAGCTGTTGAATGTCAGGATTTCGGGGCATTCCTCCTTAGCCCACTCAAGGCGTTCGGGGTCAATATCGGCTACCGCTGTAACTGTGATTTCAGGAAGCTCGTCTTCAAGATAAAACCTCAGATGACTTGATCCCATGTTCCCTATTCCGATGATACCGAGCCGGACTTTTTTGCTCTTTAACATATTATTATCTCCCTTCAATTACTTCAAGACCTACCGCAACTCTTAAAAGCCTTCTTGCGTCATCTATTTTAATACTGCCGTCGCCGTTTATATCGGCATACATAAACTGAAGGTTGCTTAAGACCTCAACACCTACTGCATGGCGAAGCAGTAATCTTGCGTCCTTAATATCAATTTTCCCATCAAGGTTGACATCTCCGAGGCTGTATTCGGGAAGCACTTTGCTTACTGCAAAAGAATCAATTCTGTTAAGACCGTCCCCGTTTTGCATATAAGCATCATAATAGAGCTTATCACCGTTAGTTCTTATTGCCGCGAATATCGGAGCTTGTGCATTAACAATCGATTGAGCCCTCGGGAAAAGCTCGTCGGTGAAGGAAGGCTCCTTAGCCAAATAGTATTTAACTCCTGCAGTTGCGGTTATTGCGTAGATAGTGCCCTCGGGTTCCTCATATGACGAATACTCAAGACCACCGTAATTCAAGTAACCTGTGTTTAATCCTTGCTCTACCTTGTTTGCGAGCATGGGAGCGGTCCTCAGATAAACATGGTCGTGACCCTGAAGAACAAGATCAATTTCCAGTTGGGGCATAAGTGAGGCAAATTGCTTGCGCAGCGCCTTTATTTCTTTGTCGTCGCAATGAGAACCATTTGAATAAACCGCCTTGTGCAACACCACAACCTTCCATGGTGCGTCTGACGATTGAGCGTCATTTTTAAGCCACGAAAGCTGTTCTCCTGTAAGACCCTTCGTGCTGTCAAGCTCGTTTGTGTTGAGCATCATAAAGTGAACATTGTTATAATCAAAAGAGTAATAATATCCGCTTATTGTATCTTGCTGTTCACTTTGGGGTAATAAAAAGTTCAAATCAAGCGCATATGAACCCATTGCCTCATGATTTCCCGCAACAGGCATCAGTGAGGTATTCATAAGTGTTTGGTCAGAGCCGTTCAGAAAATATTTCCATTGATTGAGGTTGTCACCGTGGTCTACCATGTCCCCCGCATTTACCACAAAGGCGGCCTCATCATAAAGCAGGAACGCCTGCTGAAGAATTTTTGCCGTGTTTTCATACTGCTTCGCGTTTTGCGACTGGGTATCTGTTATAGCGATAAAGGTCGTTTTATCTCCGCCCTCTGCCGTTTTAATAATTCCAATATCGCTCCACCAGCCCTTTTGAGCGTCTCCCACACGGTAAAGATACTTTTGTCCCGGCTTTAAGCCCGATATTTTCGCAATATGTCTGTTAAGCTGCAGCTCGTAGGGCAAAATGCCTATTATTCCAAGGTCAACACCGGGATACTGCCTGCTTTGACTATAGCTTGAGGTGATAACCCTTACGCCCTTCGGAAAAGCGGTTTTTCCCGAAAATACAGGTAAGGCGTCATTATAAGGTATAATTTCGATATCTGATCCGGTTACTGAATATTTCGTATACCAGCTGATGTTTCTTGTCGTCCTGCTATCGTCTCCCAGTGACAAAGCTACAAGCGAGGGAAGTCTGTAATTATCTTTACTTAAGGGAACCTGAACCTTTCCCGAATATGTATAGGTTATGTTCCAGTCTCCTTTTTTAACCGGGTTAATGTCGCTTGACAAATCGCTTAAGACATCGGCGAAGGTCTCTCCCCACGAGTCGTATTGACTGGCGGTTATATATTCCTCAAGTAAACCGTCAATCACACAGTTGATGTCTTTGCCCTCAAGAACTCCGGCAGCGTCAAGCGTTGCAAGAATGGTGTTGATAAGTGTAAGATAGGTGGTTTGCTCAAGAGTCATCGCCTCATACACGGGTTTGCCTATTCCTGTACCCATAACATAGCTGTCTATAAGACCATCAACAAAGTTTTGGGCAGCTTGTTCATTTCCGCCGAAAAGCGTTGTCGCCAAATCGAACGCGAATTGCAGATATGTGCCGCTTATCACATATGGAGTGTTCTCATAAAAAGTATCAACATTGACATAAAGCCCGGATAGTATTTCATCCTGAACAAGCTGATTGACAAGAAGCTCATAAAGTAAATCAAATACATCCTTCGCAAGCTCGCCGTCTCTGAAATTACTAATAACATCACTCATGAATGCGTCGTCCGTATCCTCATCGCCTACCCACATTCCGAGCATTGCCGAAATAGCAGCATCTCCGAAGCTGCCATAATCATTTTCACTTTCGTATCCGTATTCACTAAGCTTTTCACACTTGAATTCAGACACCTTGAGATTAACAAACTGAACAATTATATCTTTTAAAACCGAAAGCGTGTATTCGGGGTCCTCTATGTACTTTTTATCTATTTGAGCACCTAAATCATCTACAAACGCCATAAAATTGTCGGGAGTGACAAGGTCGTAATCACCCGCGGTTATCCCACTTCCCATATACTTTCTGAGCGTTCCCTCAATATCTATTCCTTTTAGGGCAAGATAGTCTACTATTCCTCCTGAATCCTCAATTTCCCCGAACAAATTTTTAATCATTGGGGTTAAGAGCTTCATAACATAGTTAGTTATTGAGCCCTCGTAGGTATAATCAAAGGATTTTGTTACCCTAAAGGGTTGCTCATAGGTCTCTCCCCTTGCGTCAGTCACCGGCAGCACACGGTCAACGTCAAGTAGCGTAAAATCGGCTTTAATTTCGCCGTTTTCACAATTGAAGAAAACCTCTCTGTAACAGTTAGGAAATTCAATCAGGCTGTTTGTCTGACAGTCATATATGGTCTCGCCGTTATCGGAAACAAGCGAGGAAATATCATTCGAATGTGAATGTCCTGTGAACACATAATGCATCCCTGCGTCGGCAAAGGCCTCTGCGACGGGGAGGTAGTTGTCAAGCACAAAGCCCTGAACAATCTGTTTTTGAAACTCGCAATGGGGCACAAGGCTCCAGTGAGTTAAGCCTATTACTGTTTCACCCGCGTCCTCAGCCTCGGAGAGCTGCTGATGTATCCATT
Organism: uncultured Eubacteriales bacterium; assembly: GCA_964588475.1. GTDB lineage: Bacteria > Bacillota > Clostridia > Oscillospirales > Acutalibacteraceae > DTU089. Next base: position 15,304 of record CAZPPO010000006.1, read on the forward strand.
GTTTCAGGTCATCCGAATAATTGCCTGCCGTTTCATGGCTGTCTTCTCCGGACTCGGTAGCGTCTGCACTGTATTTGCCGCCATCCATTACCACTATGCGGTATCCCTCGGGAAGACTGACCGAATAAGATAGCATCCCGGCCTTCTTGCCCTCAGACGGAGAATAAACTGCCGTTGCTAAGTCGTAACCGAGATTTTTATATATTTCTAAAAATTCTTCAGGGGTAGTATATCTCGCAGGCTGCGCAGCATTGTTCTCAAAGGTGGATGCGCTTAGATTATTTATATCGTGATTACCGTTTGTCACTATAACCTCAACGCCCGTATCCTGTTCAAATCTTTCAAGACGGGCGGCAATCTCCGCGTTGGCATCATATTCTCCGTTCTTAGTCAAATCGCCGGGAATCAGTAGGTATTTTACCTTTTTATCCCGTGCGCTATTTGCTACAGAGGCAAGAGCTGATTCGAGAATTCCTTGCATCATAAGATACTGTTTATTATTGCTTGCTGCGAATTCCTCGAACTGCTCTGTATAATCGCCGCAATAGCTGTCAGGTATGTAGTGAATATCTGCGATTACAGCAAAGCCTGTATCAGCTTCTGACTGACCGGAATAGCCCGCAATTGAAACAGTGCATGAAAGCACAATAGCAATGCAGCATAAAAGAGCCACGAGTGTTTTTTGAATACTTATGCTCATTTCAATCATCCTTTCCGATTTTTTTTACAAGCTTTTCATAAGACCGGGAAGCTTTTTCAGAGCGGCCGGGAGATTTTTAAGAATGGTTCCCACTCCTTTTCCTATGCTTTTTCCGTTTAGTATGTCTATGAGAGCTTGTGCCATAGAATCAGAGAATACTCCAAGGCTCATGGTTACAAAGCATCGAATCGGTATTTGTACCGCAGACGCCTTCATCATTTCCTCGTTGACTCCGCCGCCGCCGATCTTCTTAATTACAAAGGAAATGAGCTTGTTAATTTTCTGACCGCGATTTGTTGCCTGTGCCATCTCAAGCGTACAGGAAAGATCTATCGGGAGAGAGCTGTCACGCAGGGAGGGGGGAAGCTCCCTTCCTAAAATTGATACAAACTGTTTATCCGGAAGCTTTGTAATTATCCCGCTGTAATACGCGGGAGCCGACTGTCTGTAATCGGGCACCTGGGCATCAACAGTGGAATTGACCTTGACAATCGAGGTCAGTTTTATATCTCGCGATGAAGTGCCGACATAAACGGTATATTCGCCTGTTTCACAATGCCAATCGTGAATATTTATATTGTAATAGGCGAATGCCCTTTTAGAAAGCTCTACGGAAATTATCTTTTCCTCTCCTGCCTTAAGAAAGACTTTTTTAAATGCCTTTAGCTCCTTTACGGGCTTGAATATCGCGCTTTCGGGAGCTCCTATATAAATCTGAGCCGTTTCCGCGCCGTCAACCTCACCAGTGTTTTTAACGCTGAAGCTTACTGTAACGGTTTCGGTATCCGACATTTCCGATTTGTCAAGCTCTAATTTGCCGTATTCAAAGCTCGTATAAGAAAGACCGAAGCCGAACGGGAAGAGAACCGGCTTTAACACCTTGTCATAATATCGGTAGCCAACATAAATGCTCTCCCTGTATTCAACCGTAAGCTGGTTTCCCGGAAAATTTTCATATGACGGATTATCCTCAAGCTGAAGCGGATAAGTTTCCGAAAGCTTTCCCGAGGGATTTATTTTACCCGAAAGAACATCGGCAATTGCTCCGCCGCCCGCCTGTCCGCCTAAAAACCCGTGAAGGACACCCTTGACCTCGGAAAGCCAGGGCATAGTAACAGCACTGCCGCCTGAAAGAACCACGACGACATTCTTATTAGCCCGGGCAACAGCCTGGACAAGCGTATTGTGAGCAGGAGGAAGCCCGATGTGCTTTCTGTCAAAGCCCTCAGACTCGTAAACCTCCGTAAGTCCGATAAACACAACTGCCACATCCGCTCCCTGAGCAAGCCTTACCGCCTCATCAATCATGTTCTGCATCGGGATATCCCTTGACTTATCGTAACCTTGAGCATAACGGCATGTATAGCCCAAAGCACAAAGCTCATCAAATGCATTGTCAAGTCTTGTGGGGTTTATAAGCGAGCTTCCCGCGCCCTGATATCGCGGTTCCTTTGCCATATGACCGATAACCGCAACCGTCTTAGCCTTAGAAAGGGGAAGTATATTGTCCTTGTTCTTTAAAAGCACTGCGGAGTTTGCGGCGATTTTTCTGGCAAGAGCGTGGTGAGAGTCCATATCACACTTATAATCCTTGAGATTATTCTTGGCTTTTAATATGAGCTCTATTATATCGTCTACACGCTCGTTGAGAATATCCTCCGAAAGCTCTCCTGCTTGTACCGCCTTTACTATTTTTGCGGGATTTATTCCCCCGGAGGAAGGCATTTCAAGGCTTTGACCCGCCTTTAAGCCCGCTACTATGTCGTTTTCAGCACCCCAATCTGTTACAACAACCCCGTCAAAGCCCATCTCCTTACGCAAAACCTCAGTAAGAAGCCACTCGTTTTCAGCACAATAATCTCCGTTAAGGCGATTGTAAGCATTCATTACGGTCCAGGGCTTTCCCTCTTTAACACAGATTTCAAACGCAGTAAGATATATTTCCCTTAAGGCGCGCTCATCAACTACCGTGTCAATGGTCATTCGTCTGCTCTCTTGATTATTTCCCGCAAAATGCTTCAGCGAGGTGCCTACACCCTGCGACTGAACGCCTTTTATATACTCAGCACCAATTTTACCTGCAAGGAACGGGTCCTCCGAAAAATACTCAAAATTTCTTCCGCAAAGGGGCGAACGCTTAATGTTGTTTCCGGGTCCTAACAGAACAGAGACCCTTTCCTTAAGGCATTCCCTTCCCAAGGCTTCACCCATCTCGTAAATCAGCTCAGGATCCCAAGAGCATGCCGTCGTAGCGGCGGTTGGAAAGCAGGTAGCTGGATAACTGCCGCCCAAAACGCCTGAAACGCCTTTGTCTTTTCTTTCCTTGTTTTGTTTTCTCAGTCCGTGTGGCCCGTCTGTAACCATTATACCCGGCAGTCCCTCATGCTCTGCCGAAAAAAGGTTCCAATAGTCTTTACCCGAACAAAAAGCAGCCTTTTCCTCGAGTGTGAGTTTTCTGATAATATCCTCGTGCTTCATGTCTTTGTTCCTTTCTTATTTGGTTAACGCTTGTTGCTGATTTTCAGTAAAATAACCGTCAAAGCCGCCCAAAAGACCTGATAAAAAACTATCTGTATAGGTCCTATTTGAAAAAGTCCGGCAAGAAAAGCAAGGACGGCGGTGACAGCGATACCGATAGAAACACCAACGGTCTGCATAATCATCGTAATATTCTTAAAGCTCCCCAGCGAGAATACCGCGCAAAGCGCCGTGAGCATAGAATATGCTCTGCCATCGTGAAGTATGTGCGCGTCCGCACTTGGCTTTATTTCTTTTTTTAATTCCCCGAATATTTCCCCGGCTACTGCATTTAAGACCTTTGTGCTGCTTGGAACAAGCCTTAATGCAAAGCAAATCAATTCCTCCGTGATATTTGCATCTGCTGTTTTAACAAGAAGCGTTACACCGTTTCTTTCCGCAATTCTGATAGGCACAGAAAGCTCCGTGTTTCCATCATAGCTGACTATAAACATCGCGGCTATTTTACCTTCGATAGCAAGATAAAGAGGACATCTGCCGTCATGAAGATATTTCTTTTCAAAATCCTTATTGGGCGCCTCGACATTGTGGTTAATGAGCATCTGCCTGTTGCCTACCAATACCCTTCGATTATAAATCCACGCCGAAAGGCCAAGCTTATCCTCGTAAGCTAAGCTTTCCACAGGGGGAAGAAGCTCTCGTCTGCCGAGAATAACGCTGTCAAAAACGCCGCTCAGCGGAGCCTTTGCTTCAATTACCATAGCCGAGGTAAATAGAATAGCTTCGTCTACCCGCATAGAGGAAAAGGTTTTTATACCGTATATATTACATTTTGAGGCATCAAAAATCTCAGATGATTCAAGTGCAACAGCGTTTATACCCGAGCAGTTGTCCATCGCTTCATAACCTGAAATAATGGCACCGCTTTTCACAAGCTTTTTTGATATGGTGTATAAAATCGCGTTGTCCGCAAGATAGGCGGAGGCCGGCATTCCTATGCACACGGCGGCAACAAACGCGCTAAAGCCCATTAACACATCCTTATGTATAACAGCAGTTATAATGCCTAAGACTACAGAAAGCAAAAACACAATTGGTATAAGCTTTTTCGACAGCTCGTCAGAAACAAACCGCTTTGAGGAAAGCTCCATAAACCTCGAGGGAAAAAGTGTTTTAAAAGAAGCCTTAATATCGGGTTCTCCCAGCAGAAGACCCCTGCCTATTTCGAAGGCCTCGTCCTCACCGCTAATACTTTCAACGGCAAAAAGAGGCTTTGTTTCTGATAAAAAATCAAAATTTATCCGAATACGCTTATATTTTAATATATCTCCCGCGTTATACAGTACAAGAGAGGCAATTCCCGCGGTAAGGTAAAGCGGAATAAAAGCTAATACGGTTGAATCCGCGGCAAATAAAACAAGCAGCTGAATAGTCGTCACTGACACAGCTATTGCCGCGCATGAAGCGGCATTTAATTTAAAATGAAGCAGCGAGGAAAAACCTTTTTTGAGAATCCTATGACCGGAGAATATCCCTATTATCATGGCTACGGCACAGAATATTAAATACATTCTGCCGTTGAATAGCCTAAGCATTTCCCCATCTTGGATAAACTGCATTACCCCCAATACAATAAGCCCTGCTGCTGATGCCAGCCCTACAGTAAGAGATATAAGGACAGACTTGTATTTTTTGTTGAGAGAATATGTAAATCTCAGCTTGTCGTCCGCAAAGCGGAACTCATCATCTTCGTCAGAATACTCGGCTTTTTCGGATTTCTTTTTAGGAGGTTGCTCAGAAAATACCTCTTCATCCGTATCGTCACTCACCTTTTCAGCGTCGGGAAGTATAGAGGGATTTACCGTAAACCTGCTCGCCTTTTCCTTCCGTCTTTCATAAAGCTCTCTTTCCACCTCATACTCGTCAACCTTAGGAGCGGGCTCTTCGGAATCGTCAAATCCTTCTAATTTAATTTGGTTTAGCATTTCGGATATCTTCTTATCCTCTTGATTTTTGCCCCTTTCGGCAACATCAATTATACCGCTTGTTCTTGTTTTTTTCTCGTATGCTTCTTGAGCCAAAACATCCTCCGCCGATACGAGGGTGGGAATCGGGGCTAAATCCTGGGTATTTTTGAAATTGGATTGCCTTTTAATCACGCCTCCCCGCTCAATAGGCTTTTCGGGGTTTACTCCGAACACAGCGTTGTGCTCATGTGTCTTTTCAAGATTTCTTACGGGTCTGTTTATAAAGCGCTCCCTGTATTTATCATTTTCCAATGCGCCCGAAGAAGGCAAGCTTGTTTCACCCGTAGGTGAATGCTCCACCTTTGTTGTTTTAATGTTGTGCTGTATGTTGGCATTATATGTAGGACGCGGGTCGAAAAAGTCGTCCCGCGTATTTGAGATACGCCTTGTTTTCTCATTTTGAACAGCGGCATTATCCTTCACCGGTGCCCCCGTGCTAATGCTGTCATTCAAAAGAGCATCAATCTCTTCTAAAGACCAGATTTTTATATTGCCTTCCCTGTCTTCCTTCGGCAAGCCTAACACTTCCCTTATTCTTAGTTTCTTTGCCTTATTACCTCATAAATCAATACTCCCGCCGCAACAGAGGCGTTAAGCGAATTAATCTGCCCGCTCATGGGAATTTTGATTGTAAAGTCGCAGTTTTCCTTAACCAGTCTGCTCACTGCGTGCCCTTCCGAACCGATAACAAGAGCTATCGCGCCTTTTAAATCGGACTCGGTATAAAGGGAGCCGTCCATATCGGCGCAAAATATCCACAAGCCTCGTTCCTTAAGCAGCTTGATAGCCGCCGAAATATTTACGACTCTTGCAACAGGCATATACTCTATAGCTCCTGCAGATGCCTTGCTTACCGCAAAGCTTAAAGGGGCGCTGTGCCTTTCGGGAACTATTATGCCGTGAACGCCTGCCGCCAAGGCCGTTCTTATAATAGCGCCCAGATTATGCGGGTCCTCTATACAATCGCAAACTACAATAAAAGGCGGCTCGTTTTTCTCACCTGCTACTGTTAAGATATCTTCTACTGTGCTGTATTGCTTAACCGCTGCAAGGGCGGCAACTCCCTGATGTACACCGTGCGCACACATATAGTCAAGCTTTTTAATATCAACCTGCTTTACAACTATGCCTTTTTCCTTAGCCACAGCTATTAGCTTCGGTATACTGCCGGAGCGCTCTCCCTTAGCCACTAAAAGCGAATCGATTGCCCTGCCGCTTCTGAGTGCCTCGGCTACCGAGTTGCGACCGAATACTATATCATTCTCTCTGGTTTTTTCAGATTCTCTCATATCATATCATTTCTTTTCTATTTTCGTAAGTGAGCCCATATAAGGGCGCAGGACTTGCGGTATATTAACGCTGCCGTCCTCGTTAAGATTGTTTTCCAAGAAAGCTATCAGCATTCTCGGCGGAGCGACAACCGTATTGTTTAGCGTATG
>CAZPPO010000006.1:21957-25328 GCA_964588475.1 uncultured Eubacteriales bacterium
TGCCTGGGCGTCACCGAGATTGGAACAGCTCCCCACCTCAAAATACTTCTTTTGTCTTGGAGACCAAGCCTCTACATCCACCGACTTCACCTTCAAATCGGCAAGGTCGCCTGAACAGCACTCAAGTGTTCTGACAGGTATGTCAAGTGTGCAAAAAAAGTCAACCGTGTTTTGCCACAGCCTGTCAAACCACATTTTACTGTCCTCGGGCCTACATACAACTATCATCTCCTGCTTTTCAAACTGGTGAATTCTGTAAACGCCTCTCTCCTCCATTCCGTGCGCGCCTTTTTCCTTGCGAAAGCACGGGGAATAGCTTGTAAGAGTATAGGGAAGGTTTTCTTCGGGCAAAATCTCGTCAATGAATTTTCCTATCATAGAATGCTCGCTTGTTCCTATTAAATACAGGTCTTCCCCCTCTATTTTATACATCATCGCGTCCATTTCCGAGAAGCTCATAACTCCCGTTACAACGTTGCTTCTTATCATAAACGGCGGTACACAGTAGGTAAAGCCCCTGTCAATCATAAAATCTCTCGCGTAAGAGAGAATTGCCGAGTGCAGCCTTGCAATGTCGCCCATAAGATAATAAAAGCCGTTGCCCGCCACCTTGCGTGCCGCTTCGAGATCAAGCCCCGAAAGAGACTCCATAATGTCCGTATGATAAGGGACCTCAAAATCAAGTACACGCGGCTCACCGAATCGCTCTACCTCGACATTCTCGCCGTCATCCCTGCCTATGGGAACAGATTCGTCTATAATATTAGGTATCCTCATCATTATGGCGGTGACCTTTTCTAAAAGCTGTGCTTCCTTTTCTTCAAGCCTTATAAGGTCCCCGGCGGATTCTGAAACCTTTTTCTTCATTATTTCCGCTTCATCTTTTTTACCCGAAGCTAAAAGGCCGCCTATCTGCTTTGAAAACCTGTTGCGGTCGCTTCTTAAAGAATCAGCTTGTCCCTTAACGGATCTGCACTCCTCATCAAGAGCAATTACATCATCAACAAGATGAAGCTGATTGTCACGAAATTTCTTGCGCATATTTTGTTTTACGATCTCCGGGTTTTCCCTTAAAAATTTAATGTCTATCATTTAACCGTCTCCTGTTAATCCACATCATTTTCAAATATTTTTATTAGTTTGCGTAAATCTTCATCATCGAAAAATTCTATTTGTAATAAGCCTCTGTTTGCGGACCTCGTCAGCCTGATTCTCCTGCCGAGAGATTGTGACAGGGCAAGCTCCGCCTCGTCGTAAAACGGATTTCTTTTTTTCACCCTCCTGCCGCCGGAAGGGACTTTATCCGCGTTTCTTGTCAGCCTTTCGGCATCCCTTACAGACAAGCCCTGCTGCAGTATTTTTTGCGCCACGGCAACAAGAAGCTTTTCGTTCTGTATGCTAAGCAGCGCCTTACCGTGACCGGGCGTGAGCGCTTTATCCTCAATCATTTTTACAACTTCCTCCGGGAGCGATAAAAGCCTTATCGAATTAGCCACGGCAGAGCGTGAGCGCCCGATTATGCTCGATGCCTCCTCCTGAGTATAAGAAAACTCGTCGCAAAGACGCTTAAAGCCTCTTGCCTCCTCTATAGGATTCAGGTCCTCTCTTTGCAGATTTTCGACAAGTGTGTATTGTGCCGCACGCGAATCATCTAATTCCCGTATTACAACAGGCACCTCGGTTAAGCCTGCCAATCTTGCCGCACGCCAGCGCCGTTCCCCTGCGACTATTTGATAACCTCCGTCCGGGATGGGCCTTACAAGCAGGGGCTGAATAACTCCGTGAAGCTTAATGCTGTCACTTAGCTGTGCCAAGGATTCATCGTCAAAGCTCTGCCTGGGCTGAGACCTGTTTGGTTCAATTTCGTTGATGCTCAGATTTACGGTTTTCGGACCGCCGTCAAACTGTTCCACGGCATTATCAAGAAATATACTGCCGTATCCCTTGCCCAGACCTCTCCTTTTCTTTTCAGCCATTAGCAGTCCATTCCTTTCTGTTGTAAGGCAAACCGTTTTTTGGGGTTTCCCCGATAAACTCTTTTGCGAGCTCCATATATGCTTGAGCGCCCCTCGAATCTCTGTCATAATATATCACAGGTTCCCCGAAGCCGGGAGCTTCAGAAAGTCTTACATTGCGCGGAATAACCACAGAGTAGAGCTTACCCGGAAAGAAGCTTTTAACCTCGGCAACCACCTGCTGAGTAAGGTTTAATCTGCCGTCATACATTGTAAGCAAAACGCCCTCCAATTCAATGAGCGGGTTAAAAAGAAGCTTGATTTTACGTACCGCCGCCATTAGCTGAGAAAGCCCCTCAAGAGCATAAAATTCGCATTGAATGGGGACTATAAAGCTTCCCGATGCTGTCAAAGCATTAAGCGTTATCAGCCCCAGTGACGGCGGGCAATCAAAAAACAAATAATCGTAATGTGCCGCTATGCCCGCTATCGCGTTTTTTAAAAGGGATTCCCTGTGCTCCATATCCGCAATTTCAAGCTCTACGCCCGCAAGGTTTATGTTAGACGCAATTATATCGACATTCAAAAAAGGAGTTTTTATTACTACCTCGCTTGCAGGGACCGAATTTATAAGCATTTCATAGGAGGTAACGCCGACATTCCTTTTAGAAATACCGTAGCCGCTCGTCGAGTTGCCCTGAGGGTCTATATCGACAAGCAAAACACGCTTACCCAATGCTCCGACAGCCGCCGACAGGTTTACAGCCGTTGTAGTCTTCCCGACACCGCCCTTTTGATTTACAATCGAAATAATCTTTGCCATAAAAAGTAAATAAACCTCTCAAACGCAATACTGATTAATATGCTTTTCTGTTATACGGAGTATTATATCATATATATTTAAAAAGGGAAACACTTTGCGCAGTTTTTTTGCGAAAGTTGCGGTAACAGATTAAGTAAAAAAGCTTTTTCAATGCAAAATACAGAAGCGCCGAAAACAAAAAATTCCCGATACTTCATATCAGGAATTTCTGGCAAGAAGTTGCATATCATCAAAACGAAGTTTTGTATATCATCAACTTTGTAAGAAGTTGCATATCATCAAGCCGACAGTATGCACACCTGAAGGTGTGATGATATACCAAGCCTGTCGGCTTGGATAAAAAAATTCCAGGTCCGAAGACTTGGAATTTTTTGGAGCTGCTACCCGGATTCGAACCGGGGACCTCATCCTTACCAAGGATGTGCTCTGCCGCCTGAGCCATAGCAGCATTTTTGTGCGCACTTTTTTTGTGCGTACCTTGTAAGTATACATATGATAAATGGGACTGTCAAGAGTTTTTTAAGCTTTCAGTATATGGTTTTTCTGTGATGTAAATAGATGTGAACCATTTTCTGAAAAAATAAAACAGGTGA
>CAZPPO010000007.1:0-908 GCA_964588475.1 uncultured Eubacteriales bacterium
AGGTATTATGGCAGGCAGTCCTTGTCCTGTAGCCGTAATGCAAAGTGTTGTAGACAAGATGAATATGAACGAAATAACGATTGTTTACGGCCAAACGGAATCCTCGCCCGGCTGTACCATGAGTAAATTTGATGATTCGTTAGACGTACGCGTTACAACCGTAGGCTCGCCGCTTCCTGAAATCGAATGCAGAATAATAAATCCAGAAACGGGAGAGGAAGCATCTGACGGGGTGAACGGAGAATTTGTGGCAAGAGGCTATAATATAATGAGGGGCTATTACAAAATGCCTAAGGCTACGCAGGCAGCTATAGACGAAGATGGCTGGCTTCACACGGGGGACCTTGCAATGCGTACCGAGGACGGCAATTTTAAGATAACGGGAAGACTTAAGGATATGATTATTCGCGGAGGCGAAAATATCTATCCGAAGGAAATCGAGGAATTCCTTTATACTCATCCGAAAATCAGCGATGTTCAGGTTATCGGAGTCCCCGATACAAAATACGGGGAAGAAATTATGGCCTGTGTAATTCTAAAGGAGAACGAGGTTTTGACCGAGGATGAGGTTAAGGAATTTGTCTGCAGTAAAATGGCGCATCATAAAACTCCCAAATACGTTGATTTTGTTTCGGAATTTCCTACAAACGCAGCGGGTAAAATACTTAAATATAAGATGCGGGAGGCAGCTATAAAAAAACTCAGGCTCAGAGATGCCGAAGAAATTGAGACCGCATAATGAGAGTTTTGAATTTTACCGTGCCCTCTTATTATGAGGGGAAAAAGATTTCCGTGTTTCTTCGTAATGAGGAAAGGTTTTCGGCCGCAATTATTCAAACGCTAAGAAATACGCAAGGGGGCATACTGAAAAACGGTATGCCCTCAAGAACTATTGATAAGGTTTTTAA
>CAZPPO010000007.1:918-24008 GCA_964588475.1 uncultured Eubacteriales bacterium
AACGGTTAAACTGCCCGAAAAATCATCCCAAATGCTTTTGTTTGATTTTCCTCTTGACATTATTTATGAGGATGATGATATTCTTGTGCTCAACAAGCCGGCAGGTATTTCAATGCATCCTACGCACAATCACCCTAACGGAACACTCGCCAATGCTGCCGTTAATTATCTGAGAAAAAAGGGGAAAGGCGATTGCTGCATAAGAGCCATAGGAAGACTTGACAAGGGCACCTCGGGAGTCGTGGTATTAGCGCTTAACAGCTATGCGGCTTCGAGGCTGAACAATAATTTGGAAAAGGAGTATTTGGCGGTAATAGGGGGCAGCATATCGGGCTTTGGTGTAATAGACGCCCCGATATACAGACCATTCCCGTATAAAACGATAAGAGCAGCAGGACACGGCGACAAGGCTGTCACCCGCTTCGAAGCCCAAAAGAAAATCGGTGATTACACTCTTGTAAGAGTTTTTCCGCAAACGGGAAGAACACATCAAATCAGAGTGCATTTTGCCCATATGGGAATGCCGCTGGTTGGAGATGAAATGTATGAAGGTCCAAAAAGCGAGCTGATAAAAAGACCGGCGCTTCACTGCGAGACGGTTACATTAATCCATAATGTTACAGGAGAAAGAATGTGTTTTAAATCACCTGTTCCCGAGGATTTTAAAAAACTTATAAAATAAAAGCCTTCCGGATATACATGTGTATATGCAAAAGGTTTTTTGCAGTTATGTTGAAAACTTTGTCAATGTAAAGTTAATAGCTTGTCGACTTATTTCTTAAAAAGAATATTAATTGAGAAAAATGACGAAAAAACATAAAGTTATGAACATTGTAAACACAGTTATGAACAAATGCAAGCAAATTACTTTACACAGAAAAAAATTCTTAATTGTATAAAATTGTAAAGGTTTGCATTGAAAAACAGAGCATACATATTGATAAAAATTATCAATCAAATTATCTAATACTGATTTCCAGCGGCGTTCTGTTTTGAAACATAACAACTGAGGAAAAGCCCGCCTCAATCGCTATCTCATAAGCAGTTTTAATTCCGCTGCCGATTTGGTCGGCATAATGAGCGTCAGACCCTACCGATATATATTTTCCGCCAAGCTCTTTAAATCTTTTAATTACATCTAATTCGGGGGAGGTTTTGTTTATTTTTTGACGCAGTCCTCCCGTGTTTATCTCAACAGCCTTGTCCTTTTCCGCCAGCAGCTTTAGAAGCTCATCGGTCTTAGCCTTGTATTTGTTTATATCCTCGTCTACTGAGGCTACATTATAGAAATATCGGAAGGGGTAAGTCATGTGAGCTAAAACGTCAAAGTTTCCCCATTCGGTCATAGCTAAAAGCTCGTCCAGATATTCCTTGAAAACGGCAGGTATGTCGTAGCCGTCAAAGCTTTTAATATAATAGAAATCCTTTTCACCTCTTAAATTGTGAACGGATCCGATTACGGTATCATACCTTTGTGCAAAAAGAATTGAGTCCGCAAGAGACGGGTTGTAATGAGGCTGAGCTAACTCAATACCTTGTAAAACTAATAGACTGCCTAAAAAAGCGTTTTTTATCTTAGCAATTTCAAAATAGCTTTGTCTTACGCGCCTGTCATAGCCCTCCTCGTGGAAAACATCAACCTCACAGTGATCTGAAAAGGCAATGGCGCGCAAATTTTTTGATACGGCTGTTTCGCACATGAAGGTCACAGAATGGTGACCGTCCGGGGAGTTGTCGGAATGAACGTGCGAATCGATTATACGCTGATAATCCAAATTATCCACTTCCTTAAAGAGTCTTGAAAAATAATAGCATATTATCACTGCATTGTCTATACTTGACTTAACGGCACACACGGCTGTATAATGTTTTAGTAAGGGGAGAGCAATATGACCCAAAAGAGAACGGTAAAGGCAAATGCAAAAATTAATTTGTTTCTTGATATACTCGGACTGCTTGACAACGGCTATCACAGCTTGTTCACGATTATGCAGTCCGTTGATTTGTGTGATACAGTTACCGTAACGCTCAACAGCTCAGATGAGGTAAGACTTTCCTGTGAAAGTGAGATTGTACCGTGTGATAATCGCAATATTGCCTATAAAGCGGCAAAGGTTTTCTTTGAAAAGACAAGCATCAGGGGCGGGGCGGAAATCCACATTAAAAAGCTGATTCCCATATCGGCGGGGTTAGCGGGCGGGAGCGCTGACGCGGCAGCTGTTTTGCTTGCCTTAAATGAGCTTACCGGCGTTAGGGCCCGAGCCTCACAGCTTTGTGAGATAGGAATAAATATAGGTGCCGACGTGCCGTTTTGTCTTACAGGGGGCACAGCGCTTTCACAAAATATGGGTGAGGTGCTATCGCGTATGCCCGATTTACCGGAATGTGCCATAGTGCTTGCAAAGCCCTCTCGGGGAGTTTCCACAAAGGAGGCTTATGAAGCTTACGACAATGCATGGTGGATCAAGCACCCTAAGAATACGCTGATGCTCGATGCGGTTTCCCGCAGAGACCTTGAAGCAATAGCTTTTTATTGTGAAAATGTGTTTGAACAGGTAATAGATGTCCCGAAAAGAGCGGATATTAAATATATTATGCGCCAGGCGGGGGCAATCGCCGCCTGTATGAGCGGTTCGGGTTCAACCGTATTCGGGCTGTTTGAGGATGTATCGGATGCTCAAAAATGCTCAAAGGTTTTAAGAACGGTTGTTTCCGAGGTTTTTGTAGCAAAACCGGATAAAAGCGGAGTGTATTTTGAATAAACAATAGAAAACAGGCCCATAATCTGTTATCCGGATTATGGGCTTTATTTTATTCAAAAAGGAAGGTAGATTATGCAGGAAAAAAAGAACTCGGTTTTACTGCGTGCGCTAATTTGTGGAATAACATTAAGCGCAATATTTTATGTAACAGAGTTTGCCTCTACGGCAAGCTTAGTAAGAAACGATTGTATAAGACTTCATATACTCGCAAACTCAGACACGAAAGCAGATCAAGATCTGAAGCTTAAGGTCCGTGATGCTTTACTTAAAAGCGGGGATAGCCTTTTTTCCGGAAGCATTTCAACAGAAAACGTAAAGGATGAACTTGAAGAATCAAAAGAAAAACTTATCACGGCGGCTAAAAAGGTTATTGACGATGAGGGATTCCAATATGGAGTCGACATTTACCTTATTGAAGAATACTTCACTACAAGAAGTTATGGACAATACACATTGCCGGCAGGCAGGTATAAGGCTGTTAAGGTTGTAATCGGAGAGGGAACGGGGAAAAACTGGTGGTGTGTAATGTTTCCTCCGCTTTGCTTGCCCGGCTTTTGCGAGACGGATAAGCAATACTATTTAACGGAAAACGGCTCCGAGCTTATAGAGGATAGTCCAAAGCTGGAGCCGCGGTTTAAAATTGTTGAATTGTTTGAAAGGCTATATGAAAAAATCGGTTAAGCGGCGGTGGTTTGTATTACTTCGGGCAGAGGATTTTCGCTGCTGTTTGTGACAAGCAAGGTTTCGGTTACTGTTTCTTGTGTGCTATCCTCCGCTGTAAAGGTAGGCGAGGAAGACTCGTCGGAAGCTAAGGAGGATTCGACAGGTTCGGCGGTTATGTCGGTTTGTGAGGAGTCCTCCTGTGTAGCTGCGGCAGGCTTGTTAGGTCTTGGAGTACTGGTCTCAGGGAATTCGTAATTACTGAAATCGAGATTAAACAGAAGCTTTTCGGAAGCCTTGTCAAAGGAGTAAACAGCGCTGTTCGAACAAGCGAAAACGAGACCTCCGATATAAGTTGCCCTTGTTATATTAGGCTGACTGCCTCTGTTAAGCAGATATTTTGACGCTACGCCGAGCTTTTTATTTTCCACATCGATTTTTAAGCCTATTACGCCATGAAAGGTGTTGCTTGCGTAGCCGTTATTATTGTAAGTCAAATAATCTGTAATTTCTAAGGGGAAGTAAAGTGTTTTTGAATCTTCATCATAACAGATTGCCTTGTGGTCGTAGTAGGCGGCTGAGTAAGCGTATTGAGTATTATTGCCGAATACTGCTTTATCAACCTCCCGCGGGTCGGACGGATCACTCACATCAAATAAGGAAACCTTAAGATCGTCCGTTTGGCCCTGAGAAGTTCCGTCCACACCTATGCCCGCAAGCAGAGTTGATGTTATGGGATGAAGGTATGCGGAAAACCCGTTAATCTTAAGCTCTCCGAGAATTTTAGGGCTGTCGGCTTTTGAAAGGTCGATAACAAACAGCGGGTCGGTCTGAAGGAAGGTGACAACATAACCGCGTTCTTTCGCGAAGCGGACCGATTTTATGCTTTCTCCCGGAGCGATGTTTTTGAGTATTCCTACCGGCTCAAGGGAATCTGCCGAAAGAATATTAACAAAGTTGTTTGCGTTAGTAAAGCTTCCCGTTGTGGTGGCAATTCTCAGATAACCATTGTACTCGTCGATTGAAAATTGGTTAAGCACAGAGCCCTCAATTGTTTTATCCGCCTTAAAAATCACGTTGCCGCCGCTAATATCAAACGAGTAAATTGTTGTATTTGACGAGCCGCCGGCGGGAGCTATATCGGTCGTAAACATGCCGCGTGTTACGGCAGCGAAATTCTCGTCCCATACTGCGTTTGTGACATAAAGCTTATTTGTCGTGCAATAGATGTTTTGACCCGCACCGAGTATAGAGGCGGTCACGGGGTCCTTATCGGGTAAATTGAGATTCATATTGCTTACGACAAGATATGACGGGGAGGCGGAATTCTCCATTATGCAAATGTTTTCCGCGGGAATTCTTGCTGTTGTATCAAAGTCTGTACCCGTTTCGGGGATGCAGTTTTGCTTAACGCTGTCGCTTTCCTCGTAAATTGCAACATTGTAATTAGTGATTAATATAAGCGTGTCATCTATGAGCCGTGTTGAAATATGAGAGCCGCTCTGGTAAAAGCGCCTGACCTCAAAGGGATTTTGTCTGTCGGAAACATCAAAGGTAACAACGAGAGTAGAGGCTTGGTAGTACTCCTTGTCATAACAGTCATAAACCGCGTGAATCAAATCTCCCTTGACATACATATTTATAATGCTCTGGCTGCTAATTCCTTTGTCTTTCTGCGCGCTTATTGTACTTTCAACCTTCATTTCGCCGTTTGCTGAGGGCTTGATTATTGCAATGGCGCTTCTTGAGCCTCCATAACCGGGCATTACAGCTGATTTTGACATCCCGTCGTCAACTATAATCTCTTCGGCTGCTCCCTGCGCAGTGCCGGCAGAGCCTTCCGAGTATTCACCTTTGCCTTCACTGCCTGAATCATAAGCTATATAATCATATCTGCTTATCGCCATGTAGATATAAGAGCCGTCATTTTTTATAATATCTGCCTCGTTTACACCCGCTACCTGTTCGTTTGTTCTGCCGTAACTGCTTTTACCCGACACAGAGTTTCCCACAGCATTTTCATTAACCGAACCGGAATCCTCTGCGACGGCCTGACCTTTGTAAAAGCTTGACGGAAAATTAAACCTGTGTTGTGACGATTTATGGTATTTAACAAACATCTTTTCGATTTGCTCATAGCTCTTTGGAGAGTTCGGGACCTCTACCTTTCCTGAATAATTTTTATTATCGCCCCCATTGACTACAATACTATCATCCTGCCAAGGCTTTGAGTGAATCAGTACCGTAAATACTATTGCCAAAACAGCGGCAAAGGCTATAATTCTTCTGTAAATCGCTTTTTTTGAAACGAGCTTGAGAGTCCTTTGTTCCTTCAGAAGCTCCTTTATGCTATCTTCTGAGAGAGCCTCGGGTAAAACAAGGTCCTCGGCATCCTTCAGTGTTTCGTTAATTCGATTGAGATCGTTGTTCTCGTTATCCATAATAACCACCCTTCTTAAATATACCGGCATCTAAACCGGAAGCATTGTGCGAAGCTTTTCCAACGACCGCTTCAGCTTTGAACGAACCGTTCCCGGGGGAAGCTGAAAAATCTTAGCAAGCTCATGGCTTTTAAAACCGCCTAAAACAGAGAGAAGCACAATCTGGCCATCCGGGGGAGGAAGGCTTTTAATGGTTTGTGCAAGCTCAATGGCTACAGCCATATCAGACAAGGTATCATCTTTAATTAAAAAGAAATATTCGTCTTCAGGCAGGCAATCGGGAGATTTTCCGCGGCTTCTGAGAATGTTTTTACAGCAGTTTGAAAGAATCTTAAAAAGCCATGACTTGAAAGCCTCGTTGTTTTTGAGAGAGTTTAATTTTCGAAATGCGTTTAAAACCGTTTCCTGAACGGCATCCTCGGCATCAACAGGGGAATTGAGCAAATATGACGCATACCTGAACATATCGGTCGAGTAGAGCGAATAAAGCTTTGCAAACGCTTCATGATCGCCGGATTTGGCAAGACTTACGAGCATCGTTGTATCAGTCATCATTATCCCCCGTTCTTCTCTCATAAATTAGACTCATTTGATGAGTGGTTCTGTTGCAATTTTATCATAAAAATTAAAAAAAGAAAACTATTCTTTTATAGGCGTAATGTAGGCCCTGCGCCGAAGTCCGAGGCTTTTGCTGCAAGGATGACTTTAAGAAGCTAATTTTGCGATACAGAACATATTGAAAAGAGTAATTGCTAAAAAATATGGTCTATGATATACTACTCTATATGTTAATATAAGGAAGTTTTATTATGTCTTTGCTCTCAAGAATTTTCGGTGATTATTCCTCCAAGGAAATTAAAAGAATTACTCCTATTTTGGACAAAGTGGTAGCCCTTGAGGGAGAATACGCCGCGCTTTCTGATGCTCAGCTTCAGGCGAAAACTGCTGATTTTAAGGAAAGGCTCGGTAACGGAGAAACGCTTAATGATATTCTTCCCGAGGCTTTTGCCACCTGCCGTGAGGCAGCTCTTCGTGTCTTGAATATGAAGCATTATCCCGTGCAAATACTCGGCGGCATTATTCTTCATCAGGGAAGAATTGCAGAGATGAAGACAGGAGAGGGCAAGACGCTTGTTGCAACCTTGCCGGCCTACCTTAATGCCTTAGAGGGAGAAGGCGTGCATATAGTAACGGTAAATGACTATCTTGCAAAGCGTGACTCGGAGTGGATGGGCAAAATCTATCGCTTTTTAGGTCTTAGCGTAGGACTTATAATCCACGAAAAGGACAATAGTGAACGTCAAAGCGCCTATGCCGCAGATATAACGTTCGGCACCAATAACGAAATGGGCTTTGACTATCTTCGCGACAATATGGTTATGTATGCCTCACAGCGGGTGCAAAGAGGTCATTGCTTTGCAATCGTGGACGAGGTCGACTCAATCTTGGTGGATGAGGCGAGGACTCCTCTTATTATATCCGGGGTAGGAGAGGCCTCGACCGAATTATACAGGTTGGCGGACAATTTCGTAAGGACCTTAAGGATGTTTAAGGTCAAGGAGCTTGACGACAAGATGAATGCTGAGGACGTTGCACAGGCTGACGGTGATTATCTTGTGGACGAAAAGGCAGGTACCGCAACCTTAACAAAAAACGGAATTCAAAAGGCCGAGAAATATTTCAATATCGAAAATCTTATGGATGCCGAGAATATGACTATACAGCACCATATTAATCAGGCACTGAAGGCGCACGGCGTTATGAAGCGTGATATTGATTATGTCGTCAAGGACGGTGAGGTGCTCATAGTAGACGAATTCACCGGCAGGATTATGCTCGGCAGGAGGTATAACGAGGGATTGCACCAGGCAATCGAGGCAAAGGAAAAGGTCACGGTCGCGCGCGAGAGCAGAACACTTGCCACAATTACCTTCCAGAACTATTTCAGGCTATATAAAAAGCTTTCCGGTATGACGGGTACCGCTATGACCGAAAGTCAAGAGTTTCAGGAGATATATTCGCTTGATGTTGTTGAAATACCAACGAATATGCCGATGATAAGAAAGGACGAAAATGACGTTCTTTTCAAAACGGAGGCTGCAAAATATAATGCTATTATCGAGCATATTAAAAGGTGTAACGAAAAGGGTCAGCCCGTTCTTGTCGGTACCGTCAATATCGAAAAAAACGAGAAGCTTTCTTCCTTGCTCAAAAAGAACGGAATAAAGCACGAAATATTAAACGCGAAGTTTCACGAAAAGGAAGCTGAAATAATTGCGCAGGCGGGAAAATTCGCTGCGGTGACGATAGCAACAAATATGGCGGGTAGAGGAACGGATATAATACTTGGCGGCAATCCCGAATATTCGGCTAAGTCCGAAATGCGAAGAAGGGGTTTTGAGGACGAGCTTATTGCAGAGGCTACAAGCTATGCTGAAACAACTGACCCGCAGATATTGGAAGCGAGAAAAATATACAAGGAGCTTGAAGTAAGCTACAAGAACGAAACGCTGAAAGAAGCCCAGTCCGTGAAAAAGGCGGGAGGCCTTTGCATAATAGGAACGGAAAGACATGAGTCAAGGCGTATAGACAATCAGCTAAGAGGCAGGGCGGGTCGTCAGGGCGACCCAGGGGAAAGCCGTTTTTATCTTTCGGCCGAGGATGATTTGCTCAGGCTTTTTGCAGGTGACAGGTTTTATACTACTCTTGATATGTTTAAGAGCGTCGGAGAAATGCCCATTGAGGCGAGGATGTTTACAAGCACAATTGAGAGCGCGCAAAAGAAGGTCGAGGGCAACAATTTTGCAATTCGCCGCAACCTGCTTAAATACGATGACGTTATGAACAAGCAAAGAGAGGTTATTTACGGGCAGAGAAACAAGGTGCTTGACGGAGACGACATAAGTGAAACAATCAAAAAAATGATTGGTGATACAATATCCGAAGCCGCTGATTTTTACTGTCCCAAATCCTTAAGAACTGAAGAATGGAACAAGACGGGGCTTTACAATAAATACTCGTGGCTTATTGAAAAGGACCAAATCGATCACCTTGATGACAGCGAGAAGATATTGAACATTCTTATTGACAAGGCCTTTGCTCTATACGATGAAAGACGCAGAGTTTTCGGTCAAGAGCTCATGAGCGAGTTGGAAAGAAAGGCTCTGCTTCAAAACGTGGATATGCGCTGGATGAATCATATCGACGCGATGGACGAATTAAAAAGAGGCATTAGTCTTCGTGCATATGGGCAGAAGGACCCTGTCATAGCTTTCAGGGAAGAGAGCTTTGATATGTTCGATGAAATGACCAATGAAATTCGCGAGGGTACCGTAGACTTTGTTCTCAAGGCAAGGATTCGTACCCAGGAGGATGTAAAAAGAGAGCAACAGGCAAAAATAACCGCCACCTCCGGAGCCAGTGACGGTACGGCAGATAAAAAAATTCCCATAAAGAAAGGGCAAAAAGTGGGCAGAAACGATCCGTGTCCCTGCCAAAGCGGGAAAAAGTATAAGCATTGCTGCCTTGCTAAGGACGAGGCTGCCGGAATGAATAAATAAAAAAATAATAAATAATAAATGCAGGGCTGTTTTTCGCTCCCTGCATTTATTATTTTATTCCGATATGGGCAAAAGCAACTTATCCAAATCGCCCTTGTTACTCTTAAATAATCGGAGGAGCTGTTCTTTTTTCTCGTCCGTATAATCATAGCCCCAAAGTTTTTTAATTTTCTTAAAATCCTCAAAGCTCTCATCAGGGAGTTTTTCTATTTTACCCTTTTCATAAGGCAAAGGTATTTCAACGGTTCCGTTTGATGATATGTAATACTCGTCGGCTATCTCTAAAATCCGCCTGTTAGCCTCTATTCTCGGAAAATCCTCGTCAAATTTTATCTGCGTTACCGGAAACAGCGCAATTTTCGGACGGGCGAGCTCATAAAAGCTTTTTGAAAGGCCGCTATGACCGTGGTGAGCAATCTGAGCTATGTCGCACTCTAATAAATTCCCATATCTTTCCTCCATAATCCGACTCGAAAGAGCCGAGGCGTCGCCGGGTATTAGTATTCTTGTATCGCAGGCGGTCATCATTAGCACGGTGCATGAGTCATTATAGTTTGAAAGTTTCTCCGGATATATGTCCTCATGAGTGCAAAGGACATCAAAAGCAAGATTTCTCACCCAAAACCGCTGACCTGTGTGAAGCTTGATTTTCGGTATGTCGTGCATAGTATCAAGCATGGTGAAAAGCTTTTCGGCAAGAGCCCTTTCCTCTTTACTCCATGTTTTTTCGGCATATTTATTGGAGACAAGGTTAGAATAGAATGCCTCGATTACAACATCTCTCATATTATAACGAAGAAAATCATAGAGCTTGGAGATATGGTCTGAGTGTGCATGTGTTATGAACCAGCCGGAGATTACAATCTTTTTTCCCTTGGGAGTTCTTTGGCGCATAAAATTATATATGCGGTCATTATCGTTAAACTGGTAATAATGACCGCTGTCAACAACGAAAAAGCTGTAATCCGAACACTGAACCAAAAGACACATACCGCAGTCAATCAGCGTGTGGTCGTTTTCAAACATAAAAAAAGTTGTTTTGCAGTAATTTTCTACGGGCTTTTCCTGAAAATCGGGCAAATAGGCCGTATTCTCACATATGGTAAAGCGAAGAATTCGGTCATTTTCGGTATATAACAGATTTACCTGAATACTTCCGACAAAGGAGCAAAATGAAGATTTTTTGTGCTCATTTTCAAAAATTTTTTTCATACCCGAAGCAGATAAAATATCGCCATACTTCAGATAATCCTCCTTTGCGACATCTCTGTAAAGGAGCAAACGGCAGTTCTCGCGGCAATCATATTCGGGTTCATCCGCATCCTTGAAAAACGGAGGAATAAGCGAAAAAATATCCATTATACGCACCTTATCCTTTTATGCTTATAGTGTGAAGGGTCTGGAAATTGCTGTCGTGAAAGCTGTGCGCGCCGCCGAAGGCCGTACGACTGAGAATATGAATTTTATTTTCATCAAGGATAAATGCGGGATACTGAAACGCAACCTTTTCCATATCGTAATTGCTATAATCAAGTATATCCTTATTATGTGTCCAGCTTATTAAATCCGTTGAGGTATATAGGGAGAGAATATTCCTTTTAGGCGGGCGGTTGCCTATGGCATAGTATACACCGTCTTTATTTTGTATTTCAAATTTCGTATGAGCCATCGGAAAATCGAGTAATCTGTAAAACTTAAAACCCTTTTGAGGGTTAGTAATATCAGCCTTGTACAGCACGGCGGTATTTTGCTCAAGACGCAGAAAATTAATAAGCTCACCCTCGGGAGAAAGGACAAGATTGCCCTCAATGGCGCGGTTCCTGTCCGGATATTTCACAAGAACACTATTATCAAGCGAAAGAAAAGGACTTAACCTCCAGCTGTCTGCGTCGAGCAGGTCGGCATTTTCATCTGAATAAAGCAAAGCGCTTAAAAACTCGTTTTTGCAGTGCGCTCCGTATTCTACCGCAGTCAGGAGCATTCCGTTTTCATTAAGTACAACAGTGGGGGCTCTGTGAAAGCCCTTCTCAAAGGGACTGCACGAGCCTCTTGCTATAACGGTGGGCTTTGACCATGTTTCTCCCTGGTCAAGGCTTTTGCCTATCAATAGGTCGCCGTATTCTGTTGAGGTACCGAGAATATAAAGGGCCTGCTTGTGATAAAAAAGCTTGCCCCAGAACAGGGGAAACAGTTCGCAAAGATACGAAAAGCTTTTGCCTCGGTCATCGGATTTCATAAGTATCGTAAGATTTTGCGGCGCATGGGGGGCGTATACGTCCATTGAGGTTATTATTCTATTGCTTGGCAGCTTTACAATGGAGGGAGAGCAAAGATAACTTCCCGAAAAAGAGTAGGTATTATCCTCTGGATGAAGATAATTGACAACGGTTCCGGGAACCGACGAGGTTCTTGCAAGGCGCGGGGGGCTTTCACCGGTGTCGGTCTTTACATACAGCTCGTAACTCGTGTCTTCTTCAAGTGCGCTTATATTAAACCTGCCGCCGGAAAATTCGGCGGCTTGTAGGGGGAGCTTGCTATTATATACGCGAAACAATACAGTACCGTACGCAGCTTTTAAAACCTCGCCGCTAATATTGTTCTTGCCCGGTCTTAGGCTGCAAATGCAAGGCGCTTTTAAGTGTTCAAGCCTGTCATAGGGAACATAAGGCTTGTAATTCCAGCAGGTAGCTGTATTCATATTACGGCTATTCAAAGAACATTGCCCCTGTCATAGCGCTGATAAAGGGCGGCAGATCAATGTTCTTTTGCTGTGGAATTCTCTTGCCGATATATATATTATAGCCGAATTTTACAATGGAAGATAATTTATGCCTTACCTCCGCGCGGACAAAGCCTATACCGTTTACCGGAAGCTTCACGCTGAAATCGCCGGTTTTTGAGGCGGTATGATTATATATTTCTCCCGATTGGTTATAGACAATAAGACTGTGACCTCTTTTCAGCTTCTTGACGATAACCTCTATTTCCGCGTTTTCTGTAAGCTTAACAGTATCGCCAATAACATTCTCGCCGCTTCGAAGCTCAATCATGGTTTTTCCGACGCCTGAGCTGATAGTCGTATGCCCCGCTGTTATGCTATTAAGAATAGCCTTAGGGGTATTTTCATCGCAAAGAACATATGTAACGGGATTTGCCAAAAGATTTGTTATGCTGTTTACGCTGACCATTTTCATAACTTCCCCCGACAACGGGCGTTTTATGACCCTCGCGAAGCTGTTTGTCCCACCACTGTGTACATACTAAATTGTCATAATGCATCGGTGCGTTCCACACCTCTAAGACATCAAATTGCGAAATATCCCTTTCCCATCTCCAAGGGCAAAGCGTACAAAGAGGGTGGTTCATACATATAACCGCCCCTCGCCTTTTTGCCTCATTCTTTTTTTCGAGCCACTGCTCATATGTATCACAGGTGAAGTCGTCAACGGCTTGCTTAACACCCCATACATTTGCGTGGCCGCCCTTATAGGTCATTTCGGTCCCGTAAATAAGAGTTATACCGGCGTTTTCGGGCAAATTCTCCTTGCAGTTTGCGTTATGGTCCGTAATAATAAGAAAATCAAGCTTATTTTTTTTCGCCTTTTCAATAAGACCCTCTAAAGTCAAGTTGCCGTCAGAAGCGACGGTATGTGCGTGAGTAACGCCGGCGAGCCATTTTCTACCCATTATCCTTCCCCCTGTATATGTTTACAGGTATTTTAACATAATATCGGAATGTTATCAATAATTAATTGACACTATTGCTTCTTATTGTTATTATTGCTTAAGGAGGCGACTGCTTTGGATTTTTGTAAGTTTGTCAACGTGTTTCAGGGTTGCGGTGAAATAGACCTGCCCGAGCCAAAGGGCATAGCGGCAAGATGGTTCTTTATAAAAGCGGGCTGCGGCAACACTACACCCGCGGCTTCCCTGCCGTTCTCAAGATTGACGGCAGGCCCTTATTCGGGAGGATATCCTACGGGCTATGGCGACCATATGCCTAACTACCATTCCCGTCCCCCTCATTTTGATGAGGGAAAAGGACTTTTGGGGTTTTCACACCTACATCAAAGCGGTACGGGGGCTATAGGTTATTATTATAATTATGCCGTTGTATCACCGCGGTATAAGGATTCCCCCTTGAGAGTCGTCCCGACAAATGAACAGGCGCAGCCGGGTTATTACAGGGCAGAGCTTAACGGCATAAAATGCGAGCTGACTGTAACAAAACGCCTTGCGCTTCACCGATATACATTTGATAAGGACGAGGGAGAAATCCTCATTGATTTTAATAATAACGGTCTTTGCATCCCGGGACAAAAAACTGAAGAAGCATCAAGCTTAGATGTGAATTTATATAAAGAAGGCGTCGTTACCGCCACTGCGGAAATTGAAGGGATAAAAATCTATTTTGCGGTCAAAGCCGTGGGAGGGGTTTTTTCCTTAGATGAAAACAACCGTGCCGTTTTAAGATTGAATAAAGGGGAAAAAGTAGCACATTTACGCTTAGCCTTAACAGTAAAGGGGCAAAAGAAGGCGCAGGAGGACCTAAATACATTAGCGGAATTTGATTTAGCAAAGCAGGAAGCCTCAGATGAGTGGAACCGATATCTCTCAAGAATTGAAATCAAGACCTTTGATGACAAAATCTATGAGATTTTCTATTCAAATCTTTATCACTCTATGGTCAAGCCCGCAAATTGGCATGGAGAGAGCTTTATTTACGGTGGGGACGGACCGTTTATGCTCGATTTCAATACGCTTTGGGATATGTATAAAACAGCTTTGCCGCTTATATTCTTAGTGTGCAGGAAAGAGGGCGAGGCTATTGCCGAAACACTTCTTAAGGTAGGGGAACAAATAGGCTATCTTCCCAACAGCTTCGGGCTTAATGCGCAGTATGGCCTATCATCCTCGCAAGCGCGTATGCTCGGAGCTTATGCTCTTTTAACCGCGTACAGATTTGGCTTTTCACTTGACCCGAGGAGGATGCTGAAGGTCATAACAGCAGATCTTCTGACACAGGACAAGGAGGATTTTACGGTTTTGGGCAAATGCAAGTCTCATACATGGCTTCTTGATATGGCAGACGCATGCGCATACGCCGCCATAGTGGCGCGTGAAATCGGTGAGGAGGAAACAGCTCGTCTTCTTGAGCCTCATGCGGAAAAATGGATAACAGCGTATGATAAAAATACGGGTCTTTTAGACAAGGATTCAAGCTTTTATGAGGGCACACTCTATAACTATTCATTCCGACAAAGTGCTCATATGAAGGAGAGAATAGAACTTGCCGGGGGAGAGGAGCGCTTTGTAAAGCTTTTAGACAGCTTTTTCGGCTATGGAAAGCCTGCAGTCAGACAACCGACAAACCCTTTTATTCACAAGCCTGTAGAAGAGGGAATGAAATTGGGGAGATTTGAGGGCTTTAATAATGAGTCCGATATGGAAGCGCCTTTTTCGTATGTTTTTGCAAACAGACACGACAGAACATGCGAGGTTATACGCGCCGGTATGAAGTACATGTTTACCACCGGAAGGGGAGGCATACCCGGCAATAACGATACGGGCGGGCTTTCCTCATATTATGTTTGGTGTGCCTTAGGGCTGTTCCCGGTTGCGGGAAGTGACACTATCGTGCTCGGCTCACCTTTTGTGACTTCCGCGAAAATCAGGCTCTCGTCGGGAAGGGAGCTTTGTATTAAGGTAAATAATGCGGGGGATAATAATATTTATGTTAATAAGGCCGTATTAAACGGGACAGAAATAAAAAATTACCGAATTAAAGCTTCCGAGCTGCTGCAGGGCGGCGAGCTTGTTTTTGATATGATTGATAAACAGTAAATAAAAAAATCGTCTCCCGTCATCACGACGGGAGACGATTTTTGTGGTATCGTATTAGTGGTTGTAATCAAAAGTGTTTTCTGATTTTTCATATAATCTCATTTCGCTGTTGAGCGTTTCAAAAAGCTCAGGGAAGCCTTTTTTAAATTCATCATTGAAAATAAAATAAGTATCGTTTATGACATACGCATTGCCTATTTTACATTTGTTTTTTTCGGTATCCTTATCTACAGGCTCGTAGTATTTGATTGTTAGGGTCTCAATTTCATTTGTCTGATCGTCGATAATATATGATTTTCTGATGTGACCGTTAGTAAACCCGTAATACTTACTCACAAACTTAAAGAAGGGATTTGCGGCTGCTCGTATTTCTATTTCGCCGTTTATTTGTTCCCCCAATATCGTAATATTACCGGTTAAATTGTCATAAGTATAACCTGTTTCAGTGTAATACTTTTCTTTTAATATCCGGCTTTTCAGAAGAATACCTATTGTTATTTCATCAGTATCGGTAATAGAGCGCTTTTGATAATTGCCGTCTGAATCCTTATAGGTACAATATATGGAGAGCTTGTCGGGAAGATAATAACCGCTGTCGGGAACAAGAGTCGCACTGAAATCTTTGCCTTTTTCGGGCTTTACACCGTCGAGAGTGATATTTACAAGCCCCGAGGGCACGGGGTAATCCGTGACGAGGTTGTAATAATCATCCTTTATAAAAGACGAATAGGTTATTTCGTCCTCGGCGAGAGTCAGAAGAGGGTTATCTATGTTGTTTACCTTGATGAAACTGCTGTACTGCGTAGCGTTTAATTTTGTGGTCTTTGCTTTATAGGATGTAACGGACTTTCCCTTCTCATCTTTGTCAGCCAATGGCGTGAGAACATAGAAGGTTTTATTTCTCATTGCGTAAACCGTACCGCCGTCCATATTGCATACGAAGGTGCGGTTTTCGGCAGTGCCGGAAAGGTATAAGCTAACCTTATAAGGCTCGCTTGTTTTTGTATTTTCGAATTCCCACTCAATAATTATAAAGCCGTATTTTTCTATTAGTGTGTCGGTCGAATTGGCGTTGATACATTTGACATCATCCAAAATAAAGCTCTCATATCCGTGCAATACCTCAAAGTCGAGGAGAAAAAAGGATAGAACCGCAGCAAGAATGCACGAAAAAAAATAAAACTTTTTCATTTGCTACCTCCGCCAAAATCATAATATAACTTTACCACATAAATCAAAAAAGTAAATATTTTGGTTGTAATTGCCTTTTGTTTATGTTAATTTTTATTAAGACAGTATAACTTTGAAAAGGGGGTACTATAATGGGAGAAAATGCGCCTCTTAGAAAAACCCGAATCGAAAAGATACAAAATACCGTTTCAGAGGTTATACTTTACTGGAATCATCCGCGGCCGGGCGAATATGTCGCTTATAAGGAAATAGTCCTGTTCTCGATAGGCTGGGCGGCAATGAGGCTTGCCACCAATTTCGGAATTGGCTTCGGGGTTAATAACGAGCTTACCTCTCAGACTCTCGGAATGACACATATAGAACAGCTTGTTCTTTCAAATATCGTAAGTGTTTTAGGTTATTTCTACATACCCTTGAATGCTTGGATTGTAGATAATTTCCGTATCAAGGAGGGCAAGTACAGAAAGTACATTAAGCTTGCGATGCCCTCAATGGTAATTACGCTTGTGGCTCTTTGGCTTCCATATCAGAGGATTGACAGTGTAAACCATTATCTTATGATCGTGGTTTTGTTCATTGTCGGCCAGCTTCAAAGCTTCATACAAAACTGGTTTGTTACAGGTGTGACGAATATGATACATGTTATCACTCCTAATACTAATGAGCGCACACGCATTATGGCGATATCGAGCATTATATATAATATGGGACCTACTATCCGCAGCGTCTATTTGCCGTGGATGGTTAATGTAGTTGGTGGAAAGAACAACAATGAGGCAAAATATACGATGAAGTATTATAGGGCCACATTTACACCCTTGACACTGCTCGCACCCTTGACCTTGCTTTCATATTATTCTACAAAGGAGCGCCTTGTAATTCCCAAAAGCCGTATGTCGGGCATCAGTTTTCCTAATGCTATGAGGGCTGTTGCGGGAAATAAAATTTTCTGGATAAAAAGTCTTGACGGCTGGAATGATTTTCTTGAGAACGCCAGAGGCGATCTTTGGGGATGGATGGTTTACCGTGCAAACATAATGTCTTCCACCGCATATGGAATTATGAACACTATATGCTGGAATGCGACTCTTTGGGCAATGCTGCTTTCACCTAAGTTCATTAAGAAATTCGGGAAGAAAAAAATAAAAATATTCAAGAATATTATGCAAATTTTTATTGTCATAATAATCGGAACAGCTTATAAAAGCCGGTTTGCTGTTGCGTTATTATTTATAACGAACTGGATTGAGCGCTTTATTGATTGCGGCGAGGTTATAGATAAGTCAATAGATTCGGATATGCGCGACAACCAGCAGTACCTTATAGGTGAACGCATAGACGGAGCGTACGGCTTTATCGGATCCTACGTTGGGGCGATTATAGGCTTTGGTACGCAGTTTTTCAACCCTTGGATAGAGAGAAAAATGGGGCACGACGGCTCCGATTACTCGGTTTTGAATGTATACCAGAATTACGCGAAATACAAAAACAAATATAAGAATCCCGACAATGTGCTGTATGATTTAATGGATATAAAGATAATTATATCGGTTTTCGGGGCTGTTGTTGATGTTATACCGTGGTTTTTTTATGACATAACCGAGACAGGGCAAAAAGCGATGGTACGCGTTAACAGAATCCGTGCAATAATTGAGGACACAGCGGCACATATGCGGGACGAGGGGGTATATATTGAGGGGTGTGAGGCAATTGAGCTGGCAAAAAAATACTATGGCGCTTCGCCCGTTATAATCCCTAAACAGCAGCTTACATCGGCAAGGCGTCTTCCGACTGCGACGCAGAATGAAAAGAACCTTCGCGCGGCAGCCATCATAAAGGTAAAGGAAGCTATTAAAGATGCTACTGTGCATAACGAAGAATGTGAAATTGCCGGATTTATCTGCAGAGAGCTTGGCCGTTTCAGTACCGAATTCGGAATAAAGGAGCTGGAGCTATGCAGATTGATCGTGTCAGGCGGGAGCCAGCATTTTTACAAATTGGCAAATCAGGCATACTCGCTTGCAATAAAGCTTCCCGAAGGCAAGACCCGCGAGGAAAAAATGTGGAGAAAACAGGAAATACATAACGCCCGGTCAATATTTAAGTCCGCAAAGCTCATTCCTAAGCATTATCCTGACGGCTTTGAGGAGTGTGATCCACGAGAATATGAGAATGCCCAAAGCCTCCCCTCAGACACAAGAAGCCAGCGGCATTTACGAAAAAAAGCCATAAGAGCGGCAAACAAGAAAATGAATATCTACGGTCAAATTACATATCCGTTTCTTACCGCAAAGCGCACGACGCAGCTTTATGAAGGATATTTGGATATTGATTCGGTCACATTAGAATATAACGAGGTAAAGGCTAAAATCAAAGCACGCGAGGACGAGGAAAAAATAAAGTATGAAGCACTTGCACAGCTTCAGAAAACAGACAAAGAATCCCGCATAGCCGAAAAGAGAATAAGAAGGGGTAAAAAATAGCAAACCATATTAAATTAAACTCTGCTGCAAGCATAAACAGCTAAGCAGCAGACTTAATTATTAAATCAAATTGTTATACTGATATGCTCTTACATAATCCACAACGAAGTCAGCGGGTAAGGTGCCCAAAGGATTATCGGTAATCACTCCGCTCCAGCCGGGTGAGGGCTTGCTGCCGATTCCGTCAACCTCAACGGACAAAAGCATATTTTCGGGATTTTGAGAGACCCATTTTCCCTTAACCCTTGCCGTTTCGGTTCTGTTTATGTAAAAAATGTACTCATTTTTATTCCACTCAAGACCGTATGTATTAAACTCAGTATAGGGGTTGACGGCTTTGAAGAAGCCAACAACCTTTATTTTATGTCCGAAGCCGTAGCCTCCGCAATGCAGATTCGAGGTTATGAAATCATTATTTTTCATACCGTACATCGGAGACTCGAACACATCGATTTCTACTCCGCTTTGGGCGGGAATTCCTCTTGCAAGTTGATTATGAGGCATAAACCAGAACGCAGACCAGATTCCCTTTGCGGCAGGAAGTATGCAGCGGCATTCAAAGTACCCGAACGTCTGCTCAAACAGTCCGCCGCCGTCAAGACAGGTTGAGTAATAGCCGGCACCGAGTCTGCCATCGGGCTTATAATCTGTTCTGATAATGAGTTTGTCATCTTCAATAAACGCCTGCGACTTATCCCAATAGCCTCCTTTTCGGTTATAGTTCTCCTGCACATTCCATTTAGCTGTGTCAATGCCGCCGCTGTCAAAGCTGTCTTCAAATGTCAGACTAAATTTTGACAAATCGAGTTTTTCCCCTCTGCCGAACGAGGGACGCTTCAGATAAGTAAAGGTGGGATAAAACGTTCTGAGAAAAGCATTTTCAAGCTTGTTTTGTAATTGGGACATATTAAATCAGAATGTAATCATTTATTTGTGCTTGAGTACATTATCTCCTTTCATAGTTTTTTATCGATTTGAGTATTGCCATGAGCTTTGCGGGACTTGTAGTCGTTATATTGTCAACTCCATATGAGAGTATGCGGCATTGGTCCTTACACCTGTTTACGGTCCAAGCGGATACGAGCAGGCCGTGACTGTGCATAATATCGGTGACTTTTTTATTGATACAGCTGAAATGGGTATTGAGACCTAAAGCTCCGAGAGCGGCTATTTCTTTTGCAAATGCGTTAAGATATTCGTCGTTATTCATATTATTTTTATCAAGGGAACCGTTAATATAATATGGAATAAGAGGCGCTCCCTTTTTGACCTGCTCAACATTTTCAGGAAAAACGCCGGTAAAAAAGGCTCTGTCAAGAAGCTTGTAGCGCGAAAGAATTTCCTGTACTTTGGAGGTATTGCTATACGCCTTAAGGTCCAGATTTGCCTTTACAGTGTGGCTTTTAGCAAGCTCTTTTGCTATATTTTCAAAAAGCACACCCTCGTTGTTTGCGGGAGCATCACTGTGAATTATTACAACCGTACCATCTTTTCTGAAGGTAACATCAACCTCAACAATATCGGCGCCTGCCTTAATCGAGGTTACAACGGATTTAACAGAGTTTCGCTTCGTAAGCAAAGCCCCGGTGTGAGCGGTGATTGTGAAATTCTGTGGAACAAACGCATCGCTTTTTTTTATATTTTCTTTTGACCTGAAACATCCTATTTTGTCCAAAATTCTTGTAAAAAAAGAAATACAGCAGGACATTCAAGCACCTCATTTTGTTAGCGTTATATTAAAATATTTTTATATTACAATTTTAATCTATTACTGCGACCATTTCAAGTGAAAACATCAAAAATTTAACAACAGAAAAAATTTGCGAGTATTTTTATTTTAAGTGAAAATAATATTTATAAGTTTTTTTAGCTTGTTTTGTTGAATTATTAACAATAATTTCTATTAATAATAGCTTATAAAATTCTCAAACTATGAATGCAAACGCGAAAATTTATATGTAAGGAGTGTAACAGAAATGGCAAGTAACAACAAGGCTGTAGTTCCTCAGGCTCGTGAGGCTCTTAATAAGTTCAAGATGGAAGCCGCCAGCGAAGTGGGAGTAAACCTTAAACAGGGTTATAACGGCGATCTTACATCTAAGCAGGCAGGTTCTGTCGGCGGTCAGATGGTTAAGAAAATGATCCAGGCTTACGAAAACGGAATGAAATAAACTTCTTAAAAAACGCTCCCCGTCAGGCTGTTTAGCCCGGCGGGGAGATTTTTTACAAATATTTGAAAAAAGAGGCTATACACTGAGCAGCCCTGCGTCCAAAACGAATTGTGAGCCGGTTATATAGCGGGCCTTATCGCTTGCAAGGTAGCTTACCATATGAGCTACATCCTCTGACTCGACCCAAGGTACAGGGAGAAGATTTCCCGCGCTGCGCTCTGCGATTTCTAAAGCGGTTGCACCCTCTAAGGCAGCCAGGCCGTCATTCATCGGCGTGTTTACACCCGTTGGATGAATGCTTACAACTCGAATATTATAAGGTGCAAGCTCAATAGCCCAAGCTTTGGTTAGGCCCGTCAAACCCCATTTAGAAGCGGTGTAGTGTGAAAGCCTGTTGCCTCCTCTAAGACCCATTACAGAAGAATTATTTATAATGACACCGCTTTTTGCCTTTTTCATATGAGGAACTATCAGCCTTGCAACGTTAAAAGGACCCTTGAGGTTTATATTAATCATACAGTCCCATTCCTCGTCGGTCATCGTATCGATTTGGGCATAGGCGCAGATACCCGCATTATTGAAAAGAATGTCTATTTTTCCGAATTCATTAATGGCTTTATCTACCGCAGATTTAATGCTGTCAGAGTCCCGCACGTCGCCGGTGGCTATAATTGCCTTCCTGCCGATTTTCTTTATTTCCTCTTTAAGTGACAGCAGCTCTTCGCCCGTCCCGAACTCATAAGCCGGATAGCTAAGCTTTTGGGCTACGTCAAAAGCTACAATATCTGCACCCTGACAGGCAAGAGACAATGCAACAGCGCGCCCTTGACCGTGTGCCGCTCCAGTTATAAATGCAACCTTGTTTTCAAATTCAAGCATATTTTATTTCCTTTCAAAAGACATTATTTATCTGTTTTCTTTTCATAATCATAAAGAATTTCATCAAGCGGAACCTTGGCTACGGTATTAAACAGGTTTGTGGCCGACATTATTCCGGCAAACGCTATAAGAAGCACTATTTGTTCGGTATTAAAAAGCTTTTTCAAGTCTTCATATACAACGGCCGGTACATCATGTGGATTTACGCATATAGCTTTGCCCAAGTCCATCAGGAGCTTTTCCGTTTCTGAGAGCTTAGGATTATCCGGGTCATCACCGGAATCAATAAGAATCTTCCGGAAAAAGGTTGAACAGACAAGGCAATGGTTTCCGGAGGAAATGGCATAGGAAAACAGCGACAGCGCGCGCTCGCCGATGAAGGGTACAATCAAATCCTTCAAGGTATACCACTGCATATATGCGTCAAAAGCGGTGATATTGTGAAGAAGCGTGCGCTTCATATTTGTTATTCTTCCGTGTTTTTGGATTTGGTCATCATACTCGCGTTTTACTGCTTCGTCAGCCGTATCATATTCGGTTAATGGCAAATAACACATAAAAATCTCCTATTTATTAATTTTAGCTACATAATTTTCGGTACACAACTATTTTAATTATAAAACAGCTTTTGTCAATACAAATCCCATTTGCGTTGAGATTTCTTTCGTGTTGACAACGAGCTATAACCGGAATAAAATGTGTTTGTCCGTCGCATACAAACACTAAATGCAAAGGATGAAAGCAATGGTCTTATGTATAATATTATTTTTTGTGATTTCTCTTGAGCTCTTATTTATACCGCTGTACTTAAAAGCCGTAAAGCCTAATAGAAACCGAAGGTCGCTTTTACTGAAAATGGTTTGCTCGACTTTGTTTGTATGTGCGGGTATATTGGCGACAGAAATATCGGGCGAGTACGGCAAATACGCAAAGCTTATTTTAACGGGTTTTATTTTAGGCTGGTTCGGAGACCTTTTTTTACACATAGAAAAATCATACTGCACGCTTGCGGGGTTAGCAAGCTTTTTATGCAGTCATTTCTTTTACATTGCGGCGTATTCTTCTTCCGCAGAGCTTTATTTTCCGGGAACGGTTTTTT
>CAZPPO010000008.1:0-13072 GCA_964588475.1 uncultured Eubacteriales bacterium
ACGCTATGGCGCTCCAATCATTTACGGTTGCGGTTTTGACCGTTCGCAAAGTCGTGGCTATTACTTTAAAATTCGGATATTTCTTTGTGGCCCTGTGAAGCATTTTTTCATAGCCCTCAAGGCTTAGGTTTTTCAGATTTTCTTCATTTCCTTCTATCTCAAAGCCTAAACAAGCCGTGAAATCCTCCTCGTTGCCTATCATAACATCGACATAACGCGCAAGGCTTGAGTTAACCTCTCGAGCCTTTTCTATACCTCCGATACCATTCCACAACGAGGGACGATAATTTAAATCATAAGATACAACGGTGCCGTATTTTTTTGCGGTCTGTACCGCCTTGAGGGCTGTTTCGGCCGCGCTTGGAGAAAGGGCTGCAAAAATCCCTCCCGTGTGTAACCAGCGCACACCGAGTTCTCCGAAAATATAATCAAAATCAAAGTCATCCGGGGTAAGCTGTGACGCGGCAGTGTTGCCCCTGTCCGATACGCCCGACGCCCCCCTTATACCAAAGCCCCGCTCGGTAAAATTCAGTCCGTTTCTGACCCGTCTGCCGATACCGTCAAAGGGGAACCATTTGATAAAAGATGTATCAACGCCGCCCTGAAGAACAAAATCCTCTACAAGTCTTCCGACATCGTTATCCGCAAGTGCGGTAATAACGCCGGTTTTTAGACCGAAGCAACGCCTCAGACCCCTTGCAACGTTATATTCTCCGCCGCCCTCCCAGGCGATAAACGAGCGGGCTGTTTTTATGCGGCAGTCTCCCGGGTCAAGTCGCAGCATTACTTCACCCAAGGCAAGCATATCAAAAGCGCAAGGAGGTTTATTTTTTATTTGAAGCATCGTACCACCCCTTAAAAACAATAATATATCATAAGTCGCTTTTTTTCAAGCGTATTGAAAAATCTTGATAAGACTTTGTGAAAGTGATATATTATTTACAATAAACCCGAAGGGAAGTATTCTTATGTATCATACCATGACTATAGCGGGACAAAAGAGAAACTTGCCTCTTTGCAAGCTTAACGATGAGCTTTCAATTGCGGCATTTGTTATTTTCGGAGACGCTCCGCTGACCGTTGCCTGTGCAAGGGACCTGTTAAAAAAAGCACCAAAGTACGATTATGTTATTACCGCGGAGGCAAAGGGCATTCCCTTGGCCCACGAGATGGCAAGGCAAAACGGCGACGCCGCGTATTTTGTCGCACGAAAGGTTCCTAAGCTGTATATGACAGGTGTATTCGAGGTTACAGTAAGGTCGATAACCACAGCGAAGGAACAAAAGCTTTATCTTGATACAGCCGAGGCCGAGAAAATGAAAGGTAAGCGCATTTTAATTGTTGATGACGTCATTTCTACGGGGGAATCACTTAAGGCGGTTGAGACTCTTGTAAAAGAGGCGGGAGGAATAATCGTAGGCAAAGCTGCCATTCTTGCGGAGGGTGACGCCGCCGACAGGGAGGATTTGATTTTTCTTGAGAAGCTGCCGCTTTTCACCTCTGACGGAATTGAAATATAAAAAAACTGATATGTATCTTAAATATTTGGCTACTACACGGTAAAACTGCTTGCAATAGTGCACGGAATTGTTTATAATCGTTAAAATCGCTTATTGTTATTTATATTTTAGGAGGATATTATGATTAAATTAACAAGCAATAAAACAGTATTAAAATGGCTCGATGAGATGCTTGAGCTTGTAAAGCCCGAAAAAACAGTTTGGATAGACGGCTCAAAGGAGCAAATTGAGAGGCTTCGAGAGGAGGCGTGCTCAACAGGTGAGATGTTCAGACTCAATCAGGAGCTTCTTCCCGATTGCTATTTGCACCGCACGGCGGTAAACGATGTTGCCAGAGTAGAGCACAGAACATTTATCTGTGCCCCAACAAAGGAACAGGCGGGTCCGTCAAACAATTGGATGGCGCCTGACGAAGCATATAGGATGCTCTACGATATAGCCCGCAACGGCTATAAGGGAAGAACCGCATATATTATTCCCTATTCAATGGGTCCTGTAGGCTCGCCTTTTTCTAAAATCGGCATTGAGCTTACCGATTCTATATATGTTGTTCTTAATATGTGCATAATGACGAGAGTGGGAATTGATGTTCTCAAGGCTTTGGGTGATAAGAGTGACTGGGTAAAAGGGCTTCACTGCAAGTGTCAGATTGATGAAGAAAAGAGATACATTTGCCACTTCCCTCAGGACAATACTATTATTTCGGTTAACTCCGGTTACGGCGGGAACGTGCTTTTGGGAAAGAAGTGCTTTGCTCTTCGCATAGCCTCATATCAGGGCTACAAGGAGGGCTGGCAGGCGGAGCATATGCTTATACTCGGAATAGAAAATCCTAAGGGCGAGATAAGGTATATCTGCGCGGCTTTCCCGTCCGCTTGCGGAAAGACTAATCTTGCAATGCTCATTCCTCCCGAGGGATACCGGAATAAAGGCTATAAGGTCTGGTGTGTGGGTGACGATATCGCATGGATAAGAAAGGGAGAGGACGGAAGGCTCTATGCAATAAATCCGGAGAACGGATTTTTCGGAGTTGCTCCGGGTACAAACGAAAAGTCTAATTACAACGCCCTTGCCTCCGCTAAAGAGGGAACCATATTCACGAATGTGGTTCACGATCTCGAAAATAACACGGTATGGTGGGAGGGGCTTGACAAGAATCCTCCCGAAAATGCTCTGGATTGGAAGGGCAATTCCTGGAATGGGAAAACATCAGAGGCTGTCGGCGCTAACCCAAACAGCCGCTTCACGGCTCCGGCGGTCAATTGTCCTTGCATCAGCTCAGAGTTTGAAAATCCTCAAGGCGTTCCTATTTCGGCTTTTGTTTTCGGCGGAAGGCGTGCAAAGCTCGCTCCGCTCGTCTACCAGTCGAGGGATTGGAATAGCGGGGTTTTTGTGGGCTCAATTATGGCGTCAGAAACAACTGCGGCAGCTGCAGGCGCTGTAGGCGTTGTTCGCCGTGACCCGATGGCGATGCTTCCGTTTTGCGGCTACAATATGGCTGACTATTTCCGCCATTGGATAGACATAGGCAAAGGGCTTGACCCCAAAAAGGCTCCGAAGTTTTTCAATGTTAACTGGTTCAGAAAGGACGATGAAGGTCATTTTCTGTGGCCGGGCTTCGGGGACAATCTTCGTGTGCTTGATTGGATTATAAGCCGTTGTGAGGACGAGGTAGAGGCAAGAAAAACAGAAATAGGTTATGTTCCTTACGCAAAGGACATAAATCTTGAGGGTATTGAGGATAAAATAAGCAAGCAGACCCTTGAAGAAATACTATTGGTGGATAAAACTGTTTGGGATGAAGAGGCAAAGGGCATTGAGGAGTTTTATGACAAATTCGGAGAAACGTTGCCAAAAGAGCTGAAACAGGAGCTTGAAATCTTAAAAGAAAATGTCAAATAAACTACTCACGGGAGGCGGAAAACTAATGCATAATTGTCTTATTGTAAAACCGTTTTTACAGCGTACACGGAGTTTTTACTCAAGTAGCGACGGTCTTCCTTGTGATGAAATTACCTGTTGCGGATTTGACGGCGACGGTAATTTATTTGCGGGAACACAAGAGGGACTTGCCGTTTTCGACGGTAGTATTTTCAGCAGCTTTCCGCACGAGGGACTAAAAGTAGAGACAGCGTTTTTGTTTTTGGATAAGAATGGCGTGCTTTGGGCAGGAGCTGACCGCACAATATATGCAATTAAGAAACGCAAGGTTATTTTTTCTCAGTCCTTCCCAAAGCCCGTTTTGAATATGGACAGTGACTGTGAAGGAAATTTGTGGCTTCTTACCTGTGATATCCTCTATATCAAAGGGGAAAAGGAGTTTGAGGTATATACAAAAATTTCCGAAGGCTATGCTCATTGCTTTTGTGCTTACGGGGACAAGAAAATATATGTAGCTAACCCAATAGCGATTATGGGCTTATTCGGAAAAAGGCCACGCTGGGGACCTATTGTTCCTGATGTCAGCGATATGCCGACTAACTGTGTCGAGACTATGGCGGCAGACGATTTCGGTCATATTTGGATAGGGACGGATGAGGGATTGTGCATTTATGACTCTTACAGCACGTGGCTTACCGCTAAAGAGATTCCTCTTCTTCCTAAGTGTGTTATTAAAAAAATTCTGCTTGACAGGGACGGTACGAGATATATAGGAACCGATATAGGGCTTTACATAATAGGTGGCGTTAAGACAAGCTTCTTAGGTCCGAAACGCTGGCTGCCCTCAGGTGAGGTCACGGCAATCGCCGTTAAAGACGACGGCTCGGAAATCTGGGTGGGCACAGAAAAAGGTCTTTGCAGAATTTCTCAAAGGATGTTTACCTTAAAGCAAAAGGCGCACTACTATCAGCAAACAACAGAAAAGTATCATGTCAGAGATGTAGGCTATGTTACAATTCGCTCGCTTGAAAAATACGGAGATATTACGAGCGGACAGGTTGAGGTTTCCGACAATGACGGGCTTTGGACGGGAAGCTATCTTGCCTCACAGGCTCTGCGTTATGCCGTAACAAAATCGCCTGAGGCCCTTGAGATTGCAAGGCGCAGCGCAAAGGCTCTTATAAAGCTTGTGAAGGTAACCGGTATAGAGGGTTTTCCCGCAAGGGCATACAGGAGGAAGGGTGAGCACAGATTTGGTGAAGAGCACCCCGAATGGCATCGTGTCGAGGATGAGCTGGGAGCTCTTGAATGGAAGGGAGAAACCTCAAGCGACGAAACAACGGGTCATTTTTACGGTCTTTCTCTTTTTTATGACCTTTGTGCAAACAAGAAAGAAAAAAAAGAAGTCGCGGATAATCTCTCTAAAATCGTCACTCATATTTTGGACCATGATTATGCCTTATGCGATATAGACAACCTCCCCACTACCTGGGCGCGATGGGGTCCTCATGAATTGAACCGCGATAATAAATTTTACTGGGAGAAGTGCGTCAATTCCCTTGAACTGCTCTCAATGCTGAAGATTGTGCATCATATGACCGGGGAAAAGCGGTTTGACGATGAATACAAAAAGCTAATAGAGCAAGAGCATTATGCGCTAAACTGCATGCAGTACAAAATACCTGATGCAAATGTAAATCATATTGATGACAACCTCAGCTTTTTATCTGTTTTCCCGTTATTGCGATATGAGGAGAACCCGCAGCTGAGGACCTTTTACCTCAACGGATTAAAGCACTGCTTTGATATTCAGCGCTCAGAGCGTTGTCCGCTTTGGAATGTAATGTACGGAGCCTTGAGCGAAGATATGTGCGATATTGAAAACGCTGTGCGCAGCATGCAGGAGCTGCCGCTGGATTTAATTCATTGGGATGTAAAAAACAGTGTGCGTCCCGACCTGAAATGGGACAGCGGTCAGGAAATTTTCGGCGGCAAAAAACAGCTTAAAGCTCCCTTGTCGTATGATGAAAAGCCAATAACAAAATATGATGCAAATCCCTATATTCCCGACGGAGGAAACGCTCTTCGAGCAGAGGACGGAACGGTCTTTCTTCACCCCTATTGGTTAGCGCGTTATTATGGACTTATTAGCGAAGAATAAATTAAGTAAAAGAGGCGAATATTGTGAGTAATACAATGAGCAAGGACGGTATATTCTCGTTGCTTCTTACACCCTTTAACGAGGATAGGACTATTGATTACAAGGCATATGAGGAATATTGTGACTGGCAGGTACAGCAGGGAGTCGGTCATTTATTTGCCTCATGTGGCAGCTCCGAGATGGCACAGCTTACCTTAGAGGAGAGACTCAGTCTCACCCGCCTTGCCGTTAGGCATAAGGGCGGTACAACAGTTGTCGCTACGGGAAACCTTGAGCCCTCCTGGGATGCCCAGACACAGGAGGTTAAAAGAATGTCCGATACGGGCGTTGACGGACTGGTTTTCGTAACAAAAGGGTACGGGAATGATGAGGAGCGATTTTACTCTTACATAACGGATTTACTTAAGTATACAAGTCTTCCCGTGTTTTTATATGAGTACCCGGGTTATTCCAACAACAAAATCAGCGGAAGGATATATGGCAGACTCGTTAAAACAGGTAGAATTTACGGTATTAAGGACACGACCTGCACAATTGAGGGCATAAAGGATAAAATCGACAATAAGGGAGACAGCGTAATACATCAAGCCAATATGTCTTATCTTTTCGAATCCTTTAAGCTTGGGGCACGAGGCGTAATGGCCACGCCAACAACCTGCGGCGGTGCGTTCTTTGTCCGTTTTTGGGATGCCTTCAACAGCGGCGATATGAAGCTTGCCGAAAAGCGATACCATGAGATTATTCTGCTTGACAATGCCATGGACGGCGGCTTTTGCGCAACAGCTAAGCATCTTTGCAGCTTACAGGGGGCAAAGATGAATTGGTACACGAGAGGCAGCCACGACCTGAGCGCTCAAAAGCTCAATCAGTTAAAGGCGTTTTACGAATGGTGCGTAAATACAGGTCTGATGAAATAAATCAAAAAAAAGAGTGTTCGCATTTTGCGAACACTCTTTTTATGCTGACGTTCAGCTGTGCCTCATAGCTTTTAGCAGTGCAATCTCACGTGCATATCCTTCAATATCATTCGGCGTTTCAAGATAAAAGGGTAGTTTTCGTAATACAGGATGATTAATAATTTCTGATATCGCTTTAGGTCCGAGAGAACCGTTGCCGATTGTCTCATGACGGTCCTTGTGTGAGGAAAAGGGATTTTTACTGTCGTTAAGGTGGATTGCCTTGAGGCAGTCAAGACCTATAATCCGGTCAAATTCACTGAGTACCGCGTCTAAATCATTTACAATGTCATAGCCCGCATCAAATATATGACAGGTGTCAAGGCAAACGCCAAGCTTAGAGGAGAGCCTCGTTTTGTCGATTATCCTCCTGATTTCCTCAAAGCTTCCGCCTATTTCACTACCCTTGCCTGCCATTGTCTCAAGCAAAACCAGCGTTTTCTGATTTTTGTAAAGTACCGCGTTCAGTAATTGGGAAACAAGCTCAATACCTGTTTCTATCCCTTGACCAACATGACTGCCCGGGTGAAAATTCAGCATTGCACTGGGAATGTTTTCAAGTCTTTTAATGTCGTCAAGCATTGTTTCCTTCGCAAATACTCTTAAATGCTCGGATAATGCACTGGCGTTCAATGTATAAGGGGAGTGTGCGAGAATATCTGAAATATTGTTTTTTTTAGCGAACTCGTTGTATTTTCGAATATCCTCAAGATCAAGAGGCTTTATATTACCGCCGCGCGGATTTCTTGTGAAAAACTGAAACGTATTTGCCCCAATTAGCAATGCGGCCTCGCCCATTGCGAGATAGCCCTTTTGGGAGGAAAGATGGCATCCTATCTTAAACATAATACTGCCTTTCAAGAATAAACTGTAAATTTTTATATGCTTTAAGCCTTGCAATCATAACACGGACCCACAGATTTACTTATAATTATAATAAAACATTTTAGGTAATAAATCAATGTAATTTATTGATTAATAACAGGTTTTATGTTAATATAAAAGCAATCAGCTTCAAAAAGGTGTTGCATAATGAGCATCGGTGATAACATTCGCAAACACAGAAAGACGGTAGGTCTTACAAGAGACGATTTAGCCGATTTGCTTCAGGTTGAGGAAAAGGATATTGCTCTTTGGGAGCGCGGACTAAAAATTCCCGAGGAAGCTATGCTTTTGCGAATAGCCTCAAGCTTAGGAGTATCAGCTGAGAAAATAACAGGGGCAACTCCGCTTTACGACGATCAAAGAGCGAAAGCCGAAACTTTAGGCGTTGAAGACTCAAGCAGCGCAAAGGAGCACGAGTTTTCTCTCAAAATAATAACTCCGCTTGATGACATGCTCAAAAAGGGAGAAAGGCTTATTTGGTCGGGAAAGCCGTCACGGGGTAAGGGTACGGGAATATTAGGCATAGTTCGTATAGCCTCAAGCTCCCTTTGGATTGTTATGCTTTTATATTGGGTTATAAAAGCGGTATTTTTGTACCCACCGACGGCTTTTTTAGGAGCGCCGTTAATGGTAGCCGGCGTAATTTGGATTTTATTGAGAATTGTGAGACTAAAAAAACAAAAGGAAAACACATATTACGCAATCACAAACGAGCGCATTATAATCAAAAGCAGGCGGAAGAATGAAGATGAAGCAATAAAAAGCATAAGCTTAAACGATATTCACACCATACGCATAGAGGAAGGCAAAAACGGCTTCGGAAACATAATTTTTATTGACAAGGATGTGCCTTCGGGTAACGCGCAACCGCAGCCTTACCCCTTAAAAGTGATTAAAACAAAAAGCTTTGACTTGCCGCTTAACGGCTTTTACGGAATTGACGGGGTTAATAGAGTCTGCGATATTTTAAGGAGTATTCTCGATTAACGCGAAAAATACATTTTATTCATAGGAAGTGCCATATGTATTACAGAACCTACGCAAAAATATCTCTTGGAGCAATCAAACAAAACGCAAGCACGCTGCGCCGAAGGATTGACAAGGATGTAAAAATAATGGCGATAGTTAAGGCGGATGCCTATGGTCACGGGGCCGGCGAGGTTGCTTCCTTACTTGAGGAAAGGGTTGATTATTTCGGTGTAGCGGCTTTGGAGGAGGCGGTTGTGCTTCGTCAAAACGGCATTAAAAAGCCGATTTTAATTCTTTCATATACTTCTCCAAAGCAGTATCAGGAGCTTTTAGAATATGATATTTCACAGACAATATATGATTTGGATAATGCAAGGCTTCTGTCTGCAGCGGCGCAAAAAGCGAAAAAAAAAGCAACGGTACATATTAAGCTCGACACAGGCATGTCCCGAATAGGCTTTGTCGATAAAGAGGAGAGCATAGCGGCCATAAAGGCTATATGCTCTCTGAAGGGTGTCTATGTTGAAGGGCTTTTTACACATTTTGCAAAGGCGGATGAGGAAAATTCTAACGTCTCAAGGATGCAGCTTGAACGATTTGAGAAATTTAATTCAATTCTTGAAAACGAGGGCATAAAAATACCTGTAAAGCACGCCTGTAACAGCGCCGGTACTCTAACCATCTCCGAAAAATTCAATATGGTCAGAATAGGAATACTGCTTTACGGCTTGTATCCGGAGGAAGGGTTAAAAAAATATGCTCTGCCCTTAATACCGGCTATGGAGATAATCAGCCATGTTGTAAATGTGAGGGAGGTTCACAAGGGAGACGCAATAAGCTATGGTCACGCCTTTACGGCAAAGCATAGGATGAAGATAGCGACTGTTTGCATAGGCTATGCGGACGGCTACCCCAGAGCACTGTCAGACAAGGGACGAGTTATTATTAAAGGCTCATACGCCAATGTAACAGGCAGGGTGTGTATGGACCTTATGATGGTTGACGTCACTCATATTCCCGGTGTCAAGGTAGGCGATCAGGTGATAGTTATGGGGAAGGACTCCCTTTGTGAGGTTACCGCAGAGGAAATGGCAGAAAAGTCGGGCACAATAAATTACGAGATAATCTGCCAGTTTAAAAACAGAGTAAAAAGGATATATGAAAAATGAAAATCCTTATTGCTATTGGTAGGCTTTGCCTTAATACGCTATACTTTTTTTTAAGGCTAAGGCCTGTAAAAAACAGGGTCTGCATGCTCTCAAGGGAGAGCAGCAAAGTGCCTTGCGATTTTCTTTTGCTTGAAAAAGCGCTGTTAGGCATTGACAGCTCTCTTGAAATCGTTTATGTATGTGAGCTTCTTGATACAAAGCACGCAAGTATTATTAAGATAGCGACAAACACTCTAAAAAGTATGAACGCGCTATCGCGCTCAAAGGCATGTGTAATAGATACATACAGTCTTCCCGTGAGCATACTGCATCACAGGAGAAGTCTTGTAACAGTACAAATCTGGCATGCCCCGGGTGCAGTTAAAAAGTTCGGTTATCAGTGTCTTGACAGTGAGGGAGGGAGAAGCTCTTTTTTTGCCAAGGTACTGTCTATGCACAAAAATTATACATTCGTAACCTGTGCGAGCAAGGCGACAAAAGAGATTTATGAGCAAGCGTTTGGAATCGAGCCTGACAAGGTGCGTGTTTTGGGAATGCCCAGGCTTGATTATCTTATTTGTGACAGTCCTGAAAAGGAAATCAAAAAGAACGTATTATATCAAAAAATCCCGCAGCTAAAAGGTAAAATAAATATTCTGTATGCTCCGACATTCAGAGAAAATAAGGGAATAAGGCTCGACGAGATTTTGCAGTGCGTCGATTTTGAAAGATATAATATTATAGTTAAAGCTCATGTTTTGACACGGGACAAGTCCGAACGCTCCCATGTGATTTATTTAAACGACAATGTGCTTGATTTGCTCGGTGTAGCAGATTATGTAATAACCGATTACTCTGCCGTAAGCTTTGAGGCTGCCGCGGCAAAAAAGAAGCTGTTCTTTTATCCTTATGATTTGGATGATTATGAAAGGGAGCGCGGCTTGAATATTAACCCGCTGACGCAATATCCTCTGATATCCTTTAAGGGCTTTGGGGACATTTACTCGACAATTGAGAGTAAAAAATATCCCGATAACGAGCTTTGGCGCTTTTATTCGCGTTTTATTGAAACAGATGACGGGAAGTGCTGTGAGAGAATTGCTAAGGCTCTTTTAAAAACGTGAGGGAGAATTATGAAAAGGCTTTACTATTGGGTTATAAAAAAATCCGGACTGTTAAGGAGACTTTCAAGGCTTCTTTACACCTTTTTTGTCAGAGCTAATTATAAGCTTAATACCGCCCGAATTATAACCGATGAAAAGACCATACTGTTTGGCGCCTTCAACGGGAAATCCTTTTGCGACAGTCCCAAGCAGCTCTTTCTTGAAATGCAACGGGATGAATTTTTTAATGAATATAAGTTTATATGGGCAATGGAC
Organism: uncultured Eubacteriales bacterium; assembly: GCA_964588475.1. Lineage (GTDB taxonomy): Bacteria > Bacillota > Clostridia > Oscillospirales > Acutalibacteraceae > DTU089. The sequence continues at coordinate 10,900 of CAZPPO010000008.1, forward strand.
CATCCCGAAAAATACGGGTATCTAACGGGCTATCCCCGAACCGTCGTTGTAAAAAACGGCACTGTTGAATATGAGAGAGCGCTGAAAAAGAGTAAATATTGGATTACAAATTTCAGGGTGGATTATTATCTTCCCGCTAAAAACCAGCGTTATATTCAATGCTGGCACGGAACACCTCTTAAAAAGCTCGGCTGCGATATAGATTATTGTGACAATTCTCTTAATTCGGTCAAGGAGTTCAGAGAAAAATATTTAATTGACGGCAAGAAATTTTCATATTTGCTATCTCCCTCGCCCTTTACTACAGAGAAGTTCACCTCTGCCTTCAATCTAAAGGCGTTTGGGAAGGAAACTGCCATAATAGAGGAGGGCTACCCGCGCAACGATTATCTTTATAGCTATGAGAGGCAGCAGGCGCAAGAGATTAAAAGGTCACTTAAAATACCCGAGGGCAAAAAGGTTATTCTTTATGCGCCCACTTGGAGGGATAACTCTCACGAGTCGGGCGTAGGGTACTCGTTTAAGGTAGGAGCGGATTTTGACATGCTTCAAAGCGCATTGGGCGGCGGGGCGGTTATACTCTTTAGGGCGCACTATTTTATTGCGAGCAGATTTAATTTTGACAAGTACGAGGGATTTGTGTATAATGTATCGGATTATGACGACATAGCAGAGCTTTATGTCATAAGCGATGTTCTTATAACGGACTATTCGAGCGTGTTTTTCGATTATGCAAATTTAACCAGACCGATAATATTTTATATGTATGACCTTGACGAATATGTAGGCAAAATAAGGGATTTTTATTTTCCTCTATCGGAGCTTCCCGGTGATATAGTCAAGACCGATGACGAGCTTTTAGTCTCAATCAAAAAGGCCTTGGGCGAATTTGTTGCGGACGAAAGATATATGCGTTTTAAAAAGAAGTTTAATCCGTACGATGACGCGAACGCATCTGCCCGTGTAATCAAGAGGATATTTAAGGGAGAAAATAAATGAAAAGAATATTGACATACGGAACCTTCGACTTGCTTCATTACGGACACATAAGGCTCTTAAAAAGGGCTAAGGAGCTGGGAGACTATCTTATAGTGGCCCTTTCAACGGACGAGTTTAACACAGGGAAGGGCAAAGCGGCTTACCACGATTATGAGACGAGAAAAAAGATGCTTGAGGCAATCAGATATGTTGATCTTGTAATACCTGAGGACAGCTGGGAGCAAAAGCTTGAGGATGTAAAGAATTATTATGTTGACATAGTTGTTATGGGGAGCGATTGGAAGGGCAGTGACAAGTTCGATTATCTTAAGGAGCACTGCGAGCTTGTTTATTTGGATAGGACACAAGGCGTTTCGACCTCTCAAATAAAAGAGGCATTAAAGCTTCAGCAGCCTATAGGCGGTGTTAATCAAATTCCCGGAGAACCTAAATAGCAAAAACGGAGGAATTATCCTTGGGTATATTAAAGGTAATAATAAAAGACCATACACTAAATGTTGAGCAGACATTTAAGATGGCAAAATCGGATTTGCTGAAAACCTACACAGGCGCGGCATTAGGCTGGGCGTGGGCAATAATAAAGCCTGTTGTGACTATTGCTGTATACTGGTTTGCGATGGCAATAGGAATGAGAAGAGGAGGAGACGTAAACGGGTATCCATACTTTCTCTGGCTTATTACAGGCTTGGTACCGTGGTTCTATATGAGCGAAATGCTGACGCAGGGAACGGAAAGCATGAGAAAATATAGTTATCTTATCACGAAAATGAACTTTCCAGTTTCCACAATTCCGACCTTTGTCAGCATTTCAAAGCTTGCCGTAAATGTTATATTGCAGTCTGTAGTGCTGGTTGTTTTCTGTTTTTATAATTATTATCCGGATATATACTTCCTACAGATACCCTTTTACATATTGCTTTCTTTTATCTTTTTTACTTTCTGGTCACTTTTTGCGGCCCCGATTTCGTGTATCAGCAAGGATTTTTCCAATCTTGTAAAGTCTTTTGTGTTCGCAATATTTTGGCTTTCGGGTGTAATATGGAACGCTGACACGGTGAAGAATGCCGCGTTACGAAGAATGGTTAAGCTTAACCCGGTTACATTTATTGCAACAGGCTTCAGGGATGCGTTGGTTTATAAAAGATGGTTTTTTGAAAAACCGAAGGAGCTGGCG
>CAZPPO010000008.1:13082-23895 GCA_964588475.1 uncultured Eubacteriales bacterium
AAAGCTTCGCAAGGAAATACCGGATGTACTGTAAGAAGGGGAATAAGATGGCTGAAACTGTAATTGAATTTAAAAACGTAACAAAAGTCTATAAGCTGTACAGCGGCGCGCGCAGTAAGCTTCTCGGCATTTTTTTCAAAAGGATCAAATACAAAGAAAAGAAAGCGGTTGACGGCATCAGCTTTACGGTGCAAAGAGGCGAATCCGTGGCGCTGCTCGGGAGAAACGGCGCGGGGAAATCCACTATTCTTAAAATGATCACCTCCGTTTGTTTTCCGAACCAGGGTGAAATCATCGTGAATGGCAGGGTCAGCGCTCTTCTGGAGCTTACCGCCGGTTTTGACCCCGAGTTTACAGGCAGAGAGAACATTTATCTCAAAGGCGCGACCATCGGTCTTCCGAAAAAGGAAATACAGGAGCTTGAGCAGCAGATCATAGATTTTGCGCAGATCGACGACTATATCGACCAGCCCGTCCGCTCCTATTCGAGCGGAATGAAGGCGCGACTGGGCTTTGCCATTAATGCGAATGTACGACCCGAGATACTTATCATAGACGAGGCGCTCAGCGTCGGTGATACGGCGTTTAAGGATAAATGTCTTAATAAGGTAAACGAGCTTATAGAAAAGGACTGTGTAACCCTTTTATTCGTTACGCACAGCACAGCTATGGCGCAGCAGTTCTGCAAGCGCGCCATGGTGTTAGAGCAAGGGAAAAAAGTGTTTGACGGAGAAATGGATGAGGCTGTTGATGTATATAATAATCTGAATAAAAAAATATAGCTTTAGTAATATTAGAGAGGCTGAAATATATTATGGAACATGAAAACCACAAATTTTTATTCTCTGTGATCATTCCCATATATAATGTCGAAAAATACCTTCGGGAAGCGGTTGATTCAGTTATTAATCAGACGATTGGCTTTAAGGAGAATATTCAGCTAATACTGATTAATGACGGAAGTAAAGACAACAGCGGAAGACTATGCGAAGAATATCGTGATAAATATCCCGAAAATGTCATCTATATTTATCAGGAAAACGCGGGAGTCAGTACCGCTCGTAATAAAGGGTTAAGTTATGCCGAAGGGGAATATGTTAACTTTCTTGATTCTGATGATAAATGGGATATAAACGTATTTGAGAAAGTATATAAGTTTTTTAAAAGTGAATATGAGCATATTGATGTAGTTGCTTGCAGAATAAGATTTTTTGAGAAGAAAAACGGATTTTCACATGCGCTTGACTTTAAATTTGACCAAGATAAAATAGTCAATATTTTCGATGAATATGATCATGTACAGCTATCCTGTGCAAGTACATTCATTAAAGGCAGTGTTATTAAGAAATATAGGTTTAATTCTGCCGTAAAATATTCCGAGGATGCTCTTTTAATGTGCGAAATCATTTTGGAGCAGGAAAGATACGGTGTATTACGCGATGCCGTTTATAATTACAGAAAAAGAGAGAATGAAACCTCCGCAATAGACAGAGCCTCTGCGGACAAGGCACTATACATCAATACAGTTGAGTTTGTAATGAAAGCACTGTTTAATATATCAAAGGAAAAGTATGGGGAGGTTATTCGTTACATTCAGTACCAGATAATGTATGACCTTCAATGGTACATTGGGAAAGAATTACCTTCTTCACTTAATCAAGAGGAAAAAGACGCTTATGTACATAATGTGAAGCAGCTTTTGAAGGACACAGAAGACGTTGTGATTTGCTCTCAAAGAAATATGGATACAGAGAGTAAGGTTTACGCCCTTAAACTTAAGTATGGAAGAGATATAACAAAAGAATTTGTGTTTGATAAAAGTATTTGTCGTTTTAATAATGGCGGTTTGTTTAACCTTAAGACTAATGCATTGATAAAAGTTATTATTATGAAATATGAAAACGGATGCCTTTTTCTTGAAGGAAAAATATCAGGTCTTCTTCATAAGGATGATTATGATGTATATCTGCTGACTGACAGAAGAAAACGGATTGACTTGGAATATTATAATATAAGCTATATTGAAGACTATATTATGGACAAGTCTCTTGTTTCTGTTGGTTTTAAGGCTATAATCCCTTTGTCTGATACATTAAGCTTTAAAGCTTTTGTAACTTACAAGGGGAAGCATACCTCTGAGGCAAATATTTACTTTGGAAAGTTTGCGGCTATTAATAACGAATTTTCATATTCATATTATTGTGTTGATGATTATATTATCAAAAAGAAATACAATAAAATACTGATTTATAAAAATACTCTGAAAAAACACTTCAAGATTGAACTCAGATATATGCAGCAGCTTCTGCAGAAAAGACAATTGGACGTTGTGATTTGCAGGATACTGTATTATTCTTTAAAATCTTTTTATAAAAGACCGATTTGGATTGTGTCTGACAGAACAAATAAAGCAAATGACAATGGAATTCACTTTTTTAATTATTTAAATAACAAGAAAAACAGAAAATATAATTATTATTTTGCCATTGATAAAAACGCTGATGGTTATAAAAATATTAAGAAGCTTGGCAAGGTTTTAAGAATAGGAAGCTACAGATATTTGCTATTATTTCTGCTTTCAGATAAAATTATCTCATCACAGGGGGATGATTGGGTAATAAATGCATTTAGGAGGAAGGAACAATATTTAAAGGATTTATACAAATTTGATTTTATCTTTTTACAGCACGGTGTAATAAAGGATGATTTATCCAAATGGCTCCACAAGCTCAACAAAAATATCAGAATATTCGTTACTTCAGCCGAAGACGAATGGGACTCTATTGCCCACGGCAATTATGGATATACCGAAGATGAGGTTAAGCTTACCGGTCTGCCAAGATTTGATAAATTAGAAAATCAAAGTATGAATAAAATAGTTTTCATGCCAACGTGGCGGACAAGTATTGCCTCAAAAACTAAGCCGGGTTCCTCAGAAAGAGAATATAATGAAAACTTCAAAAACTCAGAGTATTTCTTGTTTTATAACAAACTAATAAATGATGAACGCATTCTTAATGCGTTTAAAGAAAAAGGATTTACAGCCAGGTTCTGTATCCATCCCTCATTTGAAAAGCAAGCAACGGATTTCACAGAAAACGAGTTTGTAAAAATAGATGTTAGTGAGGTTGATTATCAGAAAGAATTCAGGGAAAACAAACTGTTGATAACGGATTTTTCAAGCGTCGCTTTTGATTTTGCATACCTTAACAAGCCTGTAATCTATACCCAGTATGATGCTGACACCTTTTTTAAAGGGCAGATATACGACCGGGGATATTTCAGTTATGAGGACGATGGATTCGGTCCGGTAGCTTATGATTACGAAAGTAGCGTTGAAGAAATTGTAAAGCAGATAGAAAACGGTTGCGAAATTGAAGAGAAATATAAGGATAGAATTAACGAATTTTATGAATTTCACGATAAAAATAACTGTAAGAGAGTCTACGAGGAAATAATAAAACTCGGAAAAGCGGGGAGTTGACAATTGGCTGCTCAAAAAGAAAAAATAGGGCATTATGCTGATGTATCAATTGTTATCCCGGCGTATAACGTTGAGAAATATATTGGCGAGTGCATATCATCGCTTTTAGCTCAGACAATGACGCCCTTGGAGATAATAATTATAAATGACTGCTCCACTGATTCGACGCTTGAAAAGATTGCAGAGGCAGCAGTTACAGACATTATTAAAGTTATAACCGTTGAAAACAAAGGGCAAGGAAGGGCAAGAAATCTCGGCTTGGATATGTGCAACGGAGATTATGTTATGTTTATCGATGCAGATGACTTTATAGAATCCGAGACCGTTGAGCTTGCGTATAACGCAGTTTGTCAAGATAAATCGGATTTTGTTGTTTTTGACTGGAAGTATTATTATCAGAATAGCGGCAGGTACAAATATATCAATTCAGGTATATTTTTTAATAAGGAACGGCTTGAAGGTGATGAATGCCTTGAGCTTTTAAGGGCATTTCCGATTTTTTCGGTAAATAAGCTTTATTCAAAACGCTTTCTGATTACAAATAGCATTAAATACGGAGACTGGCGCATATATGAGGACATATCGTTTTGGGTAAAGGCTTGCGTTAAGGCGCAAAAGGTATCGCTTATTCATAAGCCCTTATACACAGTCAGGGTAAATCCTTCATCAACGACAAAAACCAGATTAGATACAAATCTACATTATTTAGGATACTTGTGTGCCCTTGATGAGAGCTATTTAGCTTTAGAAGGTGGCGATAAGCCTCAGTACACTTATCTAAACAGCTACTTTGTCTCAAAATTTATCAGTTATTATAACAACCGAACACCTAAAAAGGAAAAAAGTGAATTTCTGAAAGCTTTTGTTGACCTTATAAATAAAAAAATGCCGAAATCATCTTATGATAACGTCGGCGCTATTCCTTACAGGATATGTAAGAAATTAAAAATATTTGAGAGAAAAAGATACACCACAATGAAAGTAATATGCCATATTACCGGACGTTTTGGGGGTATATACAGAAGAATCAGGGATATAGCAAAAAATAAAGGTTAATGCATTATATTCTAATCTGAAAACACTATTGAATGCCCAAAAGCTTGTTTCGACTTTCCGGTGATGATTTATTATATAAAAACATTAATACTTTAAAAACCTTCATGCAGTCTCTCTAAAATCAATATAATCGACATCATATTCATCAAGCGGGTCAATAAACCCGCTATAGAAAACAAAAAAAGCATACATAGAGAACCATTCAAATTTTATTTATTTCTTAAGAAAGAGACTTCGCTTTAGTTGTTTTAATTTCTTGCCATTTACCGTTCGTAATATTCTCAAACGCTATGTCTTGGTCTATACCATGAAAATCCTTATATCTCCATTCCCATACGCTACCCTTTTCAGGTAATGAGGTCCACAAGTAACCGTTATAGACTAAATTCGGAACAAGTACAACTTCTTTTCCTTCTACAATTTGTTCTAAAATAAAATCTGTTCTCTCGTTGTCTTCCTTTGCAATTTTTGCAAATATGCTTATATAATATACAGCAAAGCAAATACAAAGAGTTAAAAACACTCTTGCTACATAAATACAAAGCATACGACTATTTTTCTTAACGAGCAGATAAACAATAAGCTCTGTAAGATAAAGAGAAAAGAAAATATACGTAATAAAAAAGCATCTCCCTCCAATGGGATGTACGAAAAGCAACGGAAAGGAAAGAGCGGGAACGCTTGACAGCTCGAATAGCATCCGACGTTTTCTGACTTTATCGGCAACACAAAGAAACGTCAGCAAAAAAAGCGAAAGGAATGTTATGCTTGTATACAAAGCTTCAAATATTGCCGTATTATCACTAAAGATTTTCCAACCGTTGTAAATAATAGTCAAAAGCGAGTATAAGGGATAGGAAATGCAGACCGCCGCGCACAAGTGCACCGCAAGTTTTTTGAACATGCCGATTTTTGGGTTTTCACATAAAAAACTCAGGGTAAGAAGAACAATAAATACTGTTAAAATAACATTAAGAATATGGTTTTCAAACATAACGTGTTTACAAACAACACCAACAATCGCCTTAAATGCATTGTCAAAAGAGTCTGCCAGAGAGCTTGGGATTTTTTGGTACGAATTACTGTGTTGTGCAATATTTTTGTAAGCACCATTAGAAAACATCAGAATTGCGCCAAAGAGGGAACCGACTAAAAAGCCTATGTGTACAGCATAAGCTTTTTTCTTTGTCAAAAGTGTGTATCCGACTATAAAAGCACCTGCCGCTATTTGATACAGTGTTAGATGTTCAATGAAAAGCGCTCCGGACAATCCGAGTAAAACAGCAAATGGGATGTGCTGCTTTTTATAAACTAAGTCTTTGTTTTCGGCGACGTTTTTTATCAAATACAAGTAGGCAAACAGTGAGAGCACAGGTATGGCATAATTGCTGAATCCAGAAGTCCAAACTACTGCCTGACGAAAAATGAGTCGAGGCATTGCGAGTAAAACGAAAAAGAACACAGCAAAAGCTTCTGAGCGGTTCTTTCCTGATATAAGATACGCGAATAATGATATACCAAATAACGTAGTAGACATTACAAGCGTTTTAAGAAGATTTGAGCGGGTAAGTGCTAATACTAAAAGATTGCCTAAATATCTGCCGTTGTAGTCCTTGAAAAAGTTGTTGAGCCTTTTAAGCCCTAAGCTTCCACCCCATGCCCAATCATCTCCCGTATAGGGAAATAGGTAACAAAGGAAAAACAAGAATACAAATGCTAAAATAAAAATCAACAAGATAAGGTTTAGCCTGTGGGATTTTGTGTGCTGATTCATGATAAACCTCCGAAAAGTTAAAACTTAAAGTATTTCTTCCTCATTTTTTTGGTTCTGCCGTACATCAGGTCCAAAATCGCTTTTTCATCCTTGTCGCCGCAGGCGTACGCCTTTAAGGCTCGGCCTTCCTCGAAGCACAGCTCGTCATGGAGCGGGAAATAGTTTTTCATAAGGAAGCAGGCGTATTTCACTAAACGAAATTCGCCTATTATTTTATCTTCTCCTACAGTGTCAACCGCGACGCTGTAGAGCTCCTTTATTGAGCTAATGAGCTCCCGTCGCTCGTTCTCGTGGGCGAACACTATCGTACACGCCACAAGCTTTTTGTCATTATGTACAGAGCCGTGGCTGTCCGTAGAGCCTACTACAGGGTAAATGCGTCCCTTTTCTCTGTCCTCATAATATTTAGCCCACTGGAAGCCGTTTTGCTCGTAATATGATTCGCCTCCCGCAACCTCAAACGCATCAAAGGGCATTGTCTTTGTCATATAATCGGTAAAGTCCTCGGGAACCTGATAAAGGTCGGAAATCCAATAAGGATGGCAGAATATTCCCAAGCCGTCTGCCTGCCTTACTTGGTTTAATATCCAGACACATGAGGCATAGGAAAACTTGTCCAAAAAGTCCTCGGGTAAATTCAGCGTGGGAATAAGAGCGTTTACCTGCGCTTTGTATTCATCCTCACTCAAAACCTCGGGACAATCGCCGTGAAGCGAGCGGTACTTTTTAGCCTCGCCCTTTTCCTTTATCTGGGAGCTTGTGTCAACAAGACCGTTAATGCTGTATTTCGCGCCGAAGCTGACGAGGTGTATGTCATTGTCGGGAAGGTGGATTTCTTCACCGGGAACGAGAACGTAATCAGTTTTAATATCCTTGAACGCTTCCATAGCCTCAAGTGACGGGTAATATCTGCGATGGTCGGTAATGGCGAGAAAGTCATAGCCGTAACGCCTGTAATTGGCGGCGACGACCGCCGGAGCCTCCTTGCCGTCAGAGCGGCGCGTATGCATATGCAAATCACCCCTGAAAGGATACCTTCCGCATAAATCGGGAGCTAACGCATAAACGGAGAGCTGGAGAATTTTCTTGCCGTCGTCCCCGATTATTCTGATAAAATACTCCTGCTCGGGGCCGAACTTGTGCACAAGAGTAAAGCCGCCGTTTTTATTGGGCTTTAAGTAGTACTCTGTTATGTTGTCCCTATTTAGATAAACTCTCGGTGAGCCTTGCGACAAGGGGCATATATGCACCGTGTATTGTGTACCCTTGTCAAACTCGGCATGATATCCAAGCGGCGCAATATGTATTGTTACCTCGGTGTTTTCAGGGAAAACCTTAGGATAGACATCATAATCGGTTAATTCTCTCTTTAGCTGCATAAAAAAGCTCCTTTGTTATTATTTATGATATTTTCCACCCTTATCAATCTGGTAAGCGCGGTATATTTGCTCTAAAAGAATAATCCTCGTCAGCTGATGCGGAAACGTCATTTTAGAAAGAGAAAGCAGAAAATCGGCACGACCCTTAACAGATTCGTCAAGTCCGTGCGAGCTTCCGATTATAAACACAACAGAGCTTTTTCCGCTAAGCGACAGGTCAAAAAGAGACTTTGCAAGCTGCTCGGAGGACAGAGGCTCTCCCTCAATGCACAATGCAAAGACAAAGGCTTTATCGGGTATTGATGCAAGTATGCCCCGAGCTTCTTTTTTAAGGGAAGCATCTATTTGCGCCTTTGAGGGGTTTTCGGGAAGTCTTTGCGCGGGTGGCTCGGTTATTGTAAGATTACAGTAAGCGGAAAGTCTTTTTGAATACTCACTGGCAGCGTCAATCAGATACCTCTCCTTAAGCTTTCCCGGGCATATTATATGAATATTCTGCATTATTTTAACCCCAGATAGGGCGATGGGTTTACAGGGGAGCCGTTAACCCTTACCTCAAAATGCAGATGCGCCCCGAAGGAATACCCCGTATTGCCGACTCTTGCTATTGCCTGACCTGTTGAAACCTTGTCTCCCGCATTGACCAAAAGGGAGCCTGACTGACAGTGACCGTAAAGAGTCCTTACACCGTCATCGTGCTCGATTATTACATAACAGCCGTAACCGCCGTCACTCCAGCCTGCAGTGACAACCTTGCCGCTCTCCGCTGCCACAATGAGTGACCCTGAGGCACTGTTTCCGGAAATGTCAAGCCCGGAATGCCAGCCGAGATTTCTCCAGCCATACCAGGAATATACTGTATACAATCCTACAACAGGCCACACAAATCTGCCTTGGGTAACGCCAACAGTATACGGACCTACATAATTTTTGGGTTTTGCCGCGGTTCCGACCTTTATAATCTTGTTTACCGTTTCGTCTAAGACGGTCTTTTTAAGCTCAACGGAGCTTGTCAAAACTCCGTCAACATATGTTACAAGCTCAGTTATTTTTGTTTTGCCGTCCTTCCCTTTTTGAACAACGCGTGTATCGCCGCTGTAAAGAGTATCCGATTCAAGCTCAATGGTTTTATGCTTATTTGTTATGGTTCGTTCATTCGTAAAGGTAAGCTTTGTACTAAGGCTGTTAATGGCGGGAGAGACAACAATGACTGTACCGGGAACCGTTATATCATCGGTATTAGGGTTGAGCTGGCGCATCAAATCGGCATCACCCTTGAACAGCTCAAGAATGTCGTCTTCCTTATCGCCTTCTTTGACGGTATATGTTTTTGCTTTTGTTTTTACAGCGCTTATCCTTTCGTAAAGCTCATCGGCACTTAAAAACCGAGCCTTCTCAATCGGATACAGGCACTCGCGAAATTCAATGTCTTCAACAAAGCTTATAGTGGCATCCGTGTTTTTGCCCTTCCTGTCAGAGAGGAGCTTGTCAAAGGCGTAAAGCGCTTCACTCTCACTTTTTACAATGCAAAGAATTGATTTGTTTATATATACAGCGCAAGCGTTGATATAGTTTTGGGCTGAGCTTACGACTATGCGATCGGCAATATAATCCGTACCGCACAGCTCATTCTTATTAACGGCGGCAAGGGTATAGGAGGCTTTTTTTTCAATCTGGGCTGTTTCTATAGTTTTTTCACCAAAATTAAGCATTTCTGCCGCTTTTTCTCCTGCCGCAATCAACGAGCCTTCACTGGCGACATATCCTATTTGAGTACCGTTATATTCGACCTTGAGCGCGAAGGTCTTATCACTGTAAACGTTAATCACTAAAAGCAAAACGCAAAGTGAGGAAACGGGAAGAAGGATACTTATAAAATATGAAAAGGCGGGACGGTGAAGCTCGAATGCTTTTTTTATATAGCTTTTCATTATAAATAAGAGGTCGGCGGGGGATTTGCGGTTTTGACGAAGACCGATAGTCGCTCTTTTAACATCTGCCTTAAGAAGGAAGTAATCGTCAACAGCCTCGTGCGCGGTGCCTAAGATAAACATATCAATCGCTTTGAATGCCGCATAAGCTGCCATGGCAATAAAAAACACAGGCTTTTTAATGATTCTTAACAATCTTGTAAAAAACCTTTTGCCATATTTGAAGGTATAAATACCTATAAAATAGATGTTATTGTAAAATGTCTTAAACATATTCAAAACAAACCTCGAAAATGATAGATAGCTGTAAACAACATATCACAAAAGGGAAAAAAAAGCAACCTATAACCAATCATTACCGCCGCCGATATATGCTTGACATTTGATGCCTTGTCTGTTAGAATTACTTTCGCCGCATTGCAAAAAAACTACAAGCCCCCTTAGTTAAACGGTTACAGCATGCTCTCCTAAGCAAGCACAATGAGTTCACCAAAATTGAATACGCCCCCGTAGTTAAGTGGATATAACTACCCCCTCCTAAACTTCAGTTCGTTCGATTCTAAAATCACATATTTATGCAATAAAAATGAATAAGCCCCCTTAGTTAAATGGATATAACGAGTCCCTCCTAAGGATTAATTATCAGTTCGATTCTGGTAGGGGGTGCCACTTAGAAGCTGATGAACACTGTGTTTGTCAGCTTTTTGTTTCCCCTTTATTCGCAATTTAAATAAATTTCGTGTTTTGTATAAAAACTTGTATATAATGCATATTTGCTAATTGGGGTCGAACATTTCTTTGAGAGTTTGCTAATAAAAACGGAGTTTTGCTAATCAGAGAAAAATCGAGAAATTAGCAAGCGTTCGATTCCCGTATCCCTTGTCCTGACTGCGTTTGTCATATGTCAAAAAAAGTAAAAACCTTGCTAATTAGAATCGAACGCCGATTCCTAAATGTCACTGTTTGTGTTGAGAATCTTTTATCTTTAAGGTATTATAAAAATCAATTGTTAAACTGTTGTAATTGTGGGATTGACTCGTAATCTCTAATTTTGGAGGTGCTATTGTTGAAAAATATAATCATTGCTGGCCCATCAAGAGCAGGTAAAACAACATTAGCGAGAAAAATAAACGAAGAGCTAAATTACTTTGTCATAAGTCTCGATAAACTTGTTGCCTCGTTTCAAGGG
>CAZPPO010000009.1:0-3521 GCA_964588475.1 uncultured Eubacteriales bacterium
AAAAGCGCGTCCGAGGTAATAACATGTGTGCCGAAGACATATATTTTAAGCCCTGCCCCGAGATTTTCTGTTTTGATACCTGTTAAAGACATAAACAGCCTCATTCTAATAGTACTTCATTATAACAGCGGCGCGCTTCTAAGCGCACCGCGTTATTGTTTACTGAAAATTATTCGTCCGTAAAGCTGAAGTTGGCTTCCATCTGCATTTTTGCGATTTTTTTCATGTCTTCAGCGGAAGCGTTTTTCATTGCGTTTGCGACTGCGTCACGCCGTTCGAGCAGCTCCTTATACATAAGATCACGCCGTTTCCCGGTTAAGGGATACAAAAACTTCGGCAATACTCCCAATGCGCCTGTTATTACGGGAAGTCCTGTGGAGAGTACAAAAAGCCAATATTTTGTCTTGTAGCTTTGTGTCCCCACTATCTTCCCTTGCTTATAGCCTATCTTGCCCATAATGATGTTTTTAATAACGTTGTTTACAATTCTTTGCAGCTTAGTAATAAGTCCCCTCGCTACACTCGTCATAGCTTCGGTTCGATATCCGTTTTTCCATTCGCAGTAGTCCATCGCTTCGTTATAAAGCTCACTGGGTATAACCCTTCTTATTGCGTAAACGCACATCTCAACGCATTCCTCTATCATAATTACCGGAACCATTACACCAACCTTAGTGAAATTCTTGTTGATTATGCCGATACCGCACACCGCGAGCCAACACATATCTGTCCATATATCGGAAATTATCCAAAGCGCACGAGTAGAAAATTTGCGCCTGACTCTGCCCAATAAAGCATACCCCGTGTAAGTGAATAACCCACCGGGAATGCCTACTATTGTCTGAAGCGTTGCCGAGCCTAAAACATCTATATAGTAATCTGTCATACTTGTTCCTACGGAAAACCCCTCTAAAAATTCCGAAAGCGTTATCAACATAATTGGCTTGTTGTTTAATATGGATTTAATGCCCTGAACGATATTCGGGCGCTCGATAGACTGAACAACGCGCTCCTTTGAAACTATAAAAAAGAAAAGCGATGCGGCGACAGCAATAAAATTAGTTGTAATCCCGAATCCCGCAAAAAGATTTTTTAAGCTCCAATTAACTTTTTTGTTGTTAACAAGGTCTAATAAAAAGCCCATTAAAAGCTCAGGAACATTGGAGCCTATCGCAAGAACCTGGCTTTGAGTTATCAGCCTCGTTCTTTCTATGGGATGCGGGGTTAGCGTCGAAAGAAGCCCGGTGGTTGATATCGACGTGAAGGTGCCCGCAGTTTCCGTTACAATATTAAAAATAAAATAAAAAATAAACTTAGTTATGTCCGTATCCGTAGTACCGGAAAAAATGAAAGGTAGAAGCCAATAAACACAGGAAACAAATGACATAGGGATATTAAACCCAATAAGGTACGGCCTGAATTTGCCCCAGCGCGTACGGGTGCGGTCAACGGCAAGTCCTATTATGGTATCGTTAACGACATCCCAGATTCCGCCAACTGCATCAAGAAACGCAAGATAATTAAAGTTTATAAGTAAAACATCATAAATAAACCGATTTCTGAATTTATTGACGTTAAACCCGCCCGCCCAATGGTTTGCTATGTAGCCAATAGTTTCAACTCGCCCGACATATCTTCTTTTTGAATGGATTAAATCCTCTTTCGGGGTTTGCTCTTGTTCTGTAGCGCTTTGTGTTATCTTACTCAAAATTCCACCTCGAAATTTTATTTCTTTCATAAGTCCTGTGCACATTGCTACTAAGTTATTTTGCTACTTGAGTAAACCTGATAAAAACTTCTACTTATATCACTCTATCATATATCTTTATACATTTCTACAAAAATTCATAATATTTCTCTGAAATACAGACCTCGGGTTTTTTCGCCGTCAAAACTCTCTCGTTTTCTGAACATGTCATAAACCTTTTGAACACGGTCTTTATCCTCAACGGTAAAATAAAGCGTTACAAAATCGGCTAAACAGTCTTCCCTGTCACCAGTATACAGCGCAACACTGTTTAATAGTGTCATATACTCTTTTTGCCGGCACAGCATTGTAAATTTCACATTTCTTGAGTCGAAAAGCTCAGCCTTCCCGGAGCATTTAAGGCAGCCGAGTGAAGGCTTAACGGGGCAAACGCGATACTGCATAACAGGCAAATAGCCGTATGCGATATATCCTCGCCTTAGATTTGTGCCGAGCCTTTTCATCCTCTTAAACGAGATTTCAAAAGACATCTCCGAATCCGACAGCCCCATCTGCTCATAAAACGAAAGACTCAGAGAGTTAATTATATTAAGTCCGAATTGTCCGTGTACCGAAAGACCTGATTGTTTGATTAGCTGCACACCGCCCAAATTCCCTGTAGCTGCGTGCTTTACGCCGAGCTTATTGAGCTTTTCCAGGCATTGTAAAACCTTCTGCTCATTTTCAGGATAAATGAGGGCGGGCAGCTCCGCAATAATTATTTGACAAAGGGCTTTAGTCTTTTCGGGATTCTTCAAGAGTTCCTCCAGCGGAATATAAATGAATTCGGCGTTTATTTTTTCAGGAAGCTGTGAAAATCTCTCAAGTCTAAGTCTGATTTTGGGAACCTCGTGAAAAGCTTTAACGCTTATCGTTGGAATAGAAGCGTCGATAACAGCTTTGTTTGACCTTCCGAGCTCCTCTTCAAGCCTTGATAAAGCGTTACGCCTTAGGGAATTAATCTGTGCGCTTGACATCATGAGTCCATCTTCTATTTCTATAGCTGCCTTATCCAAATAAAACGCGGTGCCTCCTGTCTTAGATAAAAACCTTAGTGCATTCTCTCTTAAGAGAGTCTTCCCGTTATTTTCCTGAGGCTTATCTCCGAATACTGAAGCGCTTTTTCCTTTTGCGCTCATGGTTAATTCGGCAGGCAGGTCCCTTCGTATTTGAAGTCTTGCACTAATCGGGATAACGCTTTTTTCTTTTTCATAAAGCATACTGAGCTCTTTTAGCACAGGTCTTGCGGATGTTACATCTTCCTTGGAGCGTATTCCGAACATTGCGCAGTTTCGATTTGCATCAAGATACCCTTTTGTAAAACCACTTCTTGAAAAGATTGCCTGAAGGCTTTCATAGTCAACCTTTTTTCCTTCTAAAGCGCTTCTGCATGCGGTAACGGCTGCCGCGACGTATTCGGGTCTCTTCATTCTCCCTTCAATTTTGAACGAAGAGACGCCTGCAGCGTGCAGCCTGTCTATTTCCTCGATAAATGACAAGTCCTTTAGAGACAAGGCATAATCCCTGCCATAAGCGTTAACGTTTAATCTGCAAGGCTGGGCACACAAGCCTCTGTTCCCGCTTCTTTCGCCGAGTATCGAGGATAGGTAGCACATCCCCGAAATACTCATACAAAGGGAACCGTGAATAAAGCATTCTGCTTGAATATCGGTGCTTTTTGTTATTGTCCTTATTTCATCAAGGCTCAGCTCTCTTGCCAAAATCACTCTTTTAAAGCCCGATTCTTTTAGTGATTGCGCACCGGATACATTGT
>CAZPPO010000009.1:3531-23876 GCA_964588475.1 uncultured Eubacteriales bacterium
ATCGGGGCATATAGCCTTAACACGGCACATTACAGCAAAATCCTGAACTATTACGGCATCCGCGCCTGCACGAACGATTTCCTTGATTTGCTTATCTAATTCCAATACTTCAAAATCGAAAACAAGGGTATTTAAGGTGACATATACTTTGACACCTCTTGTATGACAATAGGCTATCGCCTCATAAAGAGCTTTAATATCAAAATTACTCGCATTCCTGCGCGCATTAAAGCTGTGTGTTCCGAGATAAACCGCGTTTGCACCGCATCTGACAGCGGCAAGCAGTTGTTCGCTCCCGCCTGCCGGGGCAAGAATTTCAACTTCGGACATTTTCACACCTCTATGCCGGTTTTAACAAGTCTTATTATGTCTCCTTTTTGAGCGTTTATCGGACAATTAACGGTTATGATTTGCTTTGGGTGGGGCGCATTGTTTATACTATTGCCGTTTTCATCAGTTATACTTTTAACCGTGAAAGGAATTGCTGCCTTTCCCGGAGACAAAACCTCAAGCGTATCTTCAAGTGCAAAACGGTTTCTTTGCATAATAGTAAGCTTACCGTCCCTTGAATCGGAAAGCGCAACCGCTGCAAATACCCCATTTGAGTGATAAAGCCCGTCGTTATACGTATTTTTCTCAAGCTGCCCGAAATAAAATCCGCTGCTGTAAGGTCTGTGACTTACACTTCCAAGCTCTCTTTCTATAATTTCATTTGATGCCGTGCCGTCAAGAGCCATTCTGTAGGCGTTTACGACAACAGCTATATAATACGCTGTTTTCATTCTTCCCTCAATCTTAAAGGATGTGATACCGGCACTTTTCAGCTTGTCAAGAAATGATGACGCATTTAAGTCGTGTGAGCTTAGTATCGCCGTATGACCCGCTTGCTCAACCACCTCGAAAAACTCGTTCGGTCTGTTTTGCTCTAAAAGGAAGTACTCCCAACGGCAAGGCTGCGTGCATTCGCCCCTGTTGCCGCTCCTGTCAGTCAAAAAGGAGCTTATAAGGCACCTTCCCGAATACGCCATACACATAGCACCGTGTACAAAGCATTCAAGCTGGAGCTTTTTTGGAGTTTTTGCTCTAATCTGAGCTATTTCCTCGATGGAGACCTCTCTGCCTAAAATTACTCTTTGGGCACCCATATCGAAGTATGCTCTTGCCGTTTCGTAATTTATGCAGTTTGCCTGGGTACTGATATGCAAGGGAATGTCAGGCGCGGCCCTTTTTATAACCGAAAGCACTCCCAAATCGGCAACTATTACCGCGTCAACATCTGCTTCCTCAAGAAATTCAGCGTAGCTTGCAAGCTCTTCAAGCTCATGATTTTTTACAAAGCTGTTTACGGCAACGTAAAGCTTTTTCCCGTTTTTATGAGCGGTTTTAACGGCTTTAATAATTCCCTCTTTGGAAAATCCCGCGCTTTTTGCCCTTAACTGTAAAAGCGGTCCGCCTATATAAACAGCGTCCGCTCCGTATCTTATTGCAGTATTGATACACTCCGTATCGCCTGCCGGCGACAATAACTCAATGCTACTCACAGCTTAAAAAACCCCTCGACGTTCAAAACGAATATCGTAGCTCCGCTGACATGAGTCTTTGCCTTGACATCCGCCGCAGAAATCCCTCTTCCGAAGGATGCACTTGTAGGTACCTCTTTTACTCTCGTGCTCGAGTGGTCTTTTATTACGGCAATGACTTTATCAACCTCGTCATCCTGCGCTCCTATCAAGAGAGTGGTGTTTCCCGTCTGCAAAAAGCCTCCGGTAGTAGAAAGCTTCGTTGTATATGAGCCTGCCGTCGTCAAAGATGATGAAACAGCTGCGCTGTCATCGTTATTAACAATAGCGATTATAAGCTTCAATATAATTCCTCCTTACATATAAGAATTAAACAACTTTTTACTGCGTTTGTCAAGTTTGTCAAACTTTTCGATCTCGTATCTGTTGTCACTTGCATCTCTTAACAAAACTCTGCCGTCATACAAAATTTTTATGTCGTTGTATCTGCTTTTTATGTCAAAGCTGTATATGCCTCTGTCCGTTTCAACCTTCATTTTCATTAATCCGAATTTTTCATAGCACTCAATAATTGATAGTATTTTAGGAACGAGATAGTACTCATTTAGCGCTGCTTTTACACAATCTCGGCTCTCATCCATAAGAGAATTGACATCGCGTATGACGGCTTTTTCTTCTCCGTCTGCGTCAAGCAATGTAATATACTTATCAATACCGGTTATTGGGAACAGTCTTCGCGCCTCAAGATTGTCAAAGGTCCTCCCGTCATACATCTCCACATTTAGCAGTATTGCGTCCCCGAAGGTAATTTTTGCGTTATCGTATTCTAAATATACCCTATCCATTATACACCTCGAACTATTCCAAATTTTCGGTTTCCTTACTTTTTCGTACTTTTTCGGACATATTTTGAATTTCAATCAGTTTATGATATTTGCCGCCTAAGGCCATAAGCTCTTCGTGTGAGCCGCACTCGATAATCTCTCCCTTGTCTACTACTATTATTTTGTTTGCCTTTCGCAAGGTTGAAAGTCTGTGAGCTATCATAAGCGTGGTTCTGCCGCTTATCAGGCGCTCGACCGCTGTTTGGATAAGCTCCTCCGTCTCTGAATCAACCGCTGCGGTTGCCTCATCAAAAATCAATATAGAGGGGTTTTTAAGAACCGCTCTTGCGATTGAAAGTCTTTGCCTTTCTCCTCCTGAAAGACCCGCTCCTCTCTCACCGAGCATTGTGTCATACGCGTCGGGAAGTCTTGCAACAAAGCAATGAGCGTTAGCAATATCAGCCGCATGAATGACCTCCTCGACGGAGGCATTGGGATTGCTGTAAGCTATATTCCTAAAAACCGTGTCCCTGAACATCAGCGGTTCCTGCTGAACATATCCAATTTTGCTGCGGAAGGATTTAAGGTCTATTTCCTTTATGTTCATATTATCAACTAATATGTCACCCTCATAATTGTCATAAAACCTCATCAAAAGGTTTACTAACGTACTCTTCCCTGAACCCGTTGTTCCCACAATACCTACAATATCACCCGGATTTATTGTCAGATTAATATTATTTAGCGTTTTTTTAGTTTTGTCAAAAGAAAAGCTGACATTTTTGAATTCGATTTTTCCGGTAAATCTTTTGACTTCATTGCCCTTGCCAAAATCCTGCTCGGGCTCGGCATCGATTATGTCAAGAATTCTTTCTGCCGAGGACAACGCACTCTGATAAGAGTCATTCAGATTTGCGAAAAAGTTTACGGGTCCGTAAAACATTCCCGCATATGAGATAAAGGAGACGAGAAGTCCTAACGATATAGCAGACGCTTGGGCGTTAGTAATCCCATCTATAACCCACTTGCCTCCTATCCCCCAAATAAAAAGGGAGCCGCATGTGACGAAAAAACCTACCGCGTGGGGGAAAATGTTGGCGATAACAGAAGCCCTTGTATCCTCCTTAAGCCATTCCTCGTTATATTCATTAAACTTGGAAATAGCTCGTTCCTCACTGGTAAAGGCTTTAATTACCCTGATTCCAGGCAAGGTGTCTGAAAGAACAGAGCTGACTGATGACCATCGCCGCCAGATACGCCTGTATATCGGGAATATCCTTTTACCGAAATATCTTGACCCGAGAACAACTAACGGTACCGGGACAAGTGACAGCAAGGTAAGCTTCCAGTCAAGCGTGAACATAATTACTATAATTCCAATCATCAGCAAAAACTGAACCAAGGCCTCCTGGGATATTCTGAGCATAAACGCCTGTAGTGTGTTTGTGTCACCGCTTACTCTTGCAAAAACTGAGCCTGTACTCGTTTTATCATAAAAGCTCAACGGAAGGTACTGCGCCTTCGCGTAAATGTCATCTCTTAGTCTTGTGACAGTTCTGTCACCGCTTACCCTCATTATATGCCCGCGCCAAGCGCCTATAACATATTGAACCATATATATTATAAACAGCGTTCCTACGGCATAGGTCAATTTCTGATAATCGAGGTTCTTAATTATGTCGTCAACTAAAAGCTTTGTTATGTACGGCGGCGTAAGAGCCATTGTTGTGGTAATAACTGAAAGCAGCAGACAGCCTATCAGCCTGTTTCTTTCGGGGGCAATATATACATATAGCTTTTTTACAAGCTTCCCCTTAGAGGCGCAGTTAATACACTGGGCACCCGGTCGCGAGAGTGAACGGCCGCATTTCGGGCAAAAGGATTTCATTTTTTCAAAGGTTGCCTTTACCGCTTCTAATTCTTTTTCCACCGATTGTCCCTGAGAAACCGCCAACAGAAAATCCGCCGCCGCGTCCGCAAGCGCGGCGATTGAATATGTAAAACGAATCAGATTGATTTTAGAGTCTTTCATCTGCGCACAAAGCACCGCATTGCCGTACATCCTTTTTACCTTTGCTTGCTCTATTTGCGCAATTTCAATGATTAAGAGCCCTTCAGGATGTGACTTATCAAAAGCAAAAACGCGCTTTTCGGTAAAAATAACAGCTGAAAGACCATATCTTCCTTTCAGGTCAAG
This sequence comes from uncultured Eubacteriales bacterium, assembly GCA_964588475.1. GTDB lineage: Bacteria > Bacillota > Clostridia > Oscillospirales > Acutalibacteraceae > DTU089. The sequence goes on from CAZPPO010000009.1 coordinate 8,073, forward strand.
ATCACCGATAAGCGCGAAAACAGCACTCTCGTCGCTTTCAAGAAGCTTTTCCATTCGTTCTCGTATCTCTTCGGGTATTTTACTGTTCGTTATAAGGTTATCCACCGGCACAGAACACTCCTTTACACAGTTAAAACCCATACTCATAACAAGAGTTATATCAAAAACCAAGTGAAATATCAAGCTTTTTTGTCTAAAATAATTCTTTTCAGTTCAACAAATAATAATAAACAAGATTGACAGTGCTTTTTGTGCAAAATTACAAGGAATTAATTTATTTCTAAAGATTTTCTATTCCGACTACATCATACCCCGCCTCGCAGACAACGTCAATTATCTCGGCATCGGATATTTCCTTTGTTGCTTCAAGCACAGCCATCTTTGCGTCAAGATCTATTTCTGCGCTTATAACGTTATCTATCTGTTTTAACGCCTCCTTTACATGCCCTGCACATTTCTTACAGATCATTCCTTCAATTATAATTCTCTTTCTCATAGCTTTTTCTCCTTTTGCCGCTGTTTGCAAGCTTCAATCTTTTGAGTCTCAGTGCATTTAAGACGACCGATACAGAGCTCAGGCTCATTGCCGCCGCCGCTATCATCGGGTTTAGAAGCGGACCGCCAAAAGCATACAAAACACCCATTGCTATGGGTATGCCGATTGCGTTGTAACCAAATGCCCAGAACAGGTTTTCCCTGATATTTCTCATAGTACTTTTACTTAATTGTATGGCAGTTACCACATCCGACAAATCACTTTTTATTAACACTATGTCCGCAGACTCGATTGCAACATCGGTTCCCGAGCCAATAGCAATACCTACATCCGCTTGTGCTAAGGCGGGAGCGTCGTTTATCCCATCTCCGACCATAGCGACCTTTACACCATGGGCTTGAAGCCTTTTTACCTGATTTGCCTTCTCATGAGGTAGAACCTCCGCCAAAACTTTTTCTATTCCTACCTGCCCAGCAACAGCTTTTGCGGTACTCTTATTGTCCCCTGTTATTATAAAGCATTCAATACCCATATTTTTCAGTATCTCAATAGTCTCCCTGCTGTTTTGCTTTACTGTATCCGCAATAGCGATAATTCCTATCATTTCATTATTGACGGCTATACACATAAGTGTTTTGCCCTCGCCCGACAATCTGTCAAAATCAGCTTGGAAATGCTCAGAGAACAACCTGTTTTGTTCCATCAGCTTTCTGTTTCCAATCAAAACTCTGTTGTTATCCGTTTTTGCTTCAATTCCAAAGCCCGGGATTGCCTTAAAATAATCAAATCCGCTTAGCTGCTGTCCTTTTTCTTGTGACGCCCTAATAACGGCTTCGGCTATTGAATGCTCTGAACCTTTTTCCGCACAAGCCGCTATCTTCAGCAATTCATCTTCGGATATTCCTTTTGCTATGATATCTGTGACTTTTGGCATTCCTGCAGTAACAGTACCGGTTTTATCAAAAACAATTTTTTTTATCCTGTGGGCGGTTTCCAAGGCCTGTGCACTTTTAAAAAGAACACCGTAAAGCGCCCCCTTGCCTGTTCCGACTATTATTGCCGTAGGTGTGGCAAGCCCCAAAGCACACGGGCAAGCAATAACCAAAACTGATATGAAAATTTTAAGTGAGAATTCCGCCGACTCTTTGCCAATAAAGTACCACGCTAATGCCGAAGTAACAGCCAAAAATATTACGGTAGGGACAAAATAACCCGAAATAACATCTGCAAGCCTTGCTATCGGGGCTTTGGAGCCTTGCGCCTCTTCAACAAGCTTAATTATTTGGGATAGCACAGTATCCTTGCCTACCTTTGTTGCCCTGTATTTGATAGTTCCGTTCTTATTAATACCGGCTCCGATTATCTCGCACCCTGCTCTTTTTTCCACGGGAATGCTCTCACCCGTCAGCATTGACTCATCAACCGAGGTTGTCCCCTCTGTTACTACACCGTCTACAGGCATCCTCTCACCCGGTTTTACGATTATTATGTCCCCCTCAGCCACCTCTTCTAAGGGGATTATCTCTTCCCTGTCATCCTTAATAATTGTTGCGGTTTTCGGAGCTAACCGTAAAAGAGTTTTAATAGCCTGCGAGGTCTTCCCTTTTGAAACGGACTCTAAATATTTCCCGAGCATAATTAAGGTGATAATAACTGCCGCTGACTCAAAGTATAAACTGTGAACAAATTCAAAACCGCCCCTCAAAATTTTAATAACAGCAAATATTCCATATAAAAAAGCCGCCGAGGTTCCTATGGCTATTAGTGAATCCATATTTGGACTTCTTTTTAATAAGGTCTTAAATCCAACAGTATAAAACCTGTATCCCGCAGCTATTACAGGGCACGTCAGTATAAGCTGCGTTAAAGCAAATGTCGCAGGATTCATCTCAGGATTTAAAAACGACGGAAGCGGCATATTTACCATATGACCCATAGAAATATACAATAGCGGTAAGGCAAATACTAAGGAAACAATTAACTTTTTTCTATAAAGCTTGTCTTCCTTTTTCGGATTTTTATCTTCCGTTAAAGCAATATCTTCCTCAACCGCTCTATAACCGGCTTTTTCAACAGAGTTCTTAATGTCACTGATTTTAACTTTTGACAATTCATATTCCAAAAAAATCTTTTCTGTTGCCAGGTTGACATCTGCCTTATAAATGCCATCAAGCTTTCTCACAGCTCTTTCGACTGCTTTTGCACAGGCAGCGCATGTCATTCCTTCAATTTTCAATATTTTTTTAACCATTTATTACCCCTTAACTAAATCAGTGGTTTTGTTATTATTGTTAAACTTACAAAATTTTATATTATAAAAATATCATAACATAAAGATTATATAATTATTAATTTTTTTAAGAATTAAACAAAATAAATAATAATTTCAATAAAATTTAACAAATTATCTTAAATTTTTAATACATTATAAATAAAAATAGCGTATATATGCATTAATTATTGTTGACATCACTGGGAAATTGTGGTACTATGTTGGCACTACAAGAAAATAATCGAAAGGAAGCTAACGTATGAAATCAGAAGGAATTGTCAGAAGTATCGACAGCGTAGGGAGGATTGTCCTTCCCAAGGACCTCAGAATCAGGCTTGGTCTTGATACCGAGAATGCGGCTGTTGAAATTTATACTGAAGGAGAAAAGATAATATTTAAAAAATATGCTCCTGCTTGTATCTTTTGTGATAGTGCCGATGATATTGTAGTCTATAAGGGCAATAATATTTGCAAGGAATGTGTTAAAATTTTGAACCAATTATAATATCGGCGGTGACTAATTTTGAGTCTGTTCAAAAAAACGCCTCAAAAAAGTGGTGAGTCAGGAGGTAAAAAACAAAGGTTAACTGCTTTTGTTCCTCGTGATTTTGACAGAGAAGAACGAATTGCTCTTCAAAAAATGGTAACCACGGTCTCCATAGCACGGAAAATGCTTTCACAGCAACTACTTATTAAGGCTGTTGTAGATTTTATCGGCAGAAATGTCAGAATGGGTGCACACGCTGCCGACATTGTTAACACAACAGTATATCCTCAGCTTTTTTTCCCCAATCTCAAACTTGTTGAGGACTGCACAAGAAACGTCTCGCAACTTGAGCCTTATTGGAAATTTGATGGAAAACAACCTTCCGAACAGCTTGAAGAAATCATCGAAAAAAAACACGACATAGTAGGCGCTTTTATTGAGAGAAGCTTTTTCTTTAATATTGACAAGCTCAATAAAAAGCGTACGGCAAGCTCAAAAAAGAAAATATTCGATGAATATCAGACTTCACTGCTGAAGTTCAAGGATTTTATAGACGAAGAGAATCAGCGTTTTTTCGCAGAGCTTTGCGAGAACTGCGAGGAATTAAAATAATGAGAGGAACTCTCTATATCGTCGGTACGCCTATTGGAAATCTTTCGGACATATCTCCCCGCGCGTTAAAAACGCTCGGGGAATGTGATTTTATTGCCGCAGAGGATACAAGAGTTACGATAAAGCTGCTCAATCATTTTAATATTAAAAAGCCGCTTTTAAGCTATCACGAGCACAATAGCCGCGAGAGAAGCGGCGAAATTCTAATAAGGCTTTTAGACGGTCAGTCCTGCGCACTTGTCTGTGACGCGGGAATGCCCTTGATTTCAGACCCCGGAGAGGAGCTTGTTAGGCTGTGCCGCGAAGCCGGCGTTGCAATTGCTGTCATCCCCGGACCAAGCGCGGTTATAAGCGCACTTGCGCTTTCGGGTATGAGCTCAGGTCGGTTTGCGTTTGAAGGTTTTCTTACGACGGCAAAATCAAACAGAAAAAAGCATCTCAAGCAGTTAGTTGACGAAAAAAGGACTATGGTTTTCTACGAAGCTCCGCACAAGCTCGCATCAACTCTCAAGGATATGCTTGACTATTTCGGCGACAGGAATATTTCGATTGTCAAGGAGCTTACGAAAATCCACGAAAACGTAGAAAGCACAACGCTTTCACAGGCGGCACTAAAGTATAAGGAGCAAAAGCTCAAGGGTGAATATGTATTGATAGTAGAGGGGGCGCCCGAGGGTATAAGCGAACCCCCTTCGCTCAGCTTTGCCGTTTCCCTTGCCAAAAGACTTTTACGGGATGGCCTTGCAATGAGCGAGGCCGCCAGGGAGGCCGCCGCGCAAACGGGCATAAAAAAGGGTGATATTTATAAAGCCCTTTTAAACGATTTCTGAGTTATTCAAGACTTAAAGGAGCATATAATCTATGAGGAAATATCTCTTGCCGCAGGGCGGAAATTTTTATAAGGCTAATTTGCATTGTCATTCAGATTATTCGGACGGAAAGCTTTCTCCTTTGGAGCTTAAGCAGTTATATATGAAAAACGGCTATTCGGTAATAGCGCTTACAGATCACGACATTTTACTTGAACACCCCGAATTAAATGATGACAGCTTCCTTACTCTTAACGGATATGAGCTGGAGATAAGTGAAAGCGGTAAAAAATGGCCTGACAGTAAAACATGCCATTTATGCTTTATTTCTATGTCTCCCGACAATATAACGCAGGTATGCTGGCATAAAAGCAAGTATCTTTTTTCAAATTCAATAAAGCACCAAAATAAAGTTAAATTTGATCAAACCCTTGCAGACTTTGAAAGAGAATATACTCCCGCGTGTATTAATGACATGATTCGCATAGGACGCGAAAACGGCTTTTTTGTAACATATAATCACCCCTCATGGTCACTCGAGGATTATCGTGATTACAGCAACTACAATGGAATGAATGCTATGGAAATTGTAAATTTCAGTTGCTGTATGGGAGGATATGACGACCATAACGGCAGAGTATACGACGATATGCTAAGAAGCGGAAAGAGGATTTTTTGCATAGCTGCCGACGATAACCATAACACTAATAAAAGTAACACGCCAAAAAGCGATTCCTGCGGCGCATATGTTATGATAAAGGCAGAAAGACTTGAATATTCAGCTATTACCTGGGCACTCGATTCGGGTGAGTTTTATTCGTCTCAGGGTCCGGAAATTACGGCACTTTGGGCGCAAAAGGATGAAATTCATATCGAATGTTCAACCGTTCGAGAAATCGCGCTGTTGACTGGCAACCGCTCATGTCAGCTCAAAACCGAAGGCAACAAAGGTATCAATGCTTCTGATTTTAAGCTAAACGGCGATGAAGTTTATTTCAGAATAGAAGCGGTCGGATTCGATGGAAAAAAAGCTTATACCAATGCGTATTTTCTTGATAATTTGAGGTATTGATATGAAAACGGAAAAGCTGTACACAAAAGCACTGAAGCTTGTGCCTAAAATAAAGAAAATAACCTCTTTTCACGCAAAAATATCCCCTCCCCCAAGGCTACAAAAAGGAAAATTTGATTATCTGTCAAAAGCCCTTAGTGACCATTTTACTGTTGGCTTTGGCAAGGCTATCATTGTTCCTGAGGATATTCTCAGGAAGAAATATTATATGGCAGGGTATAATCAGGATAATCGGGTAACAGCTGTCCAGGACCCTACATATGCAAGAGCCGTATGGATTGATGACAATTCGCAAAGGGGCGGAATATTACTTCTTGCCGTTGACTGTATCGGTCTTTTAAGTCCCGATGTCAGCAGAATAAAAAACCTTTTAGTGCCTTTTAAGGAAAAGACCGGATGCCGCACGATAAATATTATGAGCACTCACAATCATGCCGGGATGGGCTTATGGGACAAGCTCCCCCGTTCAGGCAGGGATGAGCGTTATATGAATAACGTCGTCTTTAACGGTATCATATCCGCTGCCGAGGCGGCGTACAGGGACAGACGCGACGGCGATTTATTCATCGGCAGAACCATAGGAGAGAACATACAGCACGATATAAGAATCCCCGAGGTATTCAATAAGACCATAACAAGACTGAGGTTCGCTCCTTACGACAAAACAAGGAATATTCACATCATCAATTTCGCCGCCCACGCCGAAACAATGGATGCAAATAACAGCGTCCTGAGCGCCGACTGGCCTGCGTTCTTGTGCAGAAAAATACTGCAGGAGACCACTGCAGATGAAACTATATTTTTTAACGGCGCCATAGGCGGTATGATAACTCCTATTGAAAAGGGAAAAAATAACGTCGAAACCACAATTATAGCCGGAAACTCTGTGGCAAACGCAAGTCTTGAAATTTCACAGGAGATTAAGCTTGAACCGAAAATCAATACAGCAAGACAGGAGCTTTATATACCTGTTTACAATATAATTCTCGCGCTGGCGGGAATCGTGGGAATCATACCGAAGAGCTCCCGTATCACGGGTGAGGGCCCCTTGGGAATCTCCGTACTGACGGAGCTTAACTACCTTGAAATAGGCGACGGGTTCCAGGCTCTTCTTATTCCCGGCGAGCTCTTTCCGGAGCTCGCTTACGGCGGTTATCTGCCCGAAGATATTGCCGCAAACGGCAGTGCGGATAAAAATCCCAAGCCTCTGGTTGAGATTGCGAGCAACCCCAATCTTGTTGTTTTCGGTCTTGCGAATGATGAAATAGGCTATATACTTCCCCCTAATGATTACTTTTTGCACGAAACCATGCCGTTTCTTGAGGACGGATATGACATATCGGGAAGGAAGCATTATGAGGAAACAAACTCTGTCGGAATTGAAACTGCTCAAAGAATAGCAGATGCATTTCAAGAAATTATTGAAACCGTCAGGGAGGAAAAAGCAAAGGCAAAACAGTAAACATAAAGCAAAATGCCGTGCATTTCGCACGGCATTTACTTTTTCTCTTAGCAATTAGCCAATAAACTGCTGTGTCCAATAGTGACCGTCAGCTTCGTAACCTACGCCTATCTGAGTGAATGAAGGATTTAGAATGTTTGCCCTGTGTCCGGATGAGTTCATCCAGCCTTGCATAACCTGCTGAGCACTCGAATAACCCATTGCAATGTTTTCTCCCGCGGTTTTGTATGTGATACCGAATTTTTTCATCATATCAAATGGAGAACCATAGACAGGGCTTGTATGACTGAAATAATTGTTGTCCCTCATATCCTGTGACTTTTTCCTTGCTACATCCGAAAGCTTTGCGTTGTGCTTTAGTGGATTTAGGCCCTTTGCCTGACGCTCCTTGTTGACAAGTATTACTACCTGTTCTTCAATACTAACATTGGGTCTTGCAGTTGTTTCGGGTTTTGTAGCAGAAGGCTTTGTTGTTGAGGGCTTTGTGGACGGCACAGTAGTCTTATTTTCCTGTTTTTCCGTCGTGCTCTCGCGGTGGGTTGTCTTATGTTCGGTTTCCCTCTCGCTCGTAATCGGATAAGCCTTGTCTGTTTCACAATCGTTGCATTTTGTTTCTTCGTCAGTCGCGTTTGTTTTGGCTTCAGAGTTATTAATTGTCGTATGCTGACTATCCGTTGTATACTCTGTAGATTGATTTGTATCTCCAAACGGAGAACCGACGAGTACTCCGGATGCTGCTATTAACGAAACTATTATGGCTATTGCTTTCTTGATAATGTATTTCATTTTTGTAACCTCCTTGTAATATGTTGTAACATAATTGTAGCCTTTTCGCAACACACAAATGTTGTTTAATTTGCATTAATAAAACAAAAAAACCGAATTTTAGAAATTCGGCTTTTTTATTATTAATAATTAATGCTATGCTTTAACTGTTGCCCTGTCCTTGATCCTGCCAACAGTCGTATTATCCTTTTTTCTGTCTTGTAATTCCCTTACAGGATTTTCATCGGTTTCGAATCTATAGTCCTTACCCTTCTGACCGATATATTTTTTAATTACGATGTGACTTGGAACCGTTTCTTCATCTGCATTCAGTTTTTCTTGAAATTTAAAAAAGTCTGCATCGTCGGGTAAATCGTTTACATTTGAATAATTCTCCAAAACAGTGGTATCCCTGACGGTTGTGCCCAACACTCCCCTGACGTAATCTATATTAGAGCTAAATTTCAGAAGCTTCGGGAATTCGCCGTCCGCAATAACCTGCTGCCACTGCTTATTCTCAAAGGTGTTAAGAAGCTCGGCAGCATTATGAAGATGAGCTACTTCTTCTATAAAGTGTCTTTCCCACATTGGTCTTAGGTGGTCATTAGTTTCATCCTGCATACAAGAATAATAGAGATAGCACTCCGTATACTCATGTAAAAGCAACATTTCAAGCCAAGTGGTATTCGGATCCTGAAGGCTTTCATAATGTGAGACATGCTGTTCTTCTATTAGACCGATTTCTTGATATAGTCTTCTTCCGTAACTGTTGTCGTAAAATCCCGCAACATTCATATAATAGTTCATCGTTTGCTGTTCGGCTGCTGTAATTATTCCTACATTAAGCTTTGATATCAATTGGGAATCAGCCGAGGACATAGGAAACCTTATATTGTCGAACGGGCATCTGTGTTCTGATATTGTCGGTCTGCCGGGTGTAATCTCTGTATATTTTCCCACAAGCTTCTCTGCTTTAACTCCCATATCCATTTCGAGTAAATCGGCATATCTGTAAAGATGGTCAAAATCCTCAAGCAGTGCAAAATCAAGTGCCTTTTTGATATATGGGTCCGGCTCATTTTGAGCGAGGGTTGCCGTAAGGTCTACCGCAAGCTGTTCATACGATATTGTTGTTTCGAGTATTGTTTCGTCAATGGGTTTAGTTACGGCGATTTGCTTTTGCTGTTGCTGCTCGACACGGCGAGTCATTGCAAGAGCTCTCCTGATTTCCTGATTGTTACAGTGTCTCGAAAACTGACGGGAAAACCACTGAGCCTCATATTCGGTACCATTCATAAGAATAACACGCGTTTTAGTATACGGGTCAACATCTCGCGGATCATATGCTTTGCAGTATAGGGTCGACCAGTCAACGAACGAGTCTTGTATTTTCATAGGTTTTTCGTTAAATGGATTCATAATTTCACTCCTTTTTGATTATTTTTATTATTTTCTTTATATTTATGCAAATTCGAGACAAAATAAGGTATATTAAAAAATAATGCTAACTATAGGTGAAGCTATGAACTCCATTTGGACAAAAACATGTGAAATAGACAAAAGAGATGCCGTTAACAGGGATATGAAGCTCAATACGGTAATTATCGGCGCGGGTTTAGCGGGAATACTGACCGGTTACAAATTAAAGGAAAAAGGGATAGATGCCGTTATACTTGAAGCTTCAAGTATTGCGGGAGGTCAAACAAAAAATACCACCGCAAAGATAACCTCACAGCATGGCAGTATTTATTCACGCTTATTGAAGCAATTCGGGACCGAAAAGGCAAGACAATATGCGAATGCAAACCAGGAAGCTATTAGGGCGTACGAGTCCTTGATAACCTCCTTAAATATTGACTGTGATTTTGAGCACGCGGATGCTTATGTTTATTCTCTATCGGATGAGAAAATGCTCGTCGAAGAACAAAAAACCGCTAAGCTGTTAGGCCTTCCTGCGGAGTTTGTGACCTCAATAAAGCTTCCCCTTAAGATAAAGGGTGCGGTTAAATTTATGAATCAGGCGCAGTTTAACCCGCTCAGGTTCATAAAACGAGTTTCCTCAGAGCTTCAAATTTATGAGAACACTCCTGTAAAAGCTGTTGAGGAAAACACAGTAAAAACCGCCAATGGATATAAAATCCAGGCAGAGAATATAGTTTTTTCGACTCATTTCCCCTTTATTAATTTCCCGGGCTATTATTTTGCAAGAATGCATCAGGAGCGCTCTTACGTCGTTTGCTTTGAAAACGGCCCCGATATAGACGGAATGTATATCGACTTTCAAGCGGGCGGTTTATCGTTTAGGAATTACAAGCAATACCTATTTGTAGGCGGAGGGAATCACCGAACGGGGGAAAATGCAGACGGCGGAAAATATAATCAAATTATTAATAATGCAAACAGTCTTTTTCCCGGTATAAAGGAGGTAACACGTTGGTCTGCTCAAGATTGCATAACTACAGACGGTGTACCATATATAGGAAAATACTCAAGCGGTATTCCTAACAGATATGTCGCAACCGGATTCATGAAATGGGGTATGACCACCTCTATGGTTAGTGCAGAAATAATCTCTGATATGATTACGGGAAGAAAAAACAAAAATGCCGAGGTGTTCTCACCACAAAGATTCTCCGTAAACGATGTAAAACAAACCTGCACAGATGGAGCAAAATCTATTAAATGCCTTATTAAGGAGCCTCTTGCTCCCGCTTCTGACGCAATGTCCGGTTTGTCGCCCGGTCAGGGTAAAATTGTTTCGGATAAAGACGGAAAAAGAGGAGTATACAAGGACTTAGACGGTACTGCCTATGTAGTTGATATAAAATGTCCGCACCTTGGCTGCCAGCTCGAGTGGAATCCGGACGAAAAATCGTGGGACTGCCCATGCCACGGCTCACGTTTTGACTATCGCGGAAAGCTAATTGACAATCCCGCCCAGAAGGATTTGAAAGGGAGGACTAAATGACCAATAATCTGAAATACGAAAAATCACCTTACCTGCTTCAGCACGCCCATAACCCCGTAAATTGGTATGCGTGGGGCGAGGCGGCGTTTGTTGCCGCAAAAAATGAAGATAAACCGATATTTTTAAGCATAGGCTATTCTACCTGCCACTGGTGTCACGTTATGGCAGAGGAATCTTTTGAGGATGAGGAAATTGCCGAAATACTCAACAAGCACTTTATCTGCATAAAGGTAGACAGGGAGGAACGGCAAGATATCGACTCGGTTTATATGTCGGTCTGTCAGGCTATGACAGGTGGAGGAGGCTGGCCGTTGACAATATTCATGACTCCCGAAAAAAAACCGTTTTTCTCAGGGACCTATTTCCCCAAAAAAGCTCGCTATGGCAGACCCGGTTTGAAAGAGCTTTTGGAAAAAACAGCCCTGCTTTGGAGGTCTGAGCGGCACCTACTTATCAAAGCCGGTGATGATACAGTAACCTTTATTCAGCATAAGCCAACAAATATGACAACAAAATCATTTAATCAGCTTATACAGGAAGGCTTTGAGGGTCTTTCCAGGCTTTGGGATAGAAGATACGGAGGCTTTGGACTTTCCCCTAAATTCCCGACTCCCCATAACCTGATGTTTTTAATGGATTACTCTCTGCTGTATAAAAACGAGCGCGCCTTGGAAATGACAGAAAAAACACTTGACTGTATGTTCAGGGGCGGAATATTCGACCACATAGGCGGCGGCTTTTCGCGATATTCTACCGATGAAAGGTGGCTTATACCTCATTTTGAAAAAACCTTATATGACAACGCGCTTCTGGCTTATGCTTATCTTGAAGCGTATAGGATTACAAATGAGCCCCTTTATAAAAGGGTGGCAGAAAAAACCTTAAATTATATTTTAGAAGAACTAACACACGATGACGGAGGATTTTATTGCGGTCAGGATGCCGACAGTGATGGTGTAGAGGGTAAGTATTATTTGCTCACTCCCGAAGATATTCGCGAAGTTTCAAAAAAACAAGATTCGGAGGATTTCTGTAAATGGTTTGATATTACCGATAAGGGTAATTTTGAGGGAATGAGTATACCAAATTTGCTGAATAACCCGAAATACACAGAAGAAAACATAACAATCGAAGCTATTTGCAGGAAACTCAAACGCTTCAGGAAGGATAGAGTCCACTTAAACAAGGATGATAAAATTCTGACAAGCTGGAATGCAATGACTATTATCGCATTTGCAAAAGCCTCCTTTGTCCTTAAAGAAACGTCTTATTCATCCCCCGCTCTTGCCGCACTAAAATTTATTGAAAGAAGATTAACCGACAGCGACGGCAAGCTGTTTGTACGTTACCGCGACGATGAGGCCGCTTTTTTGGGCTTGGTTGACGACTACGCCTTTTACGCCCTTGCTCTTTTAGAGTTGTATAAAAGCTCGTTTGAGGCAGAGTATCTTGTAAAAGCGGTTGGTGTGGCACGGCAGATGATTAGTTTGTTCTTTGACAAAAGGGACGGTGGCTTTTACCTTTATTCCAAAGACTCCGAAAGACTTATCAGCAGACCAAAGGAAACATATGACGCAGCGATTCCTTCCGGAAACTCGGTTTCTTCTATGGTGCTTGTATCCCTTGCCGCCCTGACGGGTGAAATCGAATGGATAAAGCTAAGGGACAAGCAGCTTGAATTTCTCTCCTGTCAGGCTTCCTTACAGCCCGAGGTACATTGCTTTGCGTTGAGCGTCATTATGCGTGCCTTAAAAGAGCCCGCCTTGCTCATTTGCGCCTCAACAGAAAAGAACGCCCCCGAAGAGCTTATCTCATTTCTTCGGGGTGTTGAACAGATTGATCTTTATGTATTGTATTTATCGCCTGACAACCGCAATTTACTTTTCGATATTGTGCCGTCTGTTAAGAACTATCCGCTTTCCTCTTCCGATACTGTTTACTATTTGTGTCAAAACGGAGTTTGCTCAAGTCCTACTGAACAAATTTCAGTTATACGCGACAAGCTTAAAAACGCATAAATAATACCGCTTAGCTTTTACAAACGCGTAATTGTCTCACACAATAAGGTCTGCAGGATGCCTGCCTGTCATGCCGAACTGTCTGCGAATTTCATACAGCCTTTTTACTTGTTCTTGTGTAAGCTCCTTCGGACCGCCTAACTGCTTTGAAATATAAAGAAGCTGTGCGTAAAATTCGAGTGACTCCATCTTGTGATAAGCGCTAAGCAGCGTATCAGCATAGGAAAGCGCACCGTGGTTTGCCAGTAAAACAGCATCATAATGCTGCAGATACTCGGATATGGCATTTGGAATTTCCTCGGTTGATGGTGTTCCATATTCCGCTAAGGGAACAGTGCCCAAGGTAATTACGGCCTCGGGCATTATGGGTGCGGTGAGCGCGATACCCGCTATTGCAAAGCCCGTCGCATAGAGAGGATGCGCGTGGACAACCGCGTTTACATCGGGTCTGTCCCTATATACCTTCATATGCATTTTTATTTCGCTTGACGGCCTGTAACCGTTATTTGCCTCAATAACATCACCGTGAGAATTGACCTTGCAAATATATTCGGGAGTCATAAAGCCTTTGCTGACTCCTGTCGGTGTGCAAAGATACTCATTATCGCTCAATTTGACGGAAATATTCCCGTCATTTGAGGCAACCATACACCTGTCGTAAATACGCTTTCCGATTTCACAGATCTGCTTTTTAATTTCCAATTCACTTGTCATGATTTACTCCTTAAATTTAATACTTAAATCCTTTCGAACTTAGAACGCGGATAAGTTATTTTTCCCAAGGCGTTCTTGAAGGGAGAAAGGTCATCGTTTTCATATTTCCTCCTGTCCTGCTCAAGTCTGAAATCGGGGATTTTATATTCACAACCGGAATTCAGACAGCTTCTCCACGCCAATATTCCGACTGCTGACAAGGAGGCTGCGGTGTATACATCGAAACACGGTTTTCGTTTTGTTTCATATGCATTAATAAACTCATTCATTACCCAATAATCGCCGCCGCCGTGACCTGTCTTGCCTGCCTTTGAATCATCGCCGAACGAGGAGAGAATGACGGCTTCTTTACTGCAGTCGTCAGGTACACTCCAATCGTTGTACGATATACGAACCTTGTCAGTATTGTCACGCAGCGTTTCGACTCCCCCGTTTTTACAGCAAAGACGGTACCAGGTACCGTGGGGGGCGTATTTTGCCCAGCCGGTAATATGAAATATAGCATTGTTGTCCATCTCACAGAAGATTGCCGCGCCGACATCCTTTTTAATCTCGTCATTATACTCCCATTCGTTATTTTCCGAATAAACACATTTGGCGTTTACGGCAACTGGCATCGCGCCTGTAATATGAATAAGCGGAGCGAGTGAATGAGTAAGGTAATACGTAGACGGCATAACCGCCCGCCAATGCCCGGTATCGGGTGTATAATTTCTATATGTTTGAGCTGACATAGGATGTACATATTCGCCGTCGGCATATATAACATTTCCGAGAGTCCCCTTCTCGTATATCGATTTCATCTGCATAGGGCCTTTCATAAAGGGGTAGTTTTCGGCAAGCATATACAAGGAGCCTGTTTTTTCAACAGCTGTGCAAAGCTCGACGCACTCCTTCAGGGTTACTGCCGGAATAGTTTCTGAAAGAACGGCTATACCTTTATTGAGAGCCTTGACAGCGGCAGGCGCATGCTCATTAAAATAATTACAAAGAACAACCGCATCTATACCTTTGTCCGCGAGCATTTGGTCATAATCCTCATAGAAGCAAGCATCAGGACAAATTTCCTTTATTTTTTCCAACCGTTCATTAATGCAGTCACAAACAGCAACGACTCGGGCATTATCAAACAAAGACAGTACCCTTGCAAAAGACAAGCCTCTTGCCGCTCCGAATATCGCAAATCTTATTTGTTTGTTCATAAAAATCCCCCCATTAAATCAGAATTTCCCGCCTCCGCCGCCATGACTTCTTCCGCTGCTGCTTGTATGCGTTCTGCTGCCGCCGCTGCCTTGGGAAGTATTCTGAATTTTAACATAAGAAGTCGTTCTTAATAAAAATTTATCTTCGCTATGGGTAAGGTTAAAGGAGTTTGGTTCAATGTAAGCACGCGCACTGTCGTTAGCCTTTGCGGTATTCATTTTGTTTTTCATTGAATTTACGAGTATTAATGAAATAAAAAACCCGATAAGTACACACGCAAGTGCCTCTTTAACTCCTATTCCAAATACATTTCCCTTAAATTTCCTGTTGACATCATAAGCGGGCTTTCCGCTTTTTTCACTTTTTAAGAAGCTTTCAACAAGCTCGAGGTATTGCGAAAACGCCCCGAAGTAGTCACCGTCCTTAAGCTTTTCTAAAACTCTATCACTTATATATTCGATTCCGTAATCGGTAAAAACCTTGATTGCTCTTCCACAGGTAGATGTATAATAATCTCTGTCTCCCATATTGAGCATAAACAGCAAGCCGTCAGCATTTTCACCGTAACCGTAATTGTTATAATCGTAATAATCGTCCGCAAATTCCTCTACTGTTTTACTCCTGATTGTGCTAACCGTAAGAATTACGACATCGAATGAATATTCTGATATAATGAAATTGATTTTTTCCTGAAGCTGTACTTCTTCATTATCCGTAAGGATACTTGCGTTGTCAATAACTCTTGAGATAGTATTGTCATAGCTGTATTCGCTCTCACGCGAATACAGCGTTCCCTCAAGGGCAAAAGCCTCCGCCGTAAGAGAAAGCATTATTACTGCGGTTAAAAATAAGGATAATGCTCTTTTCATTACAGCACCCCCAAAAGTCTGAGTATGACTAATAAGGCATAACTTAAGGCGGAAAAT
>CAZPPO010000010.1:0-22852 GCA_964588475.1 uncultured Eubacteriales bacterium
TCCTGTTCTATATCTGCACGGTTGTCAATAATTATATCGGGGTTTATGGCCCTTGCCGTAGCTATAAGCTTTTCAGATTCCCAGTCTTTCTTGCCCTTACCCTTCATTCCATTGTAATAGTTGAAGGGGTAAGAAAAGTCAAACCAGAGGATATCAATTTTTCCGTAATTGGTTAAAAGCTCCTTTACCTGATTGCGCATGTACTGTGCATATTTTTTTATATCCCTGCCCTCATTTAGCTCTTTTACATTATCATCATCCCTGCGCGGATGCAGTCCGTCAATCGGAAAATCGGGATGATGCCAGTCAATAAGAGAGTAGTAAAAGCCTACTTTTAGACCCTCAGCTCTGAAGGCATCTACATATTCTTTAACCAAATCCTTTCCGTAAGGAGTATTCTTAGACTTATAATCAGTGTACTGAGAATCAAAAAGACAAAAGCCCTCGTGGTGCTTTGAGGTCAATACTGCATATTTCATACCTGCTTTTTTTGCCATTAAAGCCCACTGCTTAGGGTCATACATATCGGGGTTGAAACGCTCAAAGTATCGTTGATAAACCTCCTCCGGTGTTTTTTCTATGTTTTTTACCCACTCATGGCGTGCAGGAAGGGCATAAAGCCCCCAATGAATAAACATGCCGAACCTGTCCTCTACAAACCATGAGGTATCGCCGGGGGTTTTTCTTACATTATTGTGCATAAACAAGCCTCCAACTAATCTTAGAATGACCGCGGTAAACCGCCTATATGAATAGTATACTTTGCATTTACTTCATGTCAAGGGTTTTGTGAATTATGCTATGATTATGCCATATGTAATAATGATTAGCGGCATATCGAGTTGTCTGACTATTGCATAAAGCCGTTTGAAGTGATATAATAAAAAGTAATTTTATTGAATTGAGTGATTGTGTGAGCAGAAAGAAATGGACCGTGTCAAGCTGTGACAAGGATATTGCTGCCTCGATTGCTGAAAACTGTGGAATAGAGCCGATTATCGCCTATATTCTTTGTTCAAGAGGATACTCGGACGAATTTGCGATAGATTCCTTTTTATATGATGCCGATATCCTAAACCCATATATTCTGCCCGATATGGATAGGGCTGTCGAAGCGATTAAGCAGGCACTGAGTTCAGGCAAGAGGATTACTGTTTTCGGCGATTATGATACGGACGGCGTGACCGCAACGGCATTGATGTATTTGTATCTCAAATCAAAAAACGCGAATGTTGATTATTATATCCCCGACAGGGCGCTGGAAGGTTATGGTCTAAGCTGTAAAGCAATTACACTTCTGAAAAAAAAGGGTACTCAATTCATCATCACGGTAGACAACGGCGTGAGCTCTGTTTCCGAAGCGAGCTATGCAAAAAATCTCGGAGTTGAAATGGTCATTACTGATCATCATCAACCCGGAGAAATTCTTCCCGATGCGCTTGCGGTGGTGGATCCTCACAGGGAGGATTATGAGGGTGATTTTAAGGAATGGGCCGGTGTGGGAATTGTGTTCAAGCTCGTCTCGGCGCTTGAGGAGTGCGACTCAGAGAAGATACTGTCAGATTATGCGGATTTAATTGCTCTGGGTACAATAGCCGATGTTGTACCGCTCAGAGGTGAGAACAGAGTTATTGTAAGACGCGGGATCGAACTCATCAACAAGGGTAAGAGACTGGGGATAGCAGCTCTAAAAACTGCCGCAGGCATGCATAGTGATAAGGTGACCTCGACTTCACTGGCGTTTACGCTTACACCGAGGCTAAATGCCGCGGGAAGAATGGGCTCCGCAAGCGGGGCGATAGAGCTGCTCATAACAACCTCTGAGGAAAAGGCAAAGAGCTTAACCTGCCAAATATGTGAAGCGAACGAACTTCGCAAAAAAGAGGAAAATGATATTGAGGCGGCGGCATTAAAACAAATAGCCGAAAATCCATTAATCGGTTATGAGCGCGTTATAGTAGTAGACGGCGAAATGTGGCATCAGGGGGTAATCGGAATTGTAGCTTCGCGCCTGTGTGTAAATTTAGGGAAGCCCGTTATAGTTATTTCTCGTGATGGCGAGACCGCCAAAGGTTCCGGCAGAAGCATCCCCGGGTTCTCGTTATATGACGCCCTTTCACAGGTTCAAGATATTCTGGACAAATTCGGAGGGCATACTCTTGCTGCGGGAATGAGCCTTCAATCACAAAATATACCACTTTTCAGGAAAAAAATAAATGAATATGCCTCAAACACACAGCCGTGTTTTCCAACCCTAAATATAGAATGTAAGCTGAATCCGAAATCATTGAAGCTTGAGCTGCTATACGCACTTAAGGCGCTTGAACCGTGTGGAGCGGAAAATTCAAGTCCTCTTTTCGGGCTTTTCAATATGCAGATTGTAAGTATTAAGGCTGTGGGGAATGGCAAGCATCTCAAGGTAAATCTTAAAAGAGGCAATATATATGTAGTTGCCATGTATTTTGGTATGACAGAGGATCAAATGATATACGAACAAGGAGATTTTGTCGATCTTGCCGTAAGGTTTGACACAAATGAATATTTAGGTGAAGAAAAACTGAGCATTCATATTAGAGATATCCGATTTGCGGGTGCAAACGACGATGAGGTGATTTGCTGCACAAACCTGTATGAAAAATTTAAAAGGGGCGAAAGACTCTCATTTGAGGAAACAAAAAAACTGTGTCCCAGCAGAGAGCTACAGGAGAATCTTTATCGTTACATAAGAAGCAAAGGCGAATGCTTTACAGACGCGGAGCTTCTATGTAAAAGGCTTAATCTTGAAGAGTCAAGCATAGCCGCAATAAATGTTACTCTTGATGTCTTTTTCGAGCTTTCACTCATAGAATATATACAAGAAGGCAAGAGAGTACAACCTGTTAACGGAGTAAGGGCAAACTTAAACAACTCAAGCATTCTGTCGTCTCTAAACGCAAAGGGGGCGTAGCAATGGAGTATTTCGACGTGGAGGGGCTATATTCCGAATTTAAGGAGTCTGCAAAAAAACAGTTTCAGAAGGAAGAAGTAGCTGAAATAGAAAAAGCGTTCAGAACTGCCAAGGCGGCTCATGCCGACCAGAAACGCAGTTCCGGAGAGCCATTTATAATACACCCGATAGCAGTCGCCTCAATTCTTTTATCCCTCGGAATGGACTTCCAGTCGATAGTTGCGGCGCTGCTTCATGATATTGTTGAAGATACATCTATATCGCTTTCTGAGGTTCAAACACTTTTCGGCAAAGAAATAGCGGCACTTGTAGACGGCGTTACTAAGCTTGAAAAGGTGCCCCTTCACACGAAGGAAGAACAGCAGGCGGAAAACATAAGAAAAATGCTCCTTGCAATGTCTGAGGATATCAGGGTAATAATAGTAAAGCTGGCAGACAGACTCCATAACATCAGAACGCTCAATTATGTTGACGAGCAAAAAAGACGTGACAAGGCTCTTGAAACGCTTGAAATATATGCTCCCATAGCACACAGACTCGGTATTCGCGCTCTTAAGGAGGAGCTCGAGGACAGGGCAATCAGCTTTCTTGACCCTGTTGCATATAAGGAGATAGAACAATCCTTAAGCTCTCAAAATCAGGTGCACAAGGATTTTCTTGAAAAAACAAGGCGTGTGGTGGCGGATAGGGTTAAGAGTGTTGTAGGAAACGCCCAAATTGAGGGAAGACTGAAAAGCGTGCACGGCATCTACCGAAAAATGTATATGCAAAACCGTGACTTTGATGAAATATATGACATTTACGCCATTAGAATTATTTTGGATAACGTAATTGAATGCTATGACTGCTTAGGGATTATTCATGATATGTTCAGACCCATTCCCGGAAGGTTTAAGGATTATATTTCTACCCCAAAGCCTAACATGTATCAATCCTTACACACAACAGTCATAGGAAAAGAAGGCATACCCTTTGAGGTGCAAATACGAACTCGTGAAATGCATATAACAGCCGAGTACGGGATAGCAGCGCACTGGAAATACAAGCTCGGGCTTGGTGGTACAGACCGCTTTGAGGAGAGACTTAAGTGGATAAGACAGCTTCTTGACTCCCAACAGGACGCCGACGATATCGAGGATATAGTGCGTACAATTAAAAGCGATCTTGTTCCCGACGAGGTTTTTGTCTTTACTCCTAAGGGAGATGTGGTTAATCTTCCCTCGGGAGCTACGGTAATAGATTTTGCTTATGCAATTCACTCGGCTGTGGGTCATAAGATGGTCGGGGCAAAGGTGAACGGCAGAATAGTACCTATAGATTATCAGGTGGAAACGGGCGAGATTGTAGAGGTTCTGACCTCTTCTCAGCAGGGCAAGGGACCCGGCAGAGATTGGCTTAATATTGTTAAAACCAGTGAAGCGCGCAGTAAAATCCGTAATTGGTTTAAGCGTGAAAAGCGGGAAGAAAACATAATCGAGGGAAAAAAACAGCTTGAAAGGGAGCTTCGCAGAAACAAATTGCGTTTTAGCGACGAGCAATTAAGCGAGCTGCTTGAGAAGCTTGTTGAGCGGCAAAGGTGTAATAATGCGGATGATTTTTTTGCCGCAATCGGTTACGGAGGTGTTCCAATTACCCGGATAATGCCGTTTATAAGGGAAGAATACCATCGTATTGCGGCAACTTCTGAAGCTTCTGTAATACCCTCGACGGCTAATCGGGAAAAAATTGTTGCAACAAGTGAGGGTGTAATAGTTGAAGGAATAAACAATTGTCTTGTTAAGCTTTCGCGTTGTTGCAATCCGATACCCGGAGATAGTATAATAGGATTTATAACACGAGGTCACGGAGTGTCTGTTCATAAACGAGACTGTGCCAATGTGCCCGAAAATATTGAGCTTAGCGCCGAGCCTGAGAGATGGATAAGGGTTTTATGGGATAAGTCGATAAAAGAAAGCTTCAGAGCATCGCTTTCAGTCCTATGTGTTTCAAGAGTAGCTTTAATGGCGGATATATCGGGGCTTTTAGCTAATATGAGGGTTTTTATCAATTCTGTCAACACGCGCGAAAATAAAGACGGAACCCTTATTATTTATATGACCGTTACCGTAAACAGTGTCGAGCATCTCACGGGTGTAACGCAAAGAATGGAAAAAATCGATGGTGTTATTTCGGTGGAAAGATCAAAAACTTAAACAGGAGGTTTTATTTATGGAAAAGAAGCTTTATCGTTCAAAGTCAGACAAAAAACTGACGGGTCTTTGCGCGGGTGTAGGAGAGTACTTTGGAATGGATGCCACCATTATTCGGGTTCTGGTTGTAATAGCGGCGATTTTTACGGCTGTATTCCCGGCGCTGATTGTTTATTTTATAATATCGGCGATTGTTCCCGAGCATGATGAAAAAACAGATGGCGCTACTGAGGTTAACTATCAGTTTGTTGACCCTGAAAAGCCCGACGACAACAATAAATGATAGCGGTCATTCAGAGAGTATCTCAAGGTTCGGTAAGCGTCGAAGGAAAAATGGTAGGAGACATAAAAAAAGGGTTTCTGATTTTACTTGGCGTCAAGGATACCGACACTGAACAAGAAGCTGTTTTGCTTGCGAGGAAAACGGCTTCTCTGCGCGTGTTTGAGGACGAAGAGGGTAAAATGAATATCAGCTTAGCCCAAATAAAAGGGGACGCCCTTGTCGTGTCCCAGTTTACTTTATTAGCAGATGTCAAAAAAGGCAATCGTCCTTCCTTTTCACAAAGCGCTGAGCCAGGAAGAGCCAGGATGCTGTATGAGTTGTTTTGTCAGCAGCTGCGTGATAATGGGGTGCAGAAGGTCGAAACAGGTGTTTTTGGTGCGCATATGGAAGTCTCTCTTGTCAATGACGGACCGGTTACCATTTATTTTAATACTGATATTTGGAGGAAACAGGAATGACTGTAAGCGCAATCCCTTTAGGTTTATATTCGGCAAACTGTTATGTGCTGTGTGACGTACTTTCGGGAGAGGGTGTTGTAATTGACCCCGGAGAATTCTGTGAAGATTTAATTTCTTTTATTAAAGAGGCAGGTGTTAAAGAACTAAAATATATACTGCTAACACATGGTCACTTCGACCACATCTTAGGGGTTAACCGTTTGAAAGAATATTTTCCGGATGCTAAGACGGCAATTGGGGCGCCCGACAAAATCTGCCTTAGCAGCGTAGAGGACAATCTTATGGGCAGTGAATATAAAGACTCGTTTTTTGAAATCCAAGCAGATTTTCTCCTTTTTGATGGCGATTGTATAGAAGTAGGATCAGGAAGGCTCAAGGTTATTTCCACGCCCGGACACTCAAAGGGTGGTGTGTGCTTTGTAAGTGCTGAGGATAAGTTTGTAATAACCGGAGACACCTTATTTTATCGCACGGCGGGCAGAACGGATTTTAAGGGGGGAAGCTTTGAGCAGCTGAGTGCTTCTGTTGACAGGCTCATGCTTCTTGATGATGATTATGTCGTATATCCGGGACACAATAAAAGCACGGTAATAGGCGAAGAAAGAACAAGGAACAGGTTTATAAGAAACAGATGACTTTGTATTTGATCGACAATGATTTTCATTACGAGCTTGAGGGCTTGCTGAGGCTTTTTATGCCTGATGAAAAAATCGTTTTTTATAAAGAGATTTGCCAAGAACCCCTTGCTCCTTATGCTGTTGCACGGTATGACAAAAAGAACAGTTGTGTTTTTGCGTCGCTCAATATGAAAGGATGTAAAAAGGAGCTTTCAAGGACTCTCAATAAGAGTGACGGTGAAAACGATGCCGAAATAAAGCTTGCGGGTATAATGTTCCTGCTCTTATGCGAGGAATTCTCATTTCGTCCTAAATGGGGCATTCTTACGGGGGTAAGACCGTTAAAGCTTGTAAATTCACTTCTTAAAGATTTAGGGGAGAGGCCGGCAAGGGATTATTTAACAAACGAACTGCTTGTGTCGCCCGAAAAGATACGCCTTGCGTTTGAGGTTGCCCGCAATCAAGAAAGGATAATTGATTCTTCTTATCCGTTGTCGTTCAGCCTTTATGTATCGATTCCTTTTTGCCCGTCCCGATGTACTTACTGCTCCTTTGTGTCTCATAGTATATCCTCACCTGCCATCATAAAGAGCATACCGAAATATGTGGATTTAATGTGTGAGGAAATTGCCGTAACGGGGGAAGCTGCAAGTAAAAACAAGCTCAGGCTTGAAAGTATATATTGGGGCGGCGGCACTCCCACCGTGCTTGAGCCCGCACTTCTCGGGAAGATTTTTGACGCGATATCAAAGCAATTTGATTTGGGCACCTTGCGGGAATTAACGGTGGAAGCGGGACGGCCTGACACAATAACTAAAGAAAAGCTGCAGGTGCTGAAGGAATATGGCGTATCGCGTATAAGTATAAATCCTCAATCATTTAGCGATGATGTGCTCAAGACAATCGGAAGACTCCATACGAGCAGCCAGACTCAACACGCGTATAGGCTTGCTCGGGAAGAGGGTTTTGATAACATTAATGCGGACCTAATTGCATCTTTACCCGGGCAGACTCTTGAAAGCTTTGAAGAAGGCATAAAAACAGCGATTTGTATGGGCTTTGAAAGCATAACTATCCATACGCTTGCGAAAAAGCGCTCATCCGCTCTCGGAACAAAAACGGAAATGTTAAAGGAAAAAGCCGTTTTAACGGCACAAATGCTCAAAGCAGCTGAGGTGCTTTTAAGAAAGGCATCGTATAAGCCCTATTACCTGTATCGGCAAAGCAAATCGGCGGGCAATTATGAAAATGTCGGCTGGGCAAAGGAAAATAAGGAGTGTCTGTATAACATTTTTATGATGGAAGAATGCCACAGCGTTCTTGCCGTGGGAGCGGGGGCCGTCACAAAGCTTAAGGACCCTCTTGGCGGGTATATTGAAAGAGTTAATAACTTTAAGTACCCTTATGAATACATTTCCCGTTTTAATGAAGTTCTTATGAGAAAGAACAGAATATCTGAGTTTTACGGCACATACTGTATAAAAGGAGAAAACGAATGGCGAAAATAAACAACACACTTGAATATATAAAGGAAAAGGCACGAAATGAACCTGCCGAATTCTGTTACAGCTGTGAGAAAAGATATAAGTCAATACTTGATTCGGTAGCGTCACACTTAAATGCGACTACAGTAAGTGAGATTGTAATGCTTGCAGGACCCTCCTCGGCAGGAAAGACAACCACCGCAAAAAGACTAAAGGCGTCGATTGAAGCGGGCGGGCACACAAGCTATACCATTTCACTTGATGATTTTTATAAAAACCGCCAGGATTCACCGCGTCTGAGTGACGGGACATTGGACTTTGAATCGGTTAACGCGCTCGATCTCCCCTTTTTGTCAAAAACCTTATATAATTTGGTAACAAAAGGAGAGGCCTTGCTTCCTGAGTACGATTTTATGACCGGAACAAGGAAACCGGAGCTTAAAAGGCTCAAGGTTTCACAGCGGGACATCATAATAGTCGAAGGACTTCACGCGCTCAATCCTGTAATTACGGATACTCTTCCGAAGGATAAGCTTTATAAAATATATATTAATGTTTCAACAAGGATTTATGACTCGAGAGGTAACATAGTATTAAACAAAAGGAACATGCGTTTTGTAAGGCGTCTGGTTCGCGATTACCGTTTTAGAGGAAGCTCTCCCGAAAACACCTATGAGCTTTGGAAAACCGTATGCCGCGGAGAGGATATGTACCTATTCCCGTACAGGGAAAATGCTGACGTTAAAATTAATACGATACACTTATATGAAACGTGCGTATTAAAGGAAAGGGCGCTGCCCTTATTAAAGGATATAAGCAAAAACTCGGAGTTTTACAAGGACGCCCAAAGGCTTTACAAAAGTCTTGAAAAGTTTCCCGTGATGGATACTTCGCTTGTACCGGAGGACTCCCTGTTAAGAGAATTCCTCGGCAACTGATAAGGAGGCACAACATTGGCATCCGAAAAGAAGCAAACATTGTTGAACAGCGCCTTAATACTTGTTATCGCGACCGCTTTTGTAAAGGTCATAGGGGCTGTCTACAAAATACCTCTGACCGGCATATTAGGTGCCGAGGGTAGAGGTTATTTCGCATCCGCTTATAACATATACACCCCTATTTATGCAATCTCAATGGCGGGACTGCCTGTAGCCGTATCGCGCCTTGTTTCAAAAAACTACGCACTCGGAAGATACAGGGATGTTAGGCAGGTTTATAAAGTAACACTACCGGTTTACTCACTGCTGGGTGTATTGGGTACGGCATTTCTTCTTCTTATCTCCTATCCGTACACGAGCATGGATTGGGCGCTCTCGATTAATTCACCGCAAACACTTCTTTCGCTTTTTATGATAGCCCCCTCAATTTTGTTTTGTTGTATAGTATCTACATACAGGGGATACTACGCGGGTCTCAATAATATGCTGCCGACGGCTGTCTCTGAGGTTTTAGAGGCTGTCGGCAAGCTTGTTTTCGGGCTGTCTCTCGCCTTTTTAGTTCAAAGGATAGGTTTACAACAGTATTTAAAAGAGGGTATCGTGTTCGGCGTTTCGGCAGAAACAGAAGCTCAGGCGGCATCTGTTATTTATCCTATGGCAGCGGCTGCGGCTATTTTAGGAGTTACCTTAGGCACCATTCTTTCAACGAGCTATGTAATCCTCAGGCACAGAATAAAGGGTGATTCGATAACAAACCAAATGCTTCTTAGCTCACCGAGCCCTTTGAGTAAAAGAGAAATAATCAGAGAGCTTTTCGTTATTGCCCTTCCCGCCGCGATAAGCGCCCTTGTTCTTAATATAACAAATCTTATTGACGCGTGGATGGTTCAAAACATACTCAACTCAGTAGTACGTGATCATATGGGCACAATAAAAGAAATGTATTCGGCGAGCTTAACTGCCGGAGGAGTTCTTGACGGTGGAATTAGAAGCTATCTTTATGGGGCTTTTGATACGGCAATGGACTTTCGGAATCTCATTCCCACATTGACTATGACTCTCGGAATCAGTGCAATTCCGATATTGTCAGCCGCATGGGTAAAAAGCAACAAAATAGGAGTTCAAGGCGCCGCTTCTACCGTTATCAGAATAATTTCGCTGATAGCTTTTCCGTCGGGCATGGGATTTCTTGTGCTTTCGGAACCTATATTAAATATTATGTATAACGGAACAAAATCCGATTCATCGATACCGATAACCGCCAACATACTTGCTGCGTATGGCGCTATGATGATTTTTCTTGCCTTGTCCGCTCCTGTTACCAATATGCTTCAGGCAATAGGCAAGGCGTCGGTGCCCGCAAAGGTAATAGCGGCATCATGCATAGTCAAAATTGTCTGCAATTACATCTTTGTTTCCGTTCCGAGGCTCAACATATACGGTGCCCTTATAGGGACCGCAATTTTTTATATAATGAACGTTGTTATTAATTTAGGAGTTTTAATAAAAACGACAAAAATAAAACTGAAATTCTTCTCGATTTTCATAAAGCCGTTTATCGCGTCGCTCTTTTGTGCAAGCGCCGCATATGCCTCATATGGAATATTATCCCGTTTTTTAACCTTCGGAAATGCGAATTCAAGGCTTAACGGCAACTCGGTTTCATGTCTGCTCTCTATATGCATTGCCGCCGTTATTTACCTGATTTGTGTGATTTTGATGCGAATTATTGAAAAAGATGATATAATAATACTCCCAAAGGGAGAAAAAATTGCTAAAGTACTTGAAAAATTTAGATTATTGGGGTAAAATATGGCAGAGAATAATGAAAACAGAATTACTAATAATGAATTTTGTCTGAAGGATAGCTATGAAATAGAGGATCTTTTAGAAATAATGAGAATTCTCCGCTCTTTTCGAGGTTGTCCTTGGGACAGGGAGCAGACTCATACATCAATAAGGCATAATTTTCTTGAGGAAACGTATGAGGTTCTTGAGGCTATTGATAATAGTGACTCGAGGCTTTTAGAGGAAGAGCTCGGGGATGTTCTTTTGCAGGTGGTTTTTCACTCGCAAATAGAGGAGGAGACAGGCGGATTTTCTTTTTCGGATGTTGCGGACGGTATATGCAAAAAACTGATTGTCAGACATCCGCATGTTTTCGGCAGCACAACCGTTGAAAACAGTGACGAGGTTCTGTATAATTGGGATACGATTAAACTTAGGACGAAGGGCATAGCAACTCAAAGCGAGGCTATGGCAAATATACCGAAAGTATATCCCGCGTTAATGAAGAGTCAGAAGGTTCAGGAAAAGGCAAAAAAGGCAGGATTCGATTGGGACAGTGCCGACGGAGCCTTTGACAAGATACTTGAAGAGCGTCAGGAGCTTAAAGAGGCTTTGTTGACCGGAGAGGACGACAGGATACAAGACGAGCTGGGTGATTTGCTGTTCGCGGTTGTTAATGTTGCCAGGTTTTGCCATAAGGATGCCGAAACAGCTCTTTCAAAGGCGACAGATAAATTTATATTAAGGTTTTCTACAGTTGAACGCCTTGCCCTTGAGCAGGGGCTTGATTTGAAAAGCTTGTCTTCAGAAGATTTGGACAAGCTATGGGAACAGGCAAAAAAAGTCCATAATAAGTGATTTGCTATGCAAATCCTTTGGATAAAATTAAAAACGGAGGAAAGAAAATGAACAAGACAGATCTTGTAAACGCAGTTGCAAAAGCAGGTTTTTCCAAGAAGGACGCAGACGCCGCTATCAATGCTGTATTTGACGGCATTACCGATGCTCTTAAGAATGGTGACAAGGTTCAACTCGTAGGCTTTGGCACATTCTCGGTTCGCGAGCGCGCAGCCAAGGAAGGTCTTAATCCCCGCACAAAAGAAAAAATCCATATTCCTGCATCGAAGGTTCCCGGCTTTAAGGCAGGTAAAGCTCTTAAGGACGCTGTTAAATAAGCAAGCAAAGCTAATCTGCCCCGAAAGGCTTGTACTTTTCGGGGCAGAAATTTTGGAGGATTTATGAGACTCGATAAATACCTTAAGGTATCACGAATAATAAAGCGGCGCACTGTTGCGAATGAGGCGTGTGACGCAAAGCATGTTTCAATTAACGGAAAGACCGCAAGGGCTTCTCAACAGGTTAAAGCCGGCGACATTATAGAAATACAAATGGGCAGCAGGCTGACAAAATACGAGGTTCTTTCCGTAAATGAATATGCAAAAAAAGAAGAAGCGGCAGATATGTACAAACAGCTGTAATATCTGCCGCTTATGCTTTTCTAAACCGACTTTGTTTCGGCAACCTGTAAAGCATATTCGTATATGGCTATCTCCCTTAATAACAGGTCGAATTTAACCGAACGGTTCAGTTTGACTGTATAACGCAGGTAACAAATTTCGTTATTCTTCTCATCGAACTTAGACTCAAAATCTTCAATAGTTATTCTGTTTCTTGACAGGAGTTCATCAAGATAGCTTATGGTTTGGGCTCTTTCTTTTGTTGCGACGAGGATACATTTAGTATACCTTGTGCTAAGGTGAAGCTTAATTTCAAGATATCGAAGCAAAACATTTGCAATCAAGATAGTCAAAAGTGAAACAAGGCTCATTTTCAGGTATCCCATGCCTATGGCAAGACCTAAGCACGCCGTAACCCAAAGTGTGGCGGCGGTGGTCAGACCAGTTACGACAAGACCGTCCTTGCTCTTAATAATTGCACCTGCTCCAACGAAGCCTATACCTGTTAAAACCCCGGCGGCTATGCGCGACACATCAACTCTTGTATCACCCGTTAAAAGCAGATTTGAAGCGGTAAAGCCCATTTCAATTGTGATAAGTGAGGCAAGTGCAGCGCCAATGCACACAATGGCATGGGTCTTCATCCCGGCGGGATGATTTGTGTATTTTCGTTCAAGACCTATAAGCATACCCGAAACAAGAGACAAAATCAGCCGCAAAATGATTGCTTGCCAAGACAGTGTCTCGATATAAAAATCGGTCATTTTAAACTCCTTTCATATAAAATGGCATTACCTTTATTAGTTTTTGGAAGAACACTTTTCACCCGTGTGAGCGTTTACAATGCTCTTAAAAACTCCTATATGTGTTAATGATATGTATTTATCCATATGCAGACTGCCAAAAAACCAGTGTTTGAATTTACAGGTTGCGGAAAGCTCGTCAAAATAAGAATTCAAGGCAGTTACTCTGATTTGGTCGGTGTTTGAAAGCTTTAGGAATCCCTTGATTTTTGAGGGGGGTTCGTGTGTGATTATCAAATCCACGCAGCAACCAGTTTCTTCAAGCTTTTGCGCTCCCTTTAGCAGCTGTGACTGGGTGGGAATTTCTTCCCTGTTCCACGAGGATGTTTCAAACCTGACATCTATGTCGGGGCTTTCGCCTCCGCCCATTGTAAATATTTTCAGACCGTCAATATCGAAAAGCTCGCCGCGCATAAGATGCATGACATTTGGCTTTATTTCATGGACCGAGCCGCCGTTCCATGTTTTAACGGGATATTTGTTAAGTAATGCAAAATTCTCATGGGTTCCGTCTATAAAGCAAATATTATATTTTCGTTTAGTCAGTGAATTCAGTAGCTTTTGTTCCTTTTTATCATCGTTCCAAACAAAACCGAAATCACCGCAGATAATCAGAGTATCTTTTTCACCAAGCATTTTCAGCCTTTTCTTAGAGAGCCGTTCGCTGTCACCGTGTGTATCACCCGTTACAAATACCAAATAAATCACTTCCGGAAAATTATTATATCGCAATACTGTTTATTTTTTACCGTTTAGATGTTATACTTATTGGAAATATTGATTCCTAATTATACTACATCGGGAAGGTTTTGTCTATGAAAAAACTGCTGATATTTTTTTGTATATGCCTTGCTGTGATACCGAGCACTTCTCTATTATGTAATACGGCATATAATTCAGAGCTTGCAAGCTATGCTCCCGAGGTTTTTTTCCTTGCGAATTCTGATACAGATACCGTGATTTTCAGCAAAAACGAGAATATGATCAGTGCGCCCGCGTCACTGGTTAAAATAGCCACGGCAGTACTTGCGCTTGAGTTTTGTGAAAATCTCGATACCCAAGCAACCGTATCCGAAAGCGCCATTGCACCCCTATTGGGCACGGGAAGCACGGTTGCGGGTCTTGTAGCCGGAGAGAAGCTAAGAATGCGTGATTTGCTTTATTGTCTTTTGCTCCCCGGCGCAAATGACGCTGCCAACGTTATAGCTGAACAAATAGCAAAGGAAATTCCCGTCTTTATAAATTTGAAAAAGCAATAGGCTGCAAGAATACAAACTTTGTAAATGCACATGGACTTGACGGGGAGGGTCAAACAACAAGTGCGTCAGATATGTACCTTATACTAAAGCATGCCATAAAAACTCCTATGTTTAAGGAAATTATCGCCGAATATGATTACACGGTCCCTAAGACTAACAAAAGTGCCGCAAGAAATATCTATAACCGTAATCCTCTTGTCAATTCTTATTCGGATTATTACTACAAATATTCCGTAGGCGGTATTACAGGCTCGACACAGCAGTCAGGCGAATGTCTTGCGTCGGTTGCGCAAAAGGACGGCTATACTTATATATGTATAGCGATGAAGGGAAGCTACGAGCGTATTAACGGGAGCACTGATAAGTTTAATACTTCTTTTGTAGCAAGCAAGAAGATGTATCAGTGGGCTTTTGAGAATATGAAGCTTAAGATAGTGTCAGACACCTCACGTATAGTTGATGAAATAAAGGTAAGAAGCGCAGAGGACGCGGATTATGTCTCACTTGTGCCCGAAAAGGAAATAACAGCCCTTGTTCCCTTGAGCGCCCAGACAGAGGGACTGTCAATAGTTACAGACATTACTACGAAACCCGAAAGCGTGGCAGCCCCCGTAAGGAAAGGTCAAATTATCGCACAGGCGGATATCTATTATTCAAAAACAGTTATCGCTCGCGTCAACCTTGTAGCCTTGAACGATGTTCAAAGGAGTGAAAAGGAGGCAATAGTGTTTGCGTTAAAGGACTTCTTTGCTTCTAAGCCGTTTTTTGTCGTTCTTATAATTTTCACCGCAGGTATTTTTGTTTTTGTCGCCTCGGCGTATACCGAAAAAAAAGAAACCGGTGAGGAAGCCGGAGGATAACCGCTATACGGGTTTTAAAAAATGATAATTGAGTAAATACAACAAAAACAAGAGAAAAACGAAGAAAACACAAGCTATTGCAAGTTATATTAAATTTTCGAAAAAATATGTTGACAGCCCTTAGCTTGTTATGTTAATATATCGTAGCAACAAGCCCTATAAACTAATTTTTTGTCTATTACGAAAGGAATGGAAACGTATATGTCAACTTATATGCCTAAAGCGGGCGATATTACCCGTCAATGGTATTTGATTGATGGCGCCGGCAGGACGCTCGGTGAAATAGCGACAGAAGCCGCTGTACTTTTAAGAGGCAAGCACAAGCCCACCTTTACGCCCCACGCTGACTGTGGCGACGGCGTTATTGTAATAAATGCCGAAAAACTTGTTTTAACCGGGAATAAGCTTGAAAACAAAATTTACTATCATCATACCGGTTATATCGGTCACCTTAAAGCGATTAAATACGGAACGCTTATGAAGCAAAAACCTGAATTTGTAGTTCGCAAAGCAGTTAAGGGTATGATTCCCGATACAGTTATCGGTCGCAGAGCTTTAACAAGGCTTCGCGTTTACAAGGGCGCTCAGCACAAACAGGAAGCTCAAAAACCGATAATAAGAGAGTTTTAACGGGAGGAGGACAAAATTATGTATGACAGCAAACCGTATTTCTACGCAACAGGAAGAAGAAAGAAGTCCGTGGCACGCGTACGCGTGTATCCCGGAACCGGAAGTATTACAATAAACGATAGAGAAATAGATGATTATTTTGGGCTGGAGACCCTAAAGCTTATTGTCCGTCAGCCGCTTGCCCTTACGGATACGACAGAAAAGTTTGACATAATATGCCGCGTCGTCGGAGGCGGTGTTACAGGTCAGGCAGGCGCAATAAGGCACGGCCTTTCCCGCGCCCTGCTTCAGTTTGATGAGAATCTTCGTCCCACACTGAAAAAAGCGGGCTTCTTGACAAGAGACCCGAGAATGAAGGAAAGAAAAAAGTACGGACTCAAAGGTGCGCGCCGCGCTCCGCAGTTCTCGAAACGTTAAAGCTATTCAATATGTTTACAAACCCCTGCAAACGCTATGTTTGCAGGGGTTTTCTTGTGGACTTTTAGCGTACGTGCAAGGAAAACCCGAAGGCTTTCGCCCTCAGGCTCCTTCATTGCTTAAAGGTCAGCAGCATTTTCTGCGGGGTCTGCAGCATTCGTCCTCATCATCGAAGAGAAGTATAAGGATTATGATTATGAGAAGAATCCAGATTACGACGTCGTTATCTAAAAAATCAAGCATTGTCTTACCTCCTTTCGTTTCTATCTCATCATATGAGCACGTCTTAAAATTGTTACAGTTTAAGAATAAGTGAATAAAAAAAGGCCGTTGTGAGATAATAAATTTCGAAAGGTGGAGCTAAATATGATTTTTAATTTCAAGAAAAAACCTAATCCAATGGATGATGAGCTTGACTTTGATGAAGAGATTGCTGAGGAATTTGACGATTTCAATGAAGATTATGAGATTTACGGCGATAACGAAGAAGATTTTTAAAGAAATAAAAACCTGAGAAAATCAAAGAAAACAGAAGAAAAACGAAGCAATAGCATTAATAACTATAAATTTAGACCTACCCTGACCTTTAAGAAGATTTGACCGCTGATATAATTTTCTTAAAGGTCAAAGATAGTCAAAGTCAAAAATTAGGAGGGTGAAGCTTGACAATCAGCAATCTTATAGCTCGCATGATTACGGAAATGCTTGAAGACAATGAGTTTACAGATATCAAACGAAACGAGCTTGCGTTAACCTTTGGTTGTGTTCCCAGTCAGATAAATTATGTTATAGCGTCACGATTTACTCCGGAGCGCGGATACATTGTAGAATCACGCAGGGGCGGAGGCGGCTTTATAAGAATATATAAAACGCCTATGACAGGTGACGAGATCGCAAGGGTTGTCGGCTTAGCGGGAAACAGGCTTGAGGATGCTGCATGCAGAGCATATATAATGAATATGCTTTCAAAAAAAGCTATAACCAAAAACGAAGCAAAGCTTTTAATCTGCACTACGAGTGAAAATTGTTTTCGAGAGCTTCCGATGCAATATCGTGACACACTGCGAGCGGCAATATTTAAGCAGCTGCTATTGACAATTAAACAAATAAAATCTTATGAAACGGAGGAATGACTATTATGCTTTGTCAAAACTGCAAAAGAAACGAAGCAAATGTCCATATGAAAAGAATAATTAACGCAAGTGCTACCGAGGTACATCTTTGCGAGGATTGCGCAAGGGCGTTAGGCTATGGCGATGCCTTTTCGGGCTTCGGTCTCGGACTCGGGGATTTGTTCGGAAATCTAATTTCGCACTCGTCTGTATTTTCGGGAGCTAATGCCGTCAGATGCCCCATGTGCGGCAACGGATTTAATGATATTGCTGAAAGCGGAAGACTTGGCTGCGCTGAATGCTTTGATACGTTTTATGACAAGCTGCTGCCGTCAATTGAAAGAATTCACGGGAACAATAAGCACGTAGGGAAAAAAATTGTTAAAGGGACGGATAATCCGGACTATTTAGGACAAGAGGAAGATTTACAAGCAGAGCTTGAAAAAGCCGTGCAGGAACAAAATTTTGAACTCGCTGCCGAGCTTAGGGACAAAATCAAGCAAAAAGAGAAGGAAAATACTCAGCAACAAAACAAGCGGGAGGACAAATAATGGACAGCAAATGGTATTTGGGAACAGGCGCGCAAAGCGATGTCGTAATAAGTACGAGAATAAGATTTGCCAGAAACATAAAAGAGTTTGCTTTCCCTGCAAAGCTTAGTGTCCCCGAGAGA
Source organism: uncultured Eubacteriales bacterium (assembly GCA_964588475.1). Lineage (GTDB taxonomy): Bacteria > Bacillota > Clostridia > Oscillospirales > Acutalibacteraceae > DTU089. The sequence goes on from CAZPPO010000010.1 coordinate 17,916, forward strand.
ATCCGCGTCAACAACATACTTGAAAAGGCGATTTTAAGCTGTAAGGAATATGACTTCAGGTTTATTGAAATGAAGACAATGTCACAGCTTCAGGCGGTATCGCTTGCCGAAAGACATCTTGTCAGTCCTGAATTTGCGAGCTCTTGCGATGGAAGAGCCTTAATAATTACAGAGGACGAATCCGTAAGCATAATGCTTTGCGAGGAGGACCATATCAGGCTGCAGGTTATGAAAGTGGGACTTTCACTCGACGAGGCCTTCAAGGTTGCCGACGGCATAGACAATGCGATAGGAGCGAAGCTTAATTACGCATTTGATGACAGAATAGGGTTTTTGACGCAATATCCTACGAATTTAGGCACAGGAATGAGAGCGTCCGTTATGCTGCATTTACCGGCGCTAACTGCCATGGGACAAATACAAAGGCTTATATCAACAGTATCAAAGCTCGGACTTTCGATAGGCGGTTCCTATGGCGAGTTTACCCATGCCAGAGGGGATCTGTATCAACTGAGCAATCGTATTACGCTTGGGATTTCTGAGAAGGTCGCAATTGAAAATCTTAAATCAATTGCCCTCCAAATCGCCGCTCAAGAAAGATCGGCAAGAGAGGAATTGAGCAAATCAAAAGAAACAGAGGACAAAATCCACAGAGCCTACGGTATTTTGAAACACGCAAGGCTTTTAGGAATAGATGAGTTTATGAATTGCATTTCACTCATAAGGCTGGGAGCTGTACAAAATATTCTGAAGGCCGACGATGCTTTAATCAGTAAGTTGATGGTAGATATGCAGCCTGCGACGATATCAATATCGGTTGAAAGACCTCTTGATGATAGGGCTCGCGATGAGCTTCGCGCACAGCTTGTCAGGGAATCGCTTTCTTAACTTAAATTTGTTCTATACTAAATCCATAGAGAAACAGGGTGATAAATTATGTATAAATTTACCGGTTTTACGGACAATGCAAATAATGCTCTTAACTTTGCGGTGGAGGCCGCGGAGGATATCGGGCATACCTATATCGGCAGCGAGCATGTATTATACGGACTGCTGGTAGATCCGTCCAATACAGCGGCAACTGCCTTGGGCGCTTATAAAATAACTAAGCAAAAGGTGGAGGAGCTGCTAAAAAGGAATATCGGCATAGGAATTCCGACAACTCTTTCACCTGATGATTTTACTCCGCGCTGCAAGCATATAATTGAAACGGCGTTAGTTATGGGCAGAGGCAGCAAATACGGAAACGCCGGAACGGAACAGCTGCTAACGGCTATCTTACGGGAACCGCAAAGCTCCGGATGTAGATTTCTCGTACAGCTTGGAGTACAGCCCTTTGATGCGATTTCGAAGCTGTCAAAAGGCTCTGATGGCGCGGGAGCGTCAAAACAGAAGACACAAAGGGACGCGCCAGACGACAACAGCGTTTTAATGCAGTTTGGCAGAGATTTAACCAAATATGCAACAGAAGGCAGAATAGACCCCGTTATCGGCAGACAGGCGGAGATTCAAAGGGTAATAGAGATACTCAGCAGGCGAACAAAAAACAATCCCTGCCTTATAGGGGAGCCCGGAGTAGGTAAAACCGCGATAGCGGAAGGTCTCGCACTCAAAATAGCAGAGGGAGAAATTCCGGAGCTTTTAAAGGGTAAAAGGATTGTTTCTATAGACCTCACCGGAATGGTGGCGGGAACTAAATACAGGGGAGACTTTGAGGAGCGAATAAAGGCTGTTATCGAAGAGGTTACAAATTCTGATGATATAATACTGTTTATAGATGAAATTCATAATCTCGTCGGTGCCGGCTCGGCAGAAGGTGCTATTGACGCGGCCAACATTCTTAAGCCGTCTCTTGCAAGAGGAGATTTACAGGTAATAGGGGCGACTACCATAACCGAGTACAGGAAATATATCGAAAAGGACGCCGCTCTCGAAAGGCGTTTTCAACCTGTTCAGGTAGATGAGCCGTCCGCCGAGGAATCTGTTTTAATCCTAAAAGGACTCAGATCCAAATATGAAGAGCACCATAAGGTTAATATACCCGATTCGACTATAGAAGCCGCAGTCAAGCTTAGCACGCGCTATATAGGTGACAGATATTTACCGGATAAGGCAATTGACCTTATAGACGAGGCAGCTTCAAAGGTAAGGCTAAGGGCGTTTACTCCTCCCACAGAGCTTAAGGAGCTTGAAGCGAAGATAAAAAAGGTTAATGAGGACAAATCGGCAGCAGTCGGTGCACAAAGCTTCGAGGATGCGGCAGCTCTTAGAGACAAGGAAAAGGAGCTGACAAAGGAATATAACGAGAAGAAACAGCTTTGGCACGAGTGTGCGACAAACTATGTAGGAGAGGTAAGTCCGGACGAAGTGGCAAAGGTAGTAGCCCAATGGACAAAAATCCCTGTAGTACAGCTTACGATGGAAGAAAGTCAGCGGTTGCTGAATATGGAGCAAGAGCTGAAAAAAAGAATTGTGGGGCAGGAAAAGGGAGTAAGGGCAGTAGCCAAGGCAATCCGCAGAGGCAGGTCCGGTCTTAAGGACCCAAAAAGACCTATTGGCTCATTTATGTTTTTAGGACCTACGGGAGTAGGAAAAACAGAGCTTTCAAAAGCTCTTGCACAATCAATGTTCGGGAACGAAAACGCGTTGATTAGAATAGATATGTCGGAATATATGGAAAAGCATTCAGTATCAAGGCTCATAGGCTCCCCTCCCGGCTATGTGGGTTATGATGAGGGAGGGCAGCTAACCGAAAGGATTAGAAGGCACGCCTATTCCGTAGTTCTTTTCGATGAGATAGAAAAGGCACACCCTGATGTTTTTAACATTCTGCTTCAAATTCTTGAGGACGGTATTTTGACTGATTCACAGGGCAGAAGGGTAGATTTTAAGAACTGTGTGATAATTATGACCTCGAACGCCGGAGCTTCACTCATAACAGATAAAAAAGCAGGTTTGGGTTTTACGGACGAACAGGAGGAAGAAAACTACGACAGGCGCGAGAAGAAAATCGCCGATGCTGTTACGGCAGAGCTCAAAAAAATGTTTAAGCCCGAATTTCTTAACAGACTTGACGATATTATCGTATTTAATTCTCTTAAGCAAAGCGATATTGAGGAAATCACCAGAAGAATGCTTGAGACCTTGAAGAATCGTGTTGAGGATATGGATATTAAGGTATCGTTTACGGAAAACCTTGTCAAGAAAATTGCGTCCGAGGGCTTTGATCCCGTATACGGCGCGAGACCCTTAAGGCGTGCAATACAGTCAAAGGTAGAGGATTTAATGTCTGAAATGATTCTTGATAAGAAGCTTAAGACAGGGGAGAGCTATAAGTGCGATGTAGACGAAAACGAAGAAATCATAATAACAAGTGAAGCTAAGAGTGTTCTTGCGGTTGAATAATAATTGAAAATCATCCTGCTTCGAGGTGAAACAGGATGATTTTTTATTTTCTCAGACTTTGTATTTGTCAAGATCTACCGTATAGTCGACAACCTCTATCCCGTCCTCCTCAAGAAGACGGCGCTGCTCCTCAATGCCTCCCAGGGCATAGCTTTTGCTCAATTTTCCTTTTCTGTTAACCACTTTGTAGCATGGTATGGCGTATTTATCAGTATTTTTATGAAGGGCATTACCGACAGCGCGAGAAAATCTTTTACCTCCGAGCTTTTCGGCTATCGCGCCGTATGTAGTAACCTTACCGCGCGGGACATTCTTAAGTTCCTCATAAACCTTGACCTTAAACAAAATTCATCACCTGACAGCTTCAGTATATAAATCAGATATTTACGAAGGTATTTCGGGGATAAAACGTGACACATCAATCATTTTTATTTTGGGCCTTCCCGTAACTGCAGTATTGCAATAATATACATTTACCACAAAAGGCCTTTCTTGCGGTACAGGTTTCTCTGCCGTGTAAAACAATTCTATGACAAAAATCATTACTCTCTTTTGGGGGCAATATCCTTTTTAATTGTGCTTCAATCTTTTCGGGATTTGTTGTGTTTACAAGCTTGAGTCTGTTAGAAACGCGAATTACGTGCGTGTCGCACACCACTGCGGGTTTATTATACAAATCTCCGACTATCAAATTTGCCGTTTTTCTGCCAACTCCGGGCAGCTTTAGGAGCTGTTCGATATTATCAGGAATAACGCCGCCATATTTATCCTCCAGCATTTTCGCCATATTGACGATATCTCTTGCCTTAGTGTGGTAAAAACCGCAAGGACGAACATAATTTTCAACCTCTGATATGTCGGCACCGGCATAATCCTTAATTGTTTTGTAGCGGTTAAAAAGAGCGGGAGTAATCTCATTTACCCTCTTATCCGTACATTGGGCGGAAAGTCTTGTGGAAACAAGAAGCTCAAAAGGAGTATCTGCCCGAAGCGAACAAATCGCTTCGGGGTATTTTTTTTTAAGCGCTTTAATTATCTCAGATGCTCTTTGCTTGTCATTCATTAGTCAAAATAAATTGTTTTGCCCGTTTTAGCGGATTCATAGATAGCGTTTACTATTCGCACGCTCTTTATTGCCTCGAGCGGCAGGATTTGAGGGTCGCGCCCGTCCCTGACTGCAGCTATTATATCCTCAACCATTGAGGTGTGGCCTGTGCACAAGGTTGGATCAAGAGCTGTTGCTGCGCTGTTGCCGGAATAGTCTGAGGTCATTTTTTTCTCTTCGTCCTCGTCAGCATCCTCACGCTTCCAAAGCTCAATTGTATCTCCGTCGCACTCTATGGAGCCTTTTGTACCGTAAAGCTTAATACCCGTGTTGAGACCGGGAAAGGCGTTTGTGGTGCTTACAAAGGTTGCTGCGGCCCCCGATTTGAATTTTATCAGCGACGCTGTGAAATCTTCGGTATCAATCTTATGTGCATAAATTCCGATAAGAGAGGTGATGCTTTCAACATCTCCCATTATCCACTGCA
>CAZPPO010000011.1:0-10463 GCA_964588475.1 uncultured Eubacteriales bacterium
CTCAACAGTGAAACTACCTGCTCCTTTATTTCTGTTTCTCATTATGACAACGATAACTTTTTCAAAGAGCTTCGCCGAGCGTTCAATAATATCTAAGTGACCGTATGTCATTGGGTCAAAGCTTCCCGGGCAGACTACTGTTTTCAAAACGTCACCTCTATCTGTAAACCGAAAGAATTGTTTTACCGTATTTATATCTTTTTACCGCGTTTTCACCTATTGTATCGGGAAGCACTGCATTATTTGAGGTTTCACACACGACTATTGCGCCTTTGTTAAGTACCCTGTCAATTAACTTTAAGGATGAAGCGGCAAGAGATGAATTATACGGGGGATCGATAAAAACTATATCAAATTTATATTCACAATTTGAAAGATATGATAACGCGTCAGTGTTAATAACGGTTGATTGTAAACAAAAGGCTGTATTATTCAGATTTTCATTGATAATTTTAATGGCTTCCTTATCAATATCCACAAAAACACAGTGAAACGCACCTCTGCTGATAGCCTCAATCCCAAGCTGACCCGAGCCGGAAAATAAATCAAGAACACGAGTGCCCTCTAAATCAAATTGAATTATACTAAACAGAGCTTCCTTTGTCTTATCGGTTGTGGGTCTTACATCCGTACCCTGTAATGTCTTCAGTCTCTTACCTCGAGCCGTACCTGTTATCACTCGCATACAGAAGCCCTCCGAGCATAGGAAAATTCAACATATTATCGCATACACGATGAATTTTGTCAAGCATTATATAATGCCCTCGCAGTTTGACGAGGGCAGTAAATATTAATACTTTTTATTATATTGGGAAATTAAAGTTCTTAGCCAGCAAAAGAATGTTTTCTAGCAGACCCGAGAGCATCAAAGCGCTGTAGTAGGTAAAAAGGGAATCTTCCTTTCCGGGGATTTGCGAGTTCTCCAAAATTGCGAGGTCTGCTACACTTATTACCTCGGTTTCATAAGTCCAAGGGTCATTTTCGTTAATAGTGAACACCCTGCAGCCCCTGACAAGATTGTTTCCGTAGGAATGCCATGTACAGCCCGGTGTATTAATTAAGTCAACTCCGGAAATATCGGCTACAAAGCTGTTTGTATGGTCATGCCCTACTGCTAAAGCAAGCACATCGCCTCTTTCGACAAAGGCGTTCCATTGACCGAAATTGCATAGCGAGGGGCAAGGCGGCTCAAAAATAAATCCTTCGAACTTCTTTAAGTCCGGTATATAGGTATAAGAGCTGTTATCGTCAAAGTTCTTTGTTGCTTCACCTAACGGGAAAAGTGATTTATAAAAAATTTCGTAGCCCTCTTGAGGGATTATATGCTGAAAAGCAAGTGATGCGACAGGACCTTCGTTTTCAGTTTCAAGCTGTATGCTTTTATTTATATACCATTGTACTTGATCTTCTCTGACACAGCTGTAACCGCTAATGCCATCCTTATTGAGCATATAGTCACCCGAATCAAACATCCATATGTTAAAAGCAACGTGACTGCCGTCAGAGCTTAAAATCGGTAGGTTGTGCGTAGCGCAGCCTGATAAAGCGGGGTCTGCATCATATGCGAGGCATCCCGGATAGCTTTGATACACCGCAAGTAAATCCTCATGCGTTTTTTCGGGGTTACTTTCCTGATCATGATTGCCGAAGCAGAATGTAAAGGGGAGTCCTCTTGAAACTACGGGATTGAGTATTTCGTCAAATGCCATCAAATCATCAGTGACAACATTATCTCCGGTAAATACAACAAGATCCGGCTTCACAAAGTCAAGCGATTCATTAATAAACGCGACCATAGCCTCCCTTGCGGGATATACATCCTGACAGTCGGCAAACTGGAGAATTACAAACTCACCGGAAGAGTTAAACATCAACTGTGATGAGTCAGCCGCAAAGACCGCCCCTGAAACTGAAGCGGATAAAACGCAAGCCATTATACATGAAAACACTTTCGTAATTTTTTTCATTTTCGCCCCTCCTTATTAATAAATATAGTACTCCCGAACATCGTAATTGTCAACAATTGTATTATTTATTATATACGTTTCTTTTTTATTGAAAATGGCTTTATTTTATGATATCGTAAGTTAATAGACTATAAAGGAGTGAGTGATTACATTGAAAGAGATTAATGTCATGCAATGCGGTGCCACGGGCGACGGAATAGTGGATGATTATAACGCAATACAAAAAGCCTTGATGAACGGTAATTGCACTGTAGTCATTCCAAAGGGACGTTATCGGATCTCAGGTCCGCTTAAAATTTACTCAGATACAGAAATTATTGCGAGTGATGACGCTTTTATTTTTCATTGTGAGAAAAAACCGAAAAAACGCGGGGATTACCTTATAACCAATGAAGACTTTTTATCGGGTAACACAAATATATCAATCACGGGCGGCGTCTGGAGCGGAAACTACGATGGCTTAAACAACTCAAAAAACAATGATTTATTTGACGAAAACGCTTGCAGTGGCTGCGTTATTAATTTTATTAATGTAAGAAACCTTAAGCTTAAAAATATGACAATCGCGGATAGCGTGACCTATTTTACGCGTTTTGGTGAGGTAGATGGATTTGAAATTCGCGATATAGGCTTTAAGTCATCCTTCCCCATGATAAATCATGACGGTCTTCATTTCGGCGGAGGCTGTAAAAACGGCATAATCGAGAACATTTCTGCGATTAGCGACGGTGAAACAGGTGACGACTTGCTCGCCTTCAATGCGGACGATTGTGTTACAAGGCTTGAAAACCGGGATCTTATTCGAGGAGGAATTGAAAACATATCGGTTAAAAACGTTTATGCAAAAAACTGTCATTGTGCGGTAAGGCTTGCGAGCATCTCATCGCCCATAAAAAACATAACAATTGAAAACATACATATAGGCTGCAGAAGCAGTGCTGTCAATATGGATGCTTTGCGCTACTGCAGAACTCCTCTGCTTAAGGAAAATGAATACCCATACGGTGCCGGTGAAATCGAGAATGTTACTATCCGTAAAATGGAGGCTTGGTATTCTCAGAAAAACACTGAGGGAGCGCTAATTCGTGCGGAAACTCTCAGTAGCCGGTTCAATCTTGAAAATTTCAGCCGTCCTATGGAAAAAGATATGTCGCAGAATTCTCCTACTGTAAGAGTTAAAAATATTTCAAAATCCGAATTTTCGATTACTTACAATAATAAAACCGTTCTTTTTCCTGTTTCGGAAAAATCACAGGAGATAGAAATTAACGAGCCTTTTTCCGATTTTATGCTCTATAAGTCAGAATAAATATCACTTAAGCTTTTTAAAAGCATAATATATAAAAAAATCTTAGAGATGATATTATGCCGAATATAAGCTTATATAACCGTCAAAAAACAGTTGAATACGCCGATAGATGGGCTTTGAGTCGTAATCCGAGGTATTATGACTTCAGCGAAATAGGCGGTGACTGCACTAACTTTGCCTCCCAATGCATTTATGCGGGAAGCGGTATTATGAACTTTACTCCAACATACGGCTGGTATTATGTAAATTCCTCAAGGCGCTCCCCTTCCTGGACCGCAGTTGCCTTTCTGTTTAACTTTCTTGTTTCTAATTCATACAAAGGACCTTTTGCCCGGGTTTGTGACATATCGCAAATAGAATTAGGTGATTTAATTCAACTGGGCAACAGTTCGGGGAGATTTTACCACAGCCTAATCGTAACAAGCATAGAAGGTCCGGCACAAGAGGATACCATATATGTTTCCACTCATACCTCTGACTTTCATAACAGGCCGCTGAATTCTTATATCTTTGACAAAATAAGATTTATTCATATCGAGGGAGTTTACAAATAATAAAATGAAAGTGTAAATGAATTTTTTAAACACAGCTATATATTTAAGTGATAATTATTTTGTATTGAGATAATTACATATCGTTAGCTTTGCGGTATTTATTGCGGATTCGTGAGCACACCCGCGTGCAAAATCCTGACTTCCGCCGCCTTTTCCGCCAAAAGCCTTCACGCTATCAGATAAAAGCTTTCCCATATGCAATTCTATTTCCTTACTGCAGGCAAAAATCAGATTGCATTTATCGTTGTCCCTTGCGCCTAAAAGCGCAATTGTATTAGGAAATTTTTTAATTTCCGTCGCTATGTCTTTTAAAATTTCAGCATCAGCTTCAATTGCACGGCAAACCAGCCTTGTGCCATCCGAAAAAATCTCGGCCTCTTCAATCCACACGGGTATTTGTGACAAAAGCTTTTCTCTCTTAAGTTGCGTAAGCTCACATTCTGATTCGTGAAGCCTTTTTTGCATTGACGCTATCAGCTTAGCCAGATTATCAGGATGAGTGGAAAAAAGATTGGCGGCGCTCCTAACATTCTTGAAGGTCCTGCGATAGTCCAGAAATGCTCGCATACCGCATACGAATGTTATTCTAAGCTTACCTCGTGAGGGTGCGGCGGAAAGAATTTTTACAAGACCTATTTGCCCTGTTGTCGAAGGATGTGTACCACCGCACGCCACCATTTCAAAATCGCCAATTTCAACAATTCGCACATGCTGCGACACCGAAGGTTTTTTACGCAGCGGTAATAACTCAAGCTCCTGCTTATCGGGAAACCGGCAACACACTTTATGGTTTTGTTGAATACGCGTGTTTACATAGTCTTCTAATCTATCAATTAAATTATCGTCGGCGTGCATATTGCCGTTTGAATATTCAATATCTATTGATGATATTTCGGGACCAAGATACAGTCCAATTGTATCTCCGCCCGTCAAGGTATACACTGCCCCGGCAATCATATGCTCGCCTGCGTGCTGCTGCATATGGTCAAATCTTCTGTCCCAGTCTATCTTTCCATGAACCTTATCCCCTGTTGCAAAGCATCCTTCCGTTTCATGCCATACGTCCCCCTGTTCATCGACGAAAACATCGGTTACCGGAATATCATTTATAAATCCTGTATCGTATGGCTGACCGCCGGATGTCGGATAAAAAGCAGACCGGTTGAGCGCAATAATCTGCTTGCTTTTGCGCATATCAGTTTTTTCGACTATTGCATCAAACTCAGTTAAATAAGCATCATTATAATACAATCGTTCGCCCATATTAATCACACTCCGGCTCAATAATACAGATTAATTACGATTTTTACAATATTTTTGTTAAAATTATAAAAATTTCTTCTATTATTGTTACATATATTGTATAATAAAATTATTAAAAAGTAAAAAACACGATATTATCAGGAGTTGAATATGAACAGATACGAAGGCGCAAAGGAAATTTTCGCACAATACGGGGTTGACACTGAAAAAGCCATAAAAAAGCTTGCCGAAATACCTATTTCGATCCACTGTTGGCAGGGAGATGATGTAATAGGTTTTGACGGTTCACAGTCCCTTGACGGCGGTATTCAGGCTACAGGCAATTATCCCGGAAGAGCAAGAAATTTTGAGGAGCTTAAATCTGATATTAAAAAAGCATTTTCATTAATGCCCGGTAAAAAGCGTCTTAATCTACACGCAGCTTATGCTATACTCGGTGAGGACAAGGGAAGAGTTGACAGAGATGAATACGAGCCAAAGCACTTTAAGCCTTGGATTGATTTTGCAAAGGAGATAGGCCTAAATGGTCTTGATTTTAACCCTACATATTTCGGTCATCCGAAGATGAAGGACGGTCTTTCCCTCTCTTCTCCCGATGAAGCTACAAGGCTTTTCTGGATTAATCATGGCATTGCATGCCGTAAAATCGCTAAATATTTTGCCGATGAAATGAACTCACATTCTTTGTGCAATATTTGGATTCCCGATGGGTACAAGGATGTTCCGGCTGACAGACTCGAACCTCGGCTCAGATTAAAGGACAGTCTTGATAAAATATTTGCACAAAAGCTTGACGGCGTTGTTGACGCTGTAGAAAGCAAGGTTTTCGGTATAGGACTTGAAAGCTATACGGTAGGCAGTAACGAGTTTTATCAAATATATGCAGCTGAAAACAACATTTGCTGTCTTTTGGATAACGGTCATTATCATCCTACAGAGGTTGTTTCCGACAAGATTCCGTCACTTCTCGCTTTTTCAAAAAATATCGCACTTCATTTAACTCGGGCAATTCGCTGGGACAGTGACCATGTAGTGTTGTTTGAGGATGAGCTTAAGGAGATTGCAAAGGAAATAGTTCGTAACGAGGCTTTAGACAGGGTGCTCATAGGACTGGACTATTTTGATGCCTCCATAAACCGATTAGCGGCATGGGTAATTGGTCAAAGAGCGGTTCAAAAGGCTTTGTTATCGGCACTTCTGACGCCCGACAAGAAGCTTCGGCAGCTTCAAAGGGATGCTCAATTCGGTAAGCTGATGTATGTTAGCGAGGAGCTTAAAACCTTGCCCTTGGGTGACGTTTGGAACGAATATCTCCTGCGTGAAAACCTTTCTATTGACTGGTACTCTTCAATAGAAGAATACGAAAAAACGATACTCTCAAAAAGATTGTGATTATACATAGCTTTTTCACTCAATCGTTTAAAGGTGGTGCAAAATAATGAAAAATCGTCTTTTTATCAAATTATCGAGCTTGTCCCTCGCTATTAGCTTCCTGTTGTTCCTAAACCCTATTGCTTTAGCGGTAGCCAATAATCAGGCTGAAGGCTTTGAGCTTGTCTCGCCTTTTGCGGACGGTGATTTTTACTTCGATAAAAATTATTCATACTTAGATACAGGTTATTGTCCAAAACCCGTAAATAAACAAAGCTTTGTACGATTGAACGGCTCGGTGACTTTACCTTCGTCATATGACAGCAGAAGTTCTTCAATTGTTACGTCCGTAAAGAACCAAGGTTCCTACAATACCTGTTGGACACACTCAGCTCTTGCTTGTATGGAAACCGGCGCAATTAAGGATTTGGGATATCCTGCAAGCGTAAACCTTTCAGAGAGTCATTTAGCTTATTTTGCATATTACAGGGGTACTGTCAGCGACCCCCTTGGAAACTTAAACGGAGACAATGTCAGGTTATTTAACGGCGGCTCTCCCGTTACTACTGCCACGGCTCTTTCAATACTCGGCGGAAACGATGAATTTGCCTCAAACACATTTTTTAACTGGATTGGTTGCGCAAATGAAGTTTCGTTCCCATACACAAATATTCAAAACAATATCTCCCCGTCAGGCAGCAGCGCGTTTTCAGACGAGCTGCATCTTAAGGACGCCTACTTTGTTTCCTTTGAAGATAAAGATCGGATAAAAGAATTGCTGATGGAAAACGGAACTGCCTCTGTCAGCTTTTATTGGTCTGATACTTATTATAATTCTTCTAAATATTCGTATTATTATAATTTAGGCACCGTATCAAATCATGCGGTTACTCTGATAGGATGGAACGATAACTACAGCGCCTCAAACTTTAAATCACCCTGTCCCGCGGGAAACGGGGCTTGGCTTTGTAAAAACAGCTGGAGCTCTTCCTGGGGCAACTCAGGTTATTTCTGGATTTCTTATTACGACACTTCGCTTACCGGCTACGACTCTGCCTCGGGGACGTACTCAAACTACGCAACGTTTTACATACCGACCTCTAAAGAAATTTACGAGTACAATTATCAATACGACGGCACTGTTTTGACCTCAAACTTATCTTACGGTACCAACACTGTTTACTGTGCCAACGTGTTTACATCAACTAAAGAAGAAATGCTGAAGGCTGTTGGATTATCAAATTTTTATAATACAAATGTTAACTACGAAATAAAGGTTTATAAAAATCTCAGCTCATCCTTTTCTTCTCCCGCCTCAGGTACCTTAGCAGCCACTAAAACAGGTGTTTTAGAATTCTCAGGATTATATACAATACCTCTCACACAGGCTGTCAAGCTTACAACAGGCAATTTGTTTTCAATTGTTGTTAAGCTGTCAGTTCCCGTTGGGGAAACGGTTTTTTCGGATATTTCCGTTTCCAATGATGTAGCAATTGACTCTTATATACTTTCAGATACAAATACAGCACTCGCCAAGCAAAGCTACCTTAGCTCTAACGGAACCAGCTGGACCGATTTAGCCGCAAGCGGATATAGTAATCGTATCAAGGCGTTCACTTCTAAGGCTTATTCCATAACAAAGGCAAGCGCTCAAAACGGAAGCTATACCGTAACCGACGGCATAGGAGCCGTCCTTTATGCCTCAAATGGAGATAAGGTTTATATTAACACAAATCCTAATTCGGGTTATTGCGTTTATAATGTTTATGCTCAATCATCAAGCGGACAAATCGGCATTTTTGCCGACTTTGCAAATCGAACCTATTCATTTATTATGCCGCCTGAAAATACTACGGTTAATACCAAATTCGGGTCTCTTATTACAAGCTTTTCGCAGGGCATTAGTTCGCCTGAAGAGATTTGCCAGCAAACCAATTGTACATTTATAAGCACTCCTTCATTATTGTCCTATTTCGGAACGGGTTCAAAAATCACGGCGAAGGATAATGCCACAAGTGTAGAAACAGACTATGTAGTTATTATCGGCGGCGACCTTAACGGTGATTCTGTATGCGATTCACTTGACTGCATGCTGGGCGATTTGATGCTTACCGGCAAGCAAAGCACAGACGGCTTTGACCTTTTAGCCGCGGGCGCTGATGGCGATTTAATTGAGATAGATGATTTTCAGAGAATACTAAACATAGCCGTCGGAAAAAGCGTGAGCTGATAATGTCTTTCGGCAAATACATACAGACAGGTATTTTTGTACCTGTCTGTCTCTTTTTTATCATACTTCCTATTCAATTTACCAAAGTACACTTGGATATTCCCCGATTTTTATTTTTTTAAGTATTGCATCTACTACGGATTCTTTATCTTCTTTATATGTCACTCCAAACCAGCGTTCGCTCGTTGGAATAACCTTAACCGTGCAAAGCTTTTCATGAAGCAGGTCACGAACAATATTAGGAAGAACCGACTCTGCCTTAAGCGGATTTTTTGGAACCTCGAATTTTAGAAATTCATAAAATCGTTTTTCAATTTCACGGGGCATTTGTGCACCGAAACACCACATGTTCATTGATACAAATGAATTTTCGTCGACATCAATCCAAGAATCGTCTTCAAGGGCGTATTTAGTCTGTCCGTCAATACGCATTATCTTGAGGCGTTCATTAATATCAACAAGATACTTATCCCCGCCTACATCACAAACGCCTCTTGCAACATGACCGCTTTCTGAAAGAGTATTTTTAAGTATATACCCTGCCATAGCGAATTTATAAGGCTTTTTTCCGTCGGGTTTTTCAACATCAATCCAATTTGCCATTTCCATAAAAGTGCTTTTGCCGTAAAAATCATCTGCATTGATTACAAGAAACGGCTCCTTTACAACATCCTTACAAGCCAAAATCGCTTGACCCGTGCCCCATGGCTTTTCTCTGCCTTGCGGAACACGAAATTCCTTTGGTATGTCCGAAAGCTCTTGAAACACATATTGGGTGTTTATCTGCTTTTCGATTCTTTTTCCTATAGCTTCGTAAAACTGTTGTTCAATCTGTTTTTTTATAATAAAAACAACTTTATTAAAGCCGGCGCGTTTTGCGTCATAAATTGAATAGTCAATAATAAGAGAACCATCCGGACCTACGGATTCAATTTGCTTAAGTCCGCCGTACCTGCTTCCCATTCCCGCTGCCATTATTACGAGTGTTTTGTCCAAAACCATCTCTCCTGTTTCTATAAATTATAATTTATCCATAAGCTCGCCGAGTTTTTTAATGCCTCGCTCAAGAGCCTCATCGGAAACGGTTGAATAATTAATCCTAAAGCAATTTGAGGAAGCGTTTTCATCAGGTAAAAACGCCGAGCCCGGGACAACTGCGACTTTATATTCCAAAACAGCCCTTTTACAGAAGCTTGGCATATCTATACCGACCGGTAAAACACACCATAAAAACAAGCCGCCCTGTACGGGATAATAGGATATTCCCTTTGGTACAAGGTATTTGTCAAGAAGGCTTTGCGCAAGATTTGCCTTATGCCTGTATATCTCTCTTAAGCTCTCCAAGTGCCTGCTAAAATCATATTCGGTTAAAAATTTGTGGCAAATCATCTGGGACAGTATATTGGTATGAACGTCCTCTCCTTGTTTGGCGACAACTTGTTTTTTAACAATGTCGTCAGGTGCCAGAGCGAAGCCTACTCTCAATCCCGGTGAAATTACCTTTGAAAAGCTCCCCGCATATATTACAGCACCACATTTGTCAAGTGATTTGATTGAGGGTATATTTTCGCCCTTGAAACGAAGCTCTCCGTATGGATTGTCCTCTAATATTAACACATTATATTTACACGCAAGCCGATACACTGCCTTGCGTTTCTCAAAAGACATGGTGATACCCGTAGGGTTTTGAAAATTCGGAATAGTATAAATGAATTTTATATTTTTGTTTTCCTTCAAGGCTTGTTCAAGACCAGAAAGTGATATCCCGT
>CAZPPO010000011.1:10473-20514 GCA_964588475.1 uncultured Eubacteriales bacterium
AATATCAACCCCTATAAGCTTTGCTCCGATGCTCCTGAAGGAGTTTAAAGAGCCTATGAAGCTTGGATTTTCACAAATAACCTTGTCGCCTTCATTGCAAAGTATTTTTGCTGTGAGCTCCATTACCTGCTGACCGCCGGAGGTAATTAAAACATCGTCAAAATCAAATCCTAAACCATGATGCTTTTTAAGATACTCTCTTAAATAGATGCGTAAGGGATTATAGCCCTCCGTAATATTATATTGGAGAGCCTCAATCGGAACGTCACAGAAAATATCAGAACAGATTTTTCTTATCTGCTCAATCGGGAAAGCTTCGGTAGACGGGTTGCCCGCAGAGAGCGAAATAACCTCAGGGTCTGCCGCATATTTAAATATTTCCCTTATGGCACTGGGTTTTAGGTTTAAGAAGCGTTGAGAAAATCTGTATTCCATTGCGACCTCCATAAATATTTTGTTGAATTCTTCTAATATTTATAACATTTGCTATTTAAATTGTCAAATTAAAAAGTTATAAAAAATTATGAAAAAAATTGACATCCAAAAAAAACAGTAGTAATATATGAGCATTAAAATTTCGGGGGGCCAATTTTCATGTACAATCCTTTTGACAATGTAATTAATACAATTAAAAAAGCTTCGGGTATTCTCGGATATAATAATCACGAATCTGAGTTTCTTGAATATCCCGAGAGGATTCTTTTGGTCTCCTTGCCTATAAAAATGGATGACTCAACAGAAAAGATATTTTCGGGCTACCGTGTTCAGCACTCAACGCTCAGAGGACCGGCTAAGGGCGGCATTCGTTATCATCAGGATGTAAATATTGATGAGGTGAAAGCTCTTGCAACCTGGATGAGTTTTAAGTGCGCTGTTGCCAATATACCTTATGGTGGAGCAAAGGGCGGAATAACCGTAAATCCGGCAGAGCTTTCAAGGGCCGAGCTTGAAAGGCTAACGCGTAAATATACTGAAATGATTTTCCCGATTATCGGTCCGAATAAGGACATTCCTGCTCCCGATGTTAATACCAATGGTGAAATAATGGCTTGGATTATGGATGAATACAGCCGTTTATTAGGTGACTATACCCCTGCTGTTGTAACGGGCAAGCCCCTGCCGTTAGGAGGAAGCTTAGGCAGATTTGAGGCTACGGGGAAAGGTGTTATGCTCTGCACAAAATACATATGTGAGAAAATGGATATACCTCTTAAAGGAGCAAAAATTGCAATTCAAGGAATGGGAAATGTGGGAAGCATCTCTGCAAAGCTTCTTAAAGAGCAAGGTGCTAAAATTGTCGCAGTCAGCACTGTTTTAGGCGGTTTTTACAAAGAAAGCGGTCTTGATATAACATCCATTATCGATTACCAAAATACTAAAGACAGACTTTTAAAGGATTATAATGAGGAAAATCTTGTCAAAATTACAAATGCCCAGCTTCTTGAATTGCCTGTTGATATTTTAATACCATGCGCTCTTGAAAACCAGATAAAAAAAGATAATGTAGATAATATAAAAGCAAAATTTATTATTGAGGGTGCAAACGGTCCCGTAACGAACGAAGCAGACGCCGTATTAGATAATAAAGGTATTGTTGTTGTTCCTGATATTCTCGCTAACTCGGGCGGTGTAATTGTATCATATTTTGAATGGGTTCAAAATCTGCAAAATCACTATTGGGAAGAGGACGATGTTAATAAAAAGCTCGAGTTGAAAATGCACAGAGCTTTCAGTGATGTCTATAATACGGCAAAGGAAAAAGGCGTTTCTTTGAGAATGGGAGCTTATTGCGTTGCTATAAACCGAATATCGGAATGTAATAAGCTAAGACGCCAATAATTTTGTAAATTTTAATCGGGTGACTAAGGTCGTCCGATTTTTTTGTCAGTAATTTGATTTACAAAGCATTTCCTTTACTTCGGCAATTTTAGGCAAGGAGGGAATTGCGCCAAGTCTCGTTACCGATATCCCTGCCGCCACCGAGGCAAAGTGCATTGAGTTTTCAATACTGTTGCGCCTTGAAAGCGCACTGCAAAAAGCTGCCATATAAGCGTCACCTGCGGCGGTTGTGTCAACAACGGGCAGTCGCGTCTCGAAGGCTTTGCAAAAAATAAATTCTTTTCCGTCATAACAAACAGAGCCTTTTGAGCCAAGCTTTATATGCGCATATTTTACACCGATTGAATATAACTCTTTGCACGCTTCTTTTATATCTTTCTCAGTATTTATTTCTATACCAATTAGAGCTTCCGCCTCACTTTGATTAGGACTTAAAAGAAATGCTCCCTTAAAAATACTTTTATCAGTCATCATTCGGATAGGTCCTGCATCAATAATCACCGGAACAGATGCCCTTTGTGCTTCAAAATTCAATCGCTCAACGCTCTCAAGTGGTATTTCAAGCTCAAGCGTTAAAAGTGAAGCAAAGCTTAATGTTTTTTTAACCTTTTCAATACACTCGCTACGATACAAGTCATTCGCACCCGGGTATACGGCAATACGATTATTACCTTTATCGTCAAGCATTATGTATGCCGCGCCCGTACCGGCATTGTCGAATCTGAAAATGTGTGAGGTTTCAATTTTTTCACTCTCATAAAGCTCAAAAAGAATATCGGCGAAATAATCATTACCGATACAGCATGAAAAAACAGGATTTTCACCAAGCCTTGCAAGTGCAACCGCCCTGTTAGCTCCCTTACCTCCCGGAAAAATATCCTGAGAGTGCGCCATTACACATTCACCTTCCCTAAGCTGCTTTGAAAGATGAAGAACAACATCCATATTTGCGCTTCCGACGACCATAATTCTTTTAGACGACATATAATCACCTTTTTTAATATAGCATTCAAATGAATGGTTTACAAGGGCTTTATCGATTTTATAATAATACATAATATTAGTGTTGTCTCATTTGTAACGGTTCAAATATATTGACAATGCTTTGTTCATATCGTATCCTAATGTTATTATGAAAAAGAGCGAAAGGATTGACACTATGCAAAGCGGACTCGGAATAGGCATGCACAATTTGTGGAGATTAACCGACGCAAAGTCAAGGTCAATAAGTGCGGAAAATTTTACCGGAGAAAAAGGCAAGGCAGGAATGGCCGTAATGGGAAGCGGTATCCTATGCGCAAGAGACCTGGGTCAGGGTTGGAAGGTCTCGCCAAGCATTCTTATTGGACCATACGAAACATTCACGCTCGCCGATATTAAGGGGCAAGGTGCAATAAAACATATTTGGTTTACAGACAGCAGACCCGGCAAAAACGCAGTTTCAAAGAATCGTCGTATGATTTTGCGTATGTATTGGGACAAGGCTGACACGCCGAGCGTAGAGGTTCCTTACAATGACTTCTTCGCAAGTGCAGATAATTGCCGTTATACTTTGCTTTCCTCACTGCCCGTAACAAACACCCCGAACAGGTCTTATAACTGCTTTTGGGAAATGCCATTTAAGAGCGGCGCTAAAATAACTCTTGAAAACATCACGAGTGAAACCATCACTGTTTATTATCAAATTGATTATACGCTTTGCGATGTACCAAACGATGCGGCGTATTTTCATGCTCAGTTCAGGCAGGTAGAAAAAATAAAGCAGGGTGATGTATATACCGTTTTGGATGATATCAGTGGAAAAGGACAATATGTTGGAACATATATGTATTGGAAAACCGCTCGTGAGGGCTGGTGGGGCGAAGGTGAAATGAAATTTTATCTTGATAAGGATACCACTTTTCCTACCATTTGCGGCACCGGTACAGAGGATTACTTTCTTGGCTCATATAATTTTGACGTCGGCGGAAAATATACCGAATTTTGTACTCCTTACTCCGGCCTTTCCAAGGTTAATCATCCTGATGACGGTGCAGAAATACCGGATAAAGCATACAGAACGGGTCAAACATTTTCGATGTATCGCTGGCATATAGCGGATCCAATCTTTTTTGAAAGTGACATAAGAGTAACCGAACAGGCTTTAGGCTGGCAGGAGGGCGGAAAATATTATCAGCTTGAAGATAAGATTTCAACCGTGGCTTACTGGTATATGGATACAATCTGTAAAAGCTTTCCGAAGCTGCCGTCTTTTGAAGAATTGAAGCTTGACTATTAACCGAAAGGATTTGTAATAATATGGAAAAAACCATACGTTGGGGGATAGTGGGAACAGGAACAATTGCCCGCCGTTTTGCCGCCGCCGCAAAAAATACACCCGGCGCTTCACTTGACTGTGTAGCCTCAAGAAGCATCGAAACAGCAAATACTTTCGCCGATGAATTTAAAATTGAAAAACGCTTTGGCTCATATGAAGATATGGCAAGGTCATCCGATATTGACGCCGCCTATATAGCAGTTCCTCACGGTGTTCATGCCTTTGCTTCAAAGCTCATGCTCAACAATAAAAAAGCAGTATTATGCGAAAAGCCTATCTGCGTAAATGAAAAAGAGCTTTTGGACTTAATTGAATGCGCAAAAAGGAATAACACTTTTTTAATGGAGGCAATGTGGGCAAGACTTGTGCCGGGCACCATCGAGCTTATTGAGTTAGTTAAGGACACGGTAATAGGCAAGCTTCGCGCAATCGAAGGCGACTTTTGCTATGATATGACAGATGAGCCCGAGCACCACGCCTTTAAGCCCGAATACGGCGGAGGCTCACTTCTTGATGTAGGAGTTTATGCACTCAATTTTGCTTCTTGGTTTGCAAACTCTCCCGTTTCAAAAATAACCGCACTTGCAGATATCGGAAAAAAGAGCGGGGTTGACGAGCATTGCTGTGTTCTTATTAAGTATGAAGACGGGCTTTTAGCATCACTATCAAGCGCCATGACTGTTAAAAAACCTAACAGCGGGTACCTTTACGGCGAAAAGGGTTTCATACATGTTGACCATTTTTATGCGCCTGAAAGGCTTGATATAACCGTTTTCGGAAAGGAAAGCTATACTGTTGACAAGCCGTATTACGGTAACGGCTTTGAGGAACAGATAGCTCATGTCGGCGAATGCTTAAATAAAGGAAAAACGCAAAGTGACATTCTTGCGCTTTCCCACTCTCTTTACATAACACGCCAGATGGACAAAATACGCGAACAAATCGGTCTTGCCTACCCTCAGGACAGTTGATAAAGGGTCTATTTGTTTGCGTTTCTTTCCCAAAACACACCGTCACTATATCCTTGAATTCTGATATTATTGTCCGCGAGCTCAAGACGATATTGTGAAAGCGCACTATAGAGCTTGCTTTTTTCTATTCCGACAAAATGACGCCCAAGCTTTTTTGAGGTTACCGCGCAGGTGCCTGAGCCTAAAAAAGGGTCAAAAACCATATCGCCTTCAAGTGTGCTTGCAAGAATGAGCTTGGCAAAAAGCTTTTCCGGCTTTTGTGTTGGATGCTCGGTATTCTCGCACATAGACCAAAACGGCACAGAAATATCGTCCCAAAAGTTTGATGGGCATGTATCCCTGAAATTGCCCGAATTTGTTTGCTTCCAATCCTTCGGGAGGCCGTTCTTTGTGTATGGCGCAATAACTCGTCTTCGTATTTTAACCGCATCTAAATTAAATCGGTAATCATTTGAAACAGAAGCAAACCATATATCTTCCATTGAGTTTTTCCAGTTTTTTCGGGCTCCCCTACCTTTTTCTCTTTGCCAGGTAATTCTGTTTCTCACATAAAGATATTTTGGGATGACATCTCCTATTATAAGGCTTGATTTCCAGTCACAGCAGATGTAGACAGAAGCGTTGCTTTTTAAGAGAGGCAATGCGCTTTCTAACCAATTAATTGTATATTCACGGTACTCGTTTTCGCTTTTTATCATAAATTTTTCGCTGTCATATTCCTTGCTAAGGTTATACGGAGGATCAACAATCATTAAGTCCGCAAACGCCTTTGGCAGAAGCGGCATAATATCAAAGCTGTCACCCAGTATAATCTTGTCACAAAGCTCACAGCCCGCCTCTAAATTTTTTTTTGTAAGACAGCGCTCGGAATATGCTTCAATTTGTTCTTTGCTTAAATTGATGGTTTTATTTCTTATAGATTTCATAATTCCAATTTATCCGTAATTACGACAGCGACTGCAAAAATTGACAGGCTGTTAAAAACTGTTTTGTCCATTTTGAGCTCTCTTTCAAATATTTTTAATAAAGGGAGATTTTTTTCATCAGCGTTTCATCACGCGAGGCGGTTATATGTATTTTTATTTCATCGGCAAGCATGCTTACGGGGCAAATTTTCTTGTTTCCTATTGTAAAGTCCGAATACACACTTTCCCAGTCTCCGGAGCTTTTTCGTTTTAGTATTTTAAATGACTCTACTCTTTGACCTTGTGCTATGTCCTCTTGAAGAACAATATAACTGATTTTCTTTTTCTCGGGCAGCTTTACTGTAAAGGTACACTGAGTTTTGAAAAGCTTTTCAAATTCAACAGAGGTTTTGTCTGTTTTTGTAAGGTCATTAGAAAAGCTATTATTTATTATTTCTCCAAGCTCCCTTAGTCGCTTAATATCTCTGCTATCAAACCTTCCGTTTGGCATTGGCGGTATATTAAGTATAAATGAGGTATTTGCGCCAACCGAATTAATGTATGTGTCAAAAAGTCTTTCAAGAGAGTGAGGCTCCTCTTGAGGATGATAAAACCAGCCGGGTCTTATTGACATATCAACCTCAGAGGGACAAAAAACAAGTCCCCGGGAATAAACGATGTTAGTGATAGCTCCTATGTCCTTGTCCCAATTATTCATATGCGACAAATTTCCCTGCAAAAGACCACCGTCCGTCTGTATATCGGCTCTGTGACACAGCTCGCAAGGCACTACAGCCCACTCGGCTTGCCTTGCTTTACCTGACTCGTTACCGCACCAGCGAATATCAGGTCCCGCATCATTAAAAATGGTTGCATCCGGCTGAAGTTTTCGTATAATCTTTATATAGCCTTCAAAATCATATTCCTGCCTTTTACCGTTAACACCTTCCCCGCAGGCGCCGTCAAACCATACGTGAAAAATTTTTCCGTAATTTGAAAGAAGCTCAGTAAGTTGATTTTTATAATATATGTTATATTCGTCCGTTCCGTAATACTTTGAATTTCTGTCCCATGGCGAAAGATAAAAGCCCATCTCAATGCCGCCCCTTTGACAAGCTTCCGAGAGCTCCTTTACAATATCTCCCTTACCGCCCTTATAGGGGCTGTTTTTCATACAATGCTCAGTGTATTTTGATTGCCAAAGGCAAAATCCGTCGTGATGCTTTGCAGTAATTACGACACCCTTCATTCCAGCTGATTTAATAGCATCTACCCATTCATCGCAATTAAGCTCAACAGGATTAAATATTTGAGGACTTTCAGTGCCTGAGCCCCATTCGAGGTTAGTATATGTATTCGGACCAAAATGAATAAAAGCGTAAAAGCCTACCTGTGAAAAAGTATAAAGCTGGCGTTTTGAAGGCTTGACATTTGCGGCCGCTTTGATAAAATCAAGATAATCCATATTCTGCCTCCGACATAAATTTGTTAAATTCTAACCTAAATATCCCTTAAAGTCAATCGAAAACAATATCTGATAAATAAGGAGATTTTTATGAGTAACAGGGAAAATTTTAAGGCGGTACTTAATTTTTCAAAACCCGAGCGTCTGCCCGTTATAGAATGGGCATCATGGTGGGACAAAACAGTAGATAATTGGAGAAAGCACAATCCGCTGTGCCCAAAAGGAAAGCTGGAGCTCTTTAAATTCTTTTCCCTTGACAAGCATGAGCAATTCTGGATTTCTCCGCGCAATAGTCAGTGCCCTTGTGCCGCGTTTCATGGAGCTTCAATTATTAAATCATATAAAGAATACAAGAAAATAAAAGAATTTCTTTATCCAGAAGAAAATTTAAAAAAACTTGAAAATAATCTTAAATCAGTAAAGGCTGCCCACGATTCGGGAGAAATTGCGGTATGGTTTACTTTAGAGGGTTTCTTTTGGTTTCCAAGAACACTGTTGGGAATAGAAAATCATTTCTATTCCTTTTATGATGAACCTGATTTGTTAAGGGAAATTAATTCCGATTTAGTTGGGTTTCATAGAGACACTCTTCAGGTAATATACAATGTTCTTTCTCCTGAATTTATGACATTTGCCGAGGATATGTCTTATAATCACGGCTCGATGCTTTCTTATGAGCTATTCAATGAATTTATGAAGCCTTGTTACAATGAGCTGACGCCTCTTATAAAGAATAACGGCACAAAGGTTCTTATTGATACCGATGGTCAGGTAGAGCCTCTGATTCCCTGGTTTATCGAGTGCGGCATTGACGGCTGCCTTCCTCTTGAAAGAATGGCGGGAGTTGATATCAACCGAATAAGAGAAAACCATCCTCGATGGCTTATGATAGGCGGATATGATAAAACTATAATGCATAAGGGTGAAAAAGCGATGCGGGAGGAATTTGAAAGACTTCTTCCCGCAATAAGAAGTGGCGGGTTTATCCCGAGTGTGGACCACCAAACTCCGCCGGACGTTCTCGAAGAAAATTACAGGATTTTTGTTAAGCTACTGTTTGAGTACGCAAATGCTTAAAAAAACTGCCGAAGCTATTGAGCTTCGGCATGTCGTTTTATTGTAATTCAAAATCGTCTTTAGTCGCACCGCAAATCGGGCAAACCCAATCCTCCGGTAAATCCTCGAATTTTGTTTTAGGAGCAATACCGTTGTCGGGATCTCCTGAGGCCTCGTCATAAATATAACCGCAAATAGTGCATTTGTATTTTTTCATAATAATTCCTCTCAATAATTCTCAGCAATAATTTCAAAATATGCCTTTGGATGAACACAAACAGGGCAAACCTCGGGAGCCTCTTTACCTATATGAATGTGTCCGCAGTTTCTGCACTTCCAGATTTTATCCCCGTCTCTTGTAAATACAATTCCCTCTTCAATGTTTTCAAGCAGCTTAAGGTATCTTTCCTCATGATGCTTTTCGATTGCGGCAACGCCATCAAAAAGCTTTGCAATTTCCTCAAAGCCTTCCTCGCGGGCTTGCTTTGCAAAGGTTGCGTACATATCAGTCCACTCATAATTCTCGCCCTGTGCGGCATCCTTAAGGTTTGTCACTGTATCCTGTATGCCATTATGCAAAAGTTTAAACCAAAGCTTTGCATGCTCCTTTTCATTTTCTGCTGTTTCCAAAAAAAGCTGTGCAATTTGCTCATAGCCGTCCTTTTTTGCCTTGCTTGCATAATAGGAATATTTATTTCTTGCCTGACTTTCTCCCGCAAACGCTGCCATAAGATTTGCCTGCGTTCTTGTTCCTTTTAAATCTTTCATTATATTACCTCTCTTTTTTTACTTAGACCTCTGCCTTCCAAAGTCCGTGAAGATTACAGTATTCATAAGCTATTTCAAGTCTGTCGTCATCCGTTAATAAAAATGTAGCCTCGGGCTTGCCTACCGGGTCAAGGACCTTACGCTGCCCTCCTTTTGAGGTTTGGATATAAATCCAGCTGATGTGATGCTCGGGAACCATTGGATGGAGTGTGCTGCCTACCTCAACAGTGACCGTGCTCCCATGTGTTTTTATGACAGGTACATGTTTTTCTTGCGCACCATCAGATGTGTTTGCCTTAAGCTGTGTCATTTTTTCGCCGCAACAGATTACGGGTACACCTGAATTTTCAATAAAGCTTATTACGTTCCCGCAGTGTTTGCATATGTAGAATTTTTGTCTTTCTTGTGCCATATTTCTTTACCCTTCTTTCCTGTAATTTTTATATTATTGAGTATTAGCTCAATTTTTATCCTTTTCCTTACCCTTGATACAGTTATTACAGCAACCCTTAAAAAATACGTTTTTATCGTAAACAATAAAATCTGTTAATTCGTCTTTGTTAAAATAGTTATTGTTTATTTCAAAATCAAAAATTTACGCTCAGGGTATAAAAGAAAATATGCCGGTTACTTCTCTCCAAGTGCAAGAAAGAATTGAGTTTCTCACACAGTCTTTAATTGGAAGAGTTAATGATCCTGATCTTGCGGCTTTGCAATTGC
>CAZPPO010000012.1:0-6337 GCA_964588475.1 uncultured Eubacteriales bacterium
CGAAAAGATATTGTTTGCCTCTGACTCTCCCTGGAGCGATGCCGCGAGGGAAATTGAAACAATTAATTCTTTAAGTCTGACAGATGAAGAAAAAAGAGGCATACTATATCAAAACGCAATGAGAATACTAAACTTGATAAGCGTTTAAATTAATTGACATATTTTTCCCACTGAAGTATACTAAAAATTATTAAATATTTAGCGAAAGGACTGCATAAAATGTCTGATACCTTAGTAAACATAAAAAACATCAGAAAGTCGTACGCAAGAAAAACAGCTCTCGACGACCTGAGCGTTGAGCTATTTAAGGGTCAGATAATAGGTCTGTTCGGTCCTAACGGTTGCGGGAAAACGACTTTATTGAAGATTATAGCAGGCCTTATTCACGATTATAACGGGAGCGTTTTGATTGATGGAAAATCACCGTCGCCCGAAACAAAGCAGGTTGTAGCATTTTTGCCTGACAGAATATTTCTCTACGATTGGATGAACGCCGGACAGGCTTTATTATTATTCAAGGATTTTTATGCTGACTTTGATTATGAAAAGGCAGAGGCTCTGCTTGAGAAGTTTTCTTTGTCAAGCAAAGACAAAATAAAGACAATGTCAAAGGGCATGCAGGAGAAGCTTATGCTCTCGCTTATTATGTCACGAAAAGCGAAGCTCTATCTTTTGGACGAACCGCTTGCAGGTGTAGACCCTGCCGCAAGAGAGGCAATACTCGATTTTATTCTTCAGAACCATTCAAAAGACTCTGTAATATTAATGGCGACTCATCTTATTAATGACCTTGAGCAGATGTTCCAGAGAGTCATTTTTATGGGAAAGGGAAAGGTCCTTGTTGACGATAGTGTAGAAAACATAAAAAGCCGAGGGGTTTCTATTGAAGAGGCATTTAAGGAGGTTTTCCGCCATGATGCTTGGTAAGCTGATAAAAAACGATATAAAGACGGGTTTTTATATCGTTGCCAATGTTTATTTTGCGGCATTAGCGGCAATAGCCTTAATGATGTTCGGGGTGCTTGCTAAATCCGGCGCTATTAAGGCGTTGTCCTCATTAGCTTTAAGTATAATAATGGTTGTAATTTTGATTTTTACGTTTTTTGCCGTCATTTCCATATTTAATAAGAGCGTATACGGCAATGTCGGTTATCTTACCTTGACGCTTCCCGTAAAGGAATGGCAAATAGTGTTTTCAAAGACCTTAACGGGGGTTTTGTTTATACTGATAAGCTATATCGCTTTCATCGTATCAAATGCTATTCTTTTCATTTATATATTGGGGCAAAGGGGAATGCAAGCCGTAACGGATTTATGGCAGCAGATGGAGACTATGGGCTTGCCCGGCAGAGAGACGCTTGAATTGTATTTAATAATGAAATCAATTACAGGACTTATTACTATTTTGTTTATGGTTTCAAGCCTTATAATAGCCGTGAGTATTGTTAATATTTCGGGAGCGGACAAATTCGGCACCATAGGAAGCATTCTTATTTTTACTATTATAACAGGATTTTTAACTTCCATTGCAAATAAAATCGGTAGGCTGATAAATCTCAATGCGGTTATTTACAAAAAATCTGTAGTATTCACTTTTTTAGATTCTTTTATTGCTCGGCAAAAGGAATTAGGTGCTATGTCCTTTGAGCTTTCCCGCTACTTTTTTTTGATTGTTTTCTCTCTATGTCTTTGTGCTGCGGCTACATTCCTGATTAAAAAAAGGGTAAATGTTAAGTAGAAAGGCTTATTTCATAAGATAATATTTGATAATTATAAACAATAGAAGAATTACTGTTGAAAATTATTATGATATAGTATAGAATTAAAAGGTAAACATAAACTAAAAGGAGCATATTTTATGATATCAGCAGGAGATTTCAGGAACGGTATTACCTTTGAAATGGACGGGGATGTATATTCGGTAATAGAATTTCAGCATGTAAAGCCCGGAAAGGGAGCAGCCTTCGTACGCACTAAAATTAGAAATGTTATCGCAGGAAGCGTAACAGAGCGCACGTTCAACCCGGCGGACAAATTTCCGACTGCATATATTGAAAGAAAAGATATGCAGTACTCGTATCAGGACGGGGAGCTTTACTATTTTATGGATACCGAAAGCTATGAAATGATTCCGATTGATGCTGAAAAGCTTAACGATAATTTTAAGTTTGTAAAAGAAAATATGGTTTGTAAAATTCTTTCGTACAAAGGTAATGTTTTTGGAGTAGAACCCCCTACATTTGTAACCCTTCAGGTAACTAAGACGGACCCCGGATTTAAGGGTGACACAGCTACTAACGCAACAAAACCCGCAAAGCTTGAGACGGGGGCCGAAATAAGAGTGCCCTTATTTATAGACGAGGGTGAAATGATAAATGTTGACACCCGAACAGGCGAATATATGTCACGCGCATAAATAATAAATAGGTGCTTGCACCGCGAAAGGAAAGCAATTATTATGACATTAACGGAAAAGGTAGCATATCTGAAAGGACTTGCAGAAGGACTTGAGCTTGACGATCAGACAAAAGAAACAAAGGTATTTAAGGCGATTTTTGATATTCTTGATGACCTTGCTCTTACGGTTACCGATATCGACGATACCGTGGAGCTTCTCGAAGAGCATCTTAATGCAGTTGATGAGGATTTGGACGAATTGGAATCCTTTGTTTATGAGGATCTCGACGAGGAATATGATGATGACGGGATGTTTGAATTAACATGTCCCTCCTGCGGCGAGGATTTTTGCGTTGACAACGAAATGGTCGATGAGGATTATATCGAATGCCCTTCCTGCGGCAAAAAGCTTGAATTTGACATTGACGAAGGCTGCGATTGCGGCTGCTCTCACGATGAGGACGATGAATAATTCTGTTAATACTTTACAAACTAAGAACGCTGTGATATAATACACGAGCTTCCTTGCTTCTCGGAAGGTGGAGTAAACATTGTAAATGTGATCACCTGCCTCTTTCTGGGATACTCGGAAATTTATTAATGAGGTGATATTATGACAAGAGAAGAAAAAACCGCTTTAATCGAGCAATACGCAACACATGAAGGAGATACAGGTTCGCCTGAGGTACAAATTGCCGTTCTCACCAAAAGAATAAGTGATTTAACTGAGCATCTTAAATCTCATAAAAAGGATCATCACTCCCGCAGAGGGCTTTTAAAGATGGTCGGTCACAGAAGAAATCTTCTTCAGTATTTGCAGGATAATGACATTGAGAGATATCGTGAAATTATCGCTAAGCTCGGTATCCGTAAGTAAAAAACGTGGGGCGGGCGCATAAGCGCTTGCCCCTTTTACAGGAGTTAAGACTTAAAAATCATCGGGGACATTTTTTAGCGATAAATAAAAGTATTCGTGATAACGAATGGTTTTATTTGTTGCTAAGCATGTTCTTCGTTGAAATAAATAAAAAAGAGGTAGAAACATGTTTGAAAAATTTAAGGTATTTGAGACTACTGTCGCCGGCAGACCGCTTGTGATAGAAACAGGCAAAATGGCGCAGCTTGCCGGAGGTTCATGCTTGGTACGCTATGGTGAGACGAACGTGCTGTGTACGGCAACCATGTCCGATAAGCCGCGTGAGGGAGTTGACTTTTTCCCGCTTTCGGTTGACTTTGAGGAGAAGCTTTATTCCGTAGGGAAAATTCCGGGTTCATTCCAACGCCGCGAGGGCAGGGCAAGCGAAAAGGCAACTCTTGCCTCGCGCGTTATTGACAGACCTATTCGTCCGCTATTTCCAAAGGATATGAGAAATGATGTTGCGGTTGTAGCAACTGTAATGTCGGTAGACCCTGACTGCCTGCCTGAAATTGCTGCTATGTGGGGTGTTTCGGTAGCTCTCTCAATTTCTTCAATTCCGTGGGACGGTCCTGTTTCGAGCGTTTCCTTAGGTATGATTGACGGTCAGTATATTATAAATCCGACATCACAGCAAAGAGAAGATTCTGAAATGGCGGTAACAGTGGCTTCCACTGCAAATCTCGTCGCTATGATTGAAGCGACCGCGAGCGAAGTGTCCAATGACGTAATGTTCAACGGAATTATGTTCGCCCACGAAGAAAACAAAAAAATTGTTGAGTTTATAAATGCTATAAAACAAGAAATCGGAGTACAAAAGATCGATTTTCCTTCAAATGACCCCTCAAAGGAGCTGTATGAGGCTGTAGAGGCCTTTGCGCAAGAGAGTGTTGAAAAAGCTTTGGATACCGATGACAAGAGGGTAAGAGATGAGAGGTTAAAGCCTGTTTATAGTGCCGTTCACAACGAGTTTGATGAGAAATTTCCCGATGAGGTCGGTAAAATTGACGATTGTCTTTATAAGCTTCAAAAAAGTATCGTTCGCCGCTGGCTTCTTGACGAGGGCAAGCGCGTTGATGGCAGAAAAATCAATGATTTACGCCCGCTTGATGCACAGGTTGACCTTTTATCGCGAGTTCATGGCTCGGGTATGTTTACAAGAGGTCAAACTCAGGTTTTAACCGTCACAACTCTCGGCACGGCAAGAGATGCCCAGCTTCTCGACGGGATTGACCAGGAAGAAGAAAAAAGATATATACACCATTACAATTTCCCATCTTATTCCGTTGGGGAAACAAAGCCCGGCAGAGGTCCTGGAAGGCGTGAAATCGGTCACGGCGCACTTGCCGAGAAGGCTCTTATTCCGGTAATTCCCCCGATTGAGGAATTTCCTTACACTATAAGACTTGTTTCCGAGGTTCTTTCGTCTAACGGCTCCACATCTCAAGGAGCAATTTGCGGCTCAACACTTGCGCTTATGGCTGCGGGCGTCCCGATTAAGGCTCCCGTGGCGGGTATTTCATGCGGCCTTGTTACACAGGGAGACCGTTTTATTACTATGGTTGATATTCAAGGTCTTGAGGATTTCTTCGGAGATATGGATTTCAAAGTAGCAGGCACACATAAGGGTATTACGGCAATACAGATGGATTTGAAAATTCACGGGCTTACTCCCGAAATTATCAAGGAGGCTTTAGCAAAAACCTATGACGCAAGAGTTTATATTCTTGACAAGATAATGCTTCCGGTCATAAGCGAACCTCGCAAGGAGCTTTCAAAATATGCGCCGAAGATGCTGATGACCAAGATTGATGTTGAAAAAATCGGCGATGTTATCGGTAAGCAGGGCAAGGTAATTCAAAAAATTTGTGCGGATTGCAATTGTAAGATTGATGTGGAGGAAGACGGCTCAATATTTATCACAGCTCTTGACATCAACGACGGAAAAAGGGCTCTCGAATTAGTTGAAACAATTGCTAAAGACCCTGAAATCGGTGCGGTTTATAAAGGAATAGTAACTCGCCTTATGCAATTCGGAGCCTTCGTTGAAATAGCTCCGGGCAAAGAGGGCTTAGTTCACATAAGCAAGCTTGATGTGAAGCGAGTCGAAAGAGTTGAGGACTGTGTAAATGTGGGCGACCACGTAATAGTTAAGGTCACGGAAATTGATGACCAAGGCAGAATCAACCTCTCCCGCCGAGATGCTCTCATTGAAATTGAAGGGCTTGTTCCGGAAAACGACAGCAACGCCGGCAATCAATCTCATGGGAGAGATAATCGTAATCGCAATAACAAGCGTTTTCCCGGACAAGGCGCAGGAAACAACAAAAGGTAAGAATCTTTGACTGTGGGTGTAAAATATGAACACTGCAAATAAGAATCTTGTACTGATTATATGGTTTTTATATATGTTGTCGATTATAATGTCGGCCTTTGTGCTTGTTTCTTTCTATACCCATGCTCATATTTGTCACGACGTAAACTGTAAAATTTGCTCCATGGTTCAGTCTGTTGACGGGATATTTGATAAATTTAAAAGAAGCGTGTTGTTTACAGCCTTTGTTTGTGTCATATTTGTCCTAATGAAAATGACTTCTTATAAACCAATACGCTTTTTTTATAAAATATCTCCCATAAGCTATAAAACAAAGCAAGTAATATGATTATTTAATAGGGAGAAACCGCCCAAAAAGGACGGTTATTCTTTACTTTTACAAATAATAAAAAAAGGAAATATAATAATGCTTAAAAAATATTTTTATATAACAATGTCTCTTTTTCTGATTGTTTGTATGATTACCTGTTTCCCCGCGTGCGATTATGCGTCAAACTCAAGCGATGAAGATAAGCTTGAGGTTATTGTCACAAATTTTCCGCCATACGATTTTGTGAGGCAGATAGGCGGAGAAAAAGTTAAAATCACACAGCTAATCGCCCCGGGCTCAGAGAGTCATACATACGAGCCGACCGCAGCAGAGCTCCTTAAAATCCAAAAATGCGACTTGTTTATATATACGGGAGGCG